>JAIKWQ010000140.1 GCA_024684535.1 Eubacterium sp. | reverse complement strand
GAGGGATATCCTCTCTGCATAAGTAAAAAAGTTTGACATGGTAACCTCCTGTTCCGGCCGCAGGCACCGGAAGTAAGGATACCATAAACAAAACCTGGTCTGCTAGAGGCCAGGCTTAAAGAAAAGGGAGATGCAACCTCTTTCATCATATGCACTATCAATTACAATGAAAGGTAGAGTAATCGAAAGGGTTGCATTTCGATTTACAATTTACGAACAATTATGCCTATGAAAGAATTAAAAGAAAAATCAGAGAGCCGAAACAGTCTCCGGCTCTCTTACTGATTATTTCTGTATTTCCGATACAATCAATGAGAACTTATCGCTCTCAAAATCTACACTCACTTATCTCACTGACATCATCTGACTATCAAACTATGCAACTGCTGCAAGGATCTCATCTCTCCGGTTCCATGCTCTTTTACATACTTGATTCCTTCAGCTGATGCTCTGGCTGCTGCCATAGTAGTCAGATACGGAACTTTTGCTTTAATTGCTGCTTTTCTTAAGTATGAATCATCGTGAACGCTGTCTTTTCCGACAGGTGAGTTGATGACTAATGCAACCTCACCGTTTGTGATGATATCTTTTGTATTCGGTCTTCCTTCATACAGCTTTTTCACGAGTTCTGCAGGAATTCCCGCCTCGGTGATAAGCTCATATGTTTTTCCGGTAGCAACAATATCAAATCCCGCTTCATTGAATAGCTTTGCAACCTCTACAACTTCTTCTTTGTCCTTGCGGTTTACTGAGATAAGCACCTTACCTGATAGCGGAAGCTTTGATCCAACTCCCTCCTGAGCCTTGAAGTACGCTTCTCCGTAGGAAGATGATAGTCCCAGAACCTCTCCGGTAGATCTCATCTCAGGTCCAAGCAGAGGATCGACCTCTTGGAACATATTGAATGGGAACGCTGCTTCTTTCACACCATAATACGGTATCTCACCTTCTTTTAAGCTCCGGATAGGTGACGGCTTACCGGTTATCTCTGCGGTGATGATCTCAGTTGCAAGCGGTACCATACGGATATTGCAAACCTTTGATACAAGAGGAACTGTTCTTGATGCTCTCGGGTTTGCTTCCAAAACATACACAGTGTCGTTTTCTATAGCGTACTGCATATTCATAAGTCCCTGAACATGCATTTCTTCGGCTATTTTTCTCGTATACTCTTTGATTATCTCGACATTTTTCTCTGAGATATGTACTGACGGAAGGATGCACGCCGAATCTCCGGAATGAACTCCCGCGAGCTCTATATGCTCCATAACAGCAGGAACAAATGCATGTCCGCCGTCTGCGATAGCGTCTGCTTCGCACTCCATAGCGTGATTGAGGAACCTGTCGATAAGTATCGGTCTGTCCGGTGTCACGCCAACTGCTGCGCTCATATACTCTTCCATAGCGTTGTCATCGTATACGATTTCCATTCCACGACCTCCAAGGACGTAGGACGGACGCACCATAACAGGATATCCGATCTTGTTTGCGATCTGTTTTGCTTCTTCTGCATCAACAGCCATTCCTGACTCAGGCATCGGTATGCCGAGCTTATCCATCATTGCTCTAAACTGATCTCTGTCCTCAGCAAGATCGATAACAGACGGTGATGTTCCAAGTATCTTGACGCCGTTTTTCTCAAGCTCTGCAGCGATATTTAACGGTGTCTGGCCACCGAACTGAGCGATCACACCAACAGGTTTCTCCTTGTGATAGATGCTGAGCACATCCTCTGTTGTGAGCGGCTCGAAATAAAGCTTATCAGATGTATCATAGTCAGTTGATACCGTTTCAGGGTTGCAGTTTACTATGATGGTTTCAAATCCAAGTTTTTTGAGCGCCATCGCAGCGTGAACGCAACAATAATCAAACTCGATTCCCTGTCCGATACGGTTTGGTCCTCCGCCGAGGATCATTATTTTTTGTTTATCAGTATTTACAGGGTTTTTGTCCTCTGAATTATAAGTCGAATAATAATAAGCGCTGTCCTTGGTTCCGCTTACATGAACGCCCTCCCAGGCTTCCTCCACACCAAGGGAAATCCTTTTGTTTCTGATATCCTCTTCGGGGATGTCGAGTACCTGGCTGAGGTATTTGTCTGAAAATCCATCTTTTTTGGCCTGTATGAGTTTATCGTCAGCCGGCATACTTCCTTTGCCTGCTATCAATGCTTCCTCTTCGTCGACAAGCTCTTTCATCTGCTCGATGAAATATTTTTTTACGTGTGTCAGATCGTGGATCTCATCTATGGTAGCACCCTTACGGAGTGCCTCATACATCACAAAATGTCTCTCGCTCGATGGAGTGATAAGCTTTTTG
This sequence comes from Eubacterium sp., assembly GCA_024684535.1. Lineage (GTDB taxonomy): Bacteria > Bacillota > Clostridia > Lachnospirales > Lachnospiraceae > Eubacterium_F. The sequence continues at coordinate 1,272 of JAIKWQ010000140.1, read as the reverse complement.
AGCAATTCATCCTTTGAAAGCGTATCAAAATCTTTGGCGTGACCAAGTCCATAGCGTCCTGTCTCGAGACTTCTGATCGCCTTCTGAAATGCTTCTTTGTAGTTTTTGCCGATACTCATAACCTCGCCTACCGCACGCATCTGAGTACCGAGTTTGTCCTCGATCCCTTTGAATTTTTCAAATGCCCATCTGGCAAACTTGATAACAACATAGTCACCATCAGGATAATACTTATCAAGTGTTCCGTATTTTCCGCAAGGAATATCCTTGAGCGTAAGTCCCGTAGCAAGCATCGCCGATACAAGCGCGATCGGGAATCCCGTTGCTTTTGAAGCAAGAGCAGATGACCTTGATGTACGGGGATTTATCTCTATAACTATGATCCTGTCTGAAACAGGGTCGTGTGCAAACTGAACATTGGTACCACCGATAACCTGAACGGCATCAACAATTTTGTACGCCTGCTCCTGAAGCTTTTTCTGTGTTTCCTCTGATATGGTGAGCATCGGTGCTGAACAGAAAGAATCCCCTGTATGTACACCCATAGGGTCTATGTTTTCGATGAAGCAAACTGTGATCTTGTTTCCTTCCGAGTCACGGACGACCTCAAGCTCAAGCTCCTCCCAACCAAGGATTGATTCTTCAACCAGAACCTGTCCCACAAGAGATGCCTGAAGTCCTCTTGCGCAGACAACCTGAAGCTCTTCCTTGTTGTATACGAGCCCGCCGCCGGCTCCACCCATAGTGTATGCCGGGCGAAGTACAACAGGGTATCCGAGATCATCGGCTATCTTTAATGCCTCATCAACGCTATATGCAACCTCACTTCTGGCCATCTCGATACCGAGACTGTCCATCGTGTGTTTAAACTCGATTCGATCCTCTCCTCGCTCGATAGCATCTACCTGGACACCTATTACCTCGACTCCGTATTTTTCGAGTATTCCTTTTTGATTGAGCTCGGAACACAGATTGAGTCCTGACTGACCTCCAAGGTTCGGAAGCAACGCATCCGGTCTTTCCTGTGCTATGATCTGCTCACGTCTGTCAACATTGAGCGGTTCGATGTAAGTAACATCTGCAATCTCAGGATCTGTCATGATAGTCGCAGGATTGGAGTTGACCAATACGATCTCGTACCCAAGCTTTCTAAGCGCTTTGCATGCTTGAGTTCCCGAGTAATCAAACTCACATGCCTGACCGATAACTATCGGACCTGATCCTATTATTAGTACCTTTTTGAAATCTGTTCGTTTTGACATTTTTCACCTC
>JAIKWQ010000003.1 GCA_024684535.1 Eubacterium sp. | reverse complement strand
AGAGCACAAAAAGCTTTTGTTTTTCTCTATAGCTATACAGTTTGTAAGTGTTATTCTCGGAGTGGTGGCACCGGTGCTGAGTGCAAAAGTGGTTGTTAAATATATGGAAAACCAGGTTGCTCAGGTTATAGTTGTGGCGGTTATATTGCTGGTGGTACAGCTTCTGAAAAACCTGTTGTTGGTCGGGAGTAACAAAGGATATAACAAGGTATACTCACGCACGCTTTCTACTCTCGAGGGTGACCTGGTGAGGGGAGCTTTGCAGATCAGAAACCATTGTATGGAAGAAAAAGGCAGCGGAGTTTTTATACAGCGTCTCACGAACGATACTGCGCGAATGGCTACAGGATTCGGAAGGATCGCGGATATGATCGCACAGGCGATAAACTATATCGGGATTCTCCTGGCTATGCTCGTTATCAATCCGTTTATTTTTCTTTTGACACTTGTTCTGCTCGTGATAGAATCATTTATGGAGATATACAGGACCAAACGCCTGTGTGCGGATGACAGGATATACAGGAATGCAAACGAGAGGTTTTCCGGATTTATCAGTGAGATGGTCAGAGGCGCAAGAGATGTAAAGCAGCTAAACAGCGAAGATTCGTTTTGCAAAGAAGCAAAAGATCGTGTGATAAATGCAAATGACAAGCGACTGACTATGCAGGGTAATTCCTGGAATCTAAAACTTGTCAGGTGGGAAGTAAGCGAGCTCGGAACATTTTTGTTCATCGTTCTTTTGGCATTGTTTTTGGGCTGGGGCTGGCTTGCCGCTTCAACGATCGTTGTTTTGTATAATTATTATTCAAGTCTCGATGTCCGCGCTATCACGCTTGCCGGTGAATTTATGGAATATGTCAAAGATTTCAATCTTTCTATCGAGCGAGTGTGCGCACTTATGAACAGTCCTGAGTTTCCAAAAGAAAAATTCGGAGATACCGAGCTTGAAAATCCAAGAGGAGAGATATGCTTTGACAATGTGACATTTGGTTACGGTGCAGGCGATCCTCTTCACAAAAACAAAAAAGTACTCAAAAAAATGAGCTTCAAAATAAAAGAGGGAGAGATGGTAGCTATAGTCGGAAAAAGCGGATGCGGCAAAACTACGGTCCTTAACCTTCTAAGTCGTTTGTATGATCCGCAGGATGGCAGGATACTGCTTGACGGGGTGGATATAAATGAGCTTACAAAAGACTCTATCAGAAATACAATGACGGTTGTAAATCAGTCGCCGTACATTTTTAATATGTCTGTCAAAGAAAACCTCCGTCTGGCAAAAATAGATATGACGGACGAGGAGATGAAACAGGTTTGTGAACTCGCCTGCATAGATGACGATATCATGGAGATGCCTGAGGGGTACGACACGGTGATAGGCGAGGGCGGTGTAAATCTCTCCGGAGGACAAAGGCAGAGACTTGCCATCGCAAGGAGTCTTTTGAAAAACTACAGGATCATCCTTTTTGATGAGGCTACATCCGCACTTGACAATGTTACGCAAGCCAAGATCCAAAAAGCAATTGACGGAATCAGCAAAAACAGAACAATTATCCTTATTGCACACAGACTGTCGACGGTCATTGGTGCGGATAGGATTTTGTATATGCAGGACGGCAGCGTTTTGGCTGAGGGAAGTCATGAGGAGCTGTTGAAAAAATGTGAGCCATACAGGCTTCTGTATCAAGAGGAGTCAGGCTCTGTATGAAAGGAAAACATATCATGAAAAAAAGAATTACTCAAATCATGCTGGCATCGGTTATAATGATATTTTCCCTTGCCGGTTGTGGAAGCGGTGAAACAAAAAATGAAAAAACAAGCCTTACGGTATTTGCCGCAGCGTCTATGACGGAGACGCTCGAGGAGATAAAGCAGTTATATATCAAAGAAAATCCAAACGTAGATATAACCTTTAATTTTGATTCATCGGGAACATTGAAAACTCAGATCGAAGAAGGCGCTGAGTGTGATCTGTTTATCTCGGCAGCGCAAAAGCAGATGGATGAACTCGATGCTTCCGACAAGATCGAAAAGGACACCAGATGTGATATTTTGGAAAACAAAGTCACATTGGTCGTGCCTGATAATAACAAAAAAAATATAAATTCATATGACGATATGGTCAGGCATCTGAAAAGCAAAGATATCCTGATGGCTATGGGAAATGAAGACGTACCTGTAGGTCAGTATACTCAAAAAATCCTCAACTACTATGGGCTTGATGAAAAAGCTCTTGCAGATGACGGACTCATCACTTATGGAAGCAATGTAAAAGAAGTTAC
>JAIKWQ010000128.1 GCA_024684535.1 Eubacterium sp. | reverse complement strand
TATCAAATAATAGTGGTACATTTGAAAAAAATGAACGAGATTTATAATGACAAAAATAAGCTCCTGAGAAACTCGAGGCCCGACGATATAAAGCCGGGTCTCGAGAGAATCAGTGAGCTTTTGTCACGTCTTGACAATCCTCAGGAAAAGCTGAAAATCATCCAAATATCGGGAACGAACGGCAAAGGATCTACCGGTGCATATTTATCTAACATATTATCTCAAGCGGGGTTTACAGTCGGTTGGTTTTGCTCGCCTTCTATAAAAAAAGAGTGGGATTGTATAAGGATTTTTCCTGAAGAAAACTCTTTTGATGACTATGATAATTATTTGAATATTATAAATTATATAGTTATGGATATGAGGAAAGACGGACTGGAAGAACCATCTGTTTTCGAAGTTCAGACAGCACTTGCATATCTGTATTTTTACAAAAAAAGTGTGGATATAGTTGTGATGGAAACGGGGCTCGGGGGAACGTATGACGCAACTAATGTCACAAAAGAAAACCTGTTATCAATCATCACTCCTATAGGTCTTGATCATACGAAGTTTTTGGGTGATGATATATATGAGATTGCTGCACACAAGGCGGGAATCATCAAACCGGGTTCTGTTGTAGTTACCTGTGAGGACAACATGGATATGGCGGGAGAGGTTTTGAAGTCAGTTGCCGATGAGAATTCCGCAAGACTTGATACGGTGTTTAAAAAAGATACAAAAATAATTAAGTCCGGTACAAACGGAACAGACTTTTCGTACAGAAACAATATATACAGATCGTCCCTGGTGGGCAGACATCAGGCGCAAAATGCATCGCTTGCTATAGAAGCATCAAGGTGCTTGAAAAGGTTTTATCCCGATGAATTCGATGTTATAAATGACAATGCCATAACATCCGGCATATCTAAAACAAGGCTTGATGCGAGGTGCGAGATACTTCATACGAATCCGCTGGTCATGTATGACGGCGCTCACAATCCTCATGGGGTCAGAGCGCTGAAGAGAGTCATTGGTGATATTTTTTTCGAAAGAGATATATATGTCATATGCGGAGTTTACAAGGACAAAAACTACAGGGAGATGCTTGATATAATAAAAGATGATGTCCACAGGTTTATCGCGGTTGACGTTGACGGTGATAGGGGACTTGATGCGGATGAGCTTTTGGATGCCTGGATGGAGGTTAATTATGCCGGAAAACCATCAAGGTCAATGCGTGATGTAAAAGAAGCTGTGAAACTGGTGGCGTATAGAGTTAAGCAGAACAATCCGTCAGGGGTAATTCTTGTGTTTGGAAGTCTTTCCATGTATCAAGAAGTACTTGCGGTATGTGATGAAATATGATATAATAATCGCTTGTGAATGCATTGTTTTTCAGTGCGAGAAAAGATAGTTAGGAGAAAAAAAGATGGAAATGCAAATGGAGTTTCTGCGACCAATTCCAACGCCGCAGGAAATCAAAGAAAAATTCCCACTAAGTGATGACATAAAAAAAATCAAAGAAAAAAGAGACGACGAAATCAAAGATATTTTTGAGGGAAGGGATGACAGATTTTTACTGATTATAGGCCCTTGCTCGGCTGACAATGAAGAAGCAGTTTTGGATTACATGGGACGCCTTGCAAAAGTCCAAGAGAAAGTTTTGGACAAGATTTACTTCATACCTCGCGTTTATACCAACAAACCCAGAACGGTCGGTAAAGGATATAAAGGTATGCTTCACCAGCCTGATCCTGAAGCTGCAGAGGACCTTTTGGCAGGAATTATTGCTATCAGACAGATGCATACAAGAGTGGTTGAGCAGACCGGATTTACCTGCGCGGAGGAAATGCTCTATCCGGAAAACCACAGATATTTATCCGACCTTTTGGCGTATGTTGCCATAGGAGCCAGATCGGTAGAAGACCAAGGACACAGGTTGGTTGCAAGCGGACTCGGTATACCGGCCGGAATGAAAAATCCAACAGGTGGAGACATATCGGTAATGATGAACTCCATAGTTGCTGCTCAGAGCCCACAGCGATTTGTTTACAGAGGATGGGAAGTTCAGACAACCGGAAATCATTTGGTTCATTCGATTCTCAGAGGTTATGTGGATAAGTTCGGACGAAATATACCAAACTACCATTTTGAGGATTTGATTCATTTGAACAACAGCTACAAAGAACGTGGAATAGACAATCCGTCGGTTATCGTAGATGTGAACCACTCGAATTCAAACAAAGAATTCTTGCAGCAGATCAGGATTTCAAAAGATGTCATTCACAGCAGAAAGCATTCTGATGAAATCAAAAATATAGTAAAAGGTCTTATGATCGAGAGTTATATTGAGGACGGCGCGCAGAGCATCGGTGAAGGAATATACGGAAAGTCAATTACAGATCCATGCCTTGGTTGGGAGAAGACGGAACAGTTGATATTTGAACTGTATGATTTGATTTAATTGGAGAAAAAATGGACAAAAAAAAGATTGAAGAAGCTGTCAGATTATTTTTGGAAGGAATCGGTGAAGATGTCTCCAGAGAGGGACTTGTTGATACGCCGAAAAGAGTGTCCGCTATGTGCGACGAAATATTCGGCGGATATGAAAAAGATGCGAAAGAACCCCTTTCAAAAGTGTTTACCAGCGAGACGACCAATATGGTTGTTGAAAAAGATATACGGTTTTATTCTGTGTGCGAGCATCACCTGTTGCCTTTTTTTGGAACCGTGTCGATAGGCTATATACCGGGGGAGAAGGTTGTTGGACTGAGCAAGCTTGCAAGGACTGTTGAGGTTTATGCCAGACGTGCTCAGATACAGGAAAAAATGACCGCGCAGATAGCTTCTGCAATACAGGAAGAATTAAATCCACGGGGCGTCATCGTGCTGGCAAAAGCAGAGCATATGTGTATGTCAATGCGAGGAGTGTCAAAGCCGGGAACAACTACGGTTACATACAAAACAACCGGTGTTTTCGATACGGATGATTCACTGAAGGAACATTTTTTTAAAATGCTTGAGTATTGAGTTGAGGGATAATATGGATGAGATTAGGATAACCGACCTTGAAATCTATGGTCATCATGGAGTGTTAAAAGAAGAGAATGTTCTCGGTCAGAAATTTCTGGTCTCCCTGGTTTTGCGTCTTGATACAAAAAAAGCCGGCATAAGTGATAATATCGATGACTCGATTGATTATGCTGATGTATCAAATGTCGTCAGAACAGTCATGGAAAAGACGAATTATAACCTGATTGAGGCGGCTGCGGAAAATATAGCATCAACTGTGCTTAAGCGTTATTCGATTGTGAAAAGTCTGACTGTAGAGGTGAAAAAGCCTTGGGCGCCTATCAGTATTCCGCTTGAAACAGTAAGCGTGAAGATTGACAGAGGATGGCATGAGGTATATTTATCGCTTGGCGCGAATCTCGGAGAGAGAGAAGATAATATTCAGTCAGCATTAGAGATTCTAAAAGAGGATGAAAAAATTGATGTATTAAAAGTAGCTGATATTATCGAAACAAAACCATACGGTGTGACGGATCAACCTGATTTTTTGAACACATGCGTGTGTATCAAAACGCTGTACAGTCCACACGAAATGCTGGACAAAATACATGAAACAGAAAAAGAAAAAAAGAGACTCAGGATAAAACATTGGGGTCCCAGAACACTGGATATAGATATAATCTACTACGATGATTTGGTTTTGCAGGGTGAGGATTTGATAATCCCGCATGCAGATATGCATAACAGGGAATTTGTTCTTAAACCTCTTGCACAGATTGCACCTTGGGTAAAGCATCCCGTACTTGGGAAAACGACTCTTGAATTATTGAACATGGTGGAGGATGACAGATGATGTTGCTTAAGGAAGCGGAAATATCCGTTGTATGTCTGATTATATTGACATTTATTGCTGTCAGGTATTATTCCAGAGCAAACAGAAAAAAAGAAGGAGCAGCAGGTGGAGTATTTATGCTTGTTGTGGCCTTTTCTTTCATACACCTTGCAGCTGACGGCATCATCAGGATAACTGTCGGAGATCCGACAACTCTTTCTGCGGCAAGCATGGACAAGATGACATTTTTGTATTATTCACTGTACATAGTTGGAATGATAGGTGCCTTGCAGTCTGCGGTTGATTGCATCCTTATAAATGCTGATACAAAAAAGAGTATTGCCGGCTGGGCATTTTTCAATGTTCCGGCGGCCTGTCTTGCAGGTATCAGTATGGCGCTTGTAGACAAGATTGGTATGCCGCTCATCAGGTATTCCTCACTGTTTTATGCAATAGTTTTGTTTGTATTTGTTGCGTGGTTCTACGAGAGAATTGAGTCTGATCTCAGGAGAGGACTTATTTGTATGATTGTAGTCTGCGTAGCATTTTTTGTAGTGTATTTCGTGCTGAACTTAGTGATTGTTCCACCTTCAACATCTATGATTCTGCTCAGTGTCTGCTTCTCAACTTTGCTCATACGTGAGAGTGAGGTCAAGAAGTCGCACGCACAGATAAGAGCCGAGAAAAAAGCGGAAAAAGAGAGAAGAGAAAAAGTTGCGGACAAGGTTAAACTGCAAAAAGATCCTCTTACGGGAACAGACCTCGAAGAGGCGAAAAAAATACGCGATATGAAGGATGAATTAGGTCTGGGAGTGACAGCGCTACTTGATATGGAGGGAATCAAAGCTGTTCTTGACGAGGAAGGCTTTGACGAGGATGAGAGCGTGGACCAGGGAAGTTCTGTAGATGAACTTTTCGGAGAAGATGAAGAAATAACAGAAGAAGGAATAAATGAAGATGAAATAGAAGAACCGGAACAGAAACCGGAAGAGAGTAGTGAAGAACAGGAAACGATAGAGGAATACGAGCAGGATGAAGAAGAAGTTGAGAATGAGATATTTGAGGTAGAAGAAAAACTTGCTGATATGCTTGAGTATGACAGCGAGGAAGACGAAGAGATTAAAGAAAATATTGAATATGATGTACCGGAAGAAGTCGAAACTGATGAAGCCGAAACAGAAGAAGATGAGGATGAAGTTGAGGTTGAAGAAGACATAACAATAGAAGAATTTGAGGAACCTGAGATTCTCGAGCCTGAACCGACACGTGTTGAAGTGCTGGAAGTTCCGAAAAAAGAAGAGATTGTAATTCCTGCAGTTAAACCGCTTATTTTGGACAAAGATTTGATGGATAAATATGTTGTTATCAGAGGCTATATAGACCAGAAACAGTACAACAAAGTAAAAGAAGGAATTGATGAGCTCGATGAATACAGAATGTCCGGAATTCAGCTTATGAGATTCGGCAAGATCAGGAGACTTACTAATAACGAAGAATGGGATGAGCTTGCCGCAGAGCTCGACAAATAAATATCATTTTATGATTGGAGATTAATGATGGTCGATCTTTTGGATTCAAGAAAAAAAATCGATGAGATAGATGAGCAGATTGTAAAACTGTACGAAAAAAGAATGGCTGTTGCAGGTGATGTTGCAGAGTACAAACTTCAGACCGGGAAAAAAGTCTACGACAAGGAAAGAGAAGATTCAAAGCTTGAAACTCTTTGTGCCATGGTTGATGATAAGTTCAACAAAAGGGCTGTTAAAGAGCTTTTCACACAGATTATGTCCGTAAGCAGAAAATATCAGTACGGAATTATGAGTCGTGAAGGGTATCTGTCAGAGTTTTCCAAATGTGATATTGATTTATCAAAAACAAAAAATGTTTATTATTTCGGTGTTCCGGGTTCATATACGCAGGCTGCGATGAAAAAGATATTCGGAGATGAAGTAGAGGGTATCAGTGAAAAAACATTCAGAGGCGTTATGGAGGCTGTGGCTGATGGCCGAGCTGAATACGGAGTTCTTCCTATAGAGAATTCGTCTACAGGCGGTATATCCGCAAATTACGATATAATCCCTGAGTATGACAATTATATAGTTGGTCAGAAAGTGATGAAGATAGAACAGTGTCTTTTGGGACTTCCGGGAACAAAGGAAGAGGATATAAAAATTGTTTACTCTCACCCACAGGGGATTATGCAGTGCAGAAACTATCTTGAAAAAAGAGATGATATAAAAAGCGTTGATTATGATTCTACCGCTGCGGCGGCAAAAAAAGTACAAAAAGACGGAGATACACATCAGGGTGCCATAGCAAGCAAAACTGCTGCAAAAGAATATGGACTTGAGATTATCAGAGAAGGAATACAGGATAATTCATACAACAAAACAAGGTTCATAGTATTGTCTAAAAATGCAACGTTCTCGGATGATTCGGATAAAATCAGTCTTTGTATAGAATTGCCGCATACAAGTGGTAGTTTGTACAGGATTCTTTCACATTTTTTGTTCAATGATTTGAACCTGACATTGATTGAATCCAGACCAATACCGGGAAGAACCTGGGAATACAGATTTTTTATCGATGTGGAAGGCAATATAAAAGATCCTGCCGTTGAGAATGCATTGCTTGGAATCAGAGAGGAAGCAGCACTGTTTAAAGTGCTTGGTAATTACAAAGAATATGAGTGAAATAATAACAAATAATATCCCTGCAAGTGAGCCTGAAAGACAGTATTATTTTATGGATGCGTGCAGGGAATTATTACGCGAAAAAAGCGAAGAAGAGGGTAGAAAACTAACTTATTTAACTGATACTCTCGGCTGTCAGATGAATGCAAAAGACAGTGAAAAAATGAATGCTGTTTTGGAGTATATCGGGTACGAACCCTGCGAGGAAGGGGAAGTGCCTGACTTTGTTTTGTATAACACTTGTACGGTCAGAGAAAATGCCAATCAGAAAATCTACGGACATCTGGGAATTCTAAAAAACCAAAAAGAAAAAAAGCCTTCTATGAAGATTGCTCTCTGTGGCTGTATGATGCAGGAAAAAGACGAAGTAGAACTTGTGAAAAATAAGTATAAATATGTGGATATAGTTTTCGGAACACATAACATTTATAAGCTTGCTGAACTTGTCTATGAGAACATTTTTACAGAAAAAAGAGTTATAGATGTTTGGGATGAACCGGACAAAATAGTCGAAGATTTGCCGACAAAAAGAAAGTATGATTTCAAAGCCGGAGTTAATATAATGTATGGTTGCGATAACTTTTGTACTTATTGTATCGTGCCTTACGTCAGAGGAAGAGAGAGAAGCAGAAAGGCTGATGACATCATAAATGAGATAAGAAAACTTGTTTCAGACGGCGTGACGGAGGTTATGCTTTTAGGGCAGAACGTAAACTCGTACGGAAAGAAGTTTTTGGACGAAGATATATCTGAAAAAGACAGAATTGACTTTGCGACGCTTCTTCGCAAAGTGAATGAAATAGAAGGAATAAAAAGAATCAGATTTATGACATCTCATCCGAAAGACTTGTCGGATGATCTGATAGAAGCGATGGCAGACTGCGAAAAAGTTTGTTCTCATCTGCATCTGCCGCTTCAGTCAGGAAGCTCGAAATTGCTCAAAAAAATGAACAGAAGCTATGATAAAGAAGCATATCTGAACCTTGTTGAAAGAATTAAAAATAAGCTTCCTGATATAGCGCTGACAACTGATATAATTGTAGGATTTCCGGGCGAAACAGAAGAGGATTTTGAGGACACTCTTGATGTCATAAGGAAAGTCAGATATGAGAGCGCGTATACTTTTATTTATTCCAAAAGAACCGGTACTCCTGCGGCGAAGCTTCCGGACTCAAATACAAAAGAAATTATTCAGGAGAGATTTGACAGACTTTTGGAAGAAATCAGACAGATATCTTCTGAAATTGCAGAAACTAAGGTTGGTCGGACAGCTGAACTTCTGATCGAGGAAGTGAACCCAAGAGACGAAAAAATGGTGTCCGGAAGACTCAGTGACAACTCGATAGTTCATATTCCGGGAGCCCCTTCTATGGTGGGTTCATACGTAAACGTCAGGATAAATGAGAGCAAAGGTTTTTACTATATAGGGGATAGAATTTGACAAAAACAACAATTTATGGTATAATTCCCGACAGTGCGTATCAGACACAGAAACTTGCGTTGATATGTATCCATATTTTGAAAGGAAAGAAGCTATGAAGTGTCCTGTTTGTGGTGCATCTGACACCAAAGTTATCGACTCCCGTCCGGCGGACGAGGGAATATCAATCCGCAGAAGAAGAGAGTGTCTTGCCTGCGGAAAGAGATTTACAACATATGAAAAACTTGAGGCTATGCCTCTTCTGATAATTAAAAAGAATGAAGAGCGCGAGCCGTATGACCGCGCCAAAGTTGAAAAGGGAGTTTTCAGATCCTGTATCAAAAGACCGATTTCGGTAGATCAGATTAATGATCTCGTGGATTCGGTTGAAAGTACCATATTTAATCTTGGAAAAAAAGAAGTTCCGAGTTCTACTATCGGAGAGATTCTGATGGACAAACTTCAGGATTTGGACCCTGTTGCATACGTACGTTTCGCGTCTGTATACAGAGAGTTCAAGGATGTCGGAACATTTATGGATGAGATCAAGAAAATGCTTGATAAACAAAAGCTTTCATGATATTTTTCGGAATAAATAACTGATTCTATAAACGGGCACCCTCATATGAAAGGAGGGTGTCTATGTACACTTGTGTTCTAGCAGCTGATATCTCAGGGCTCTCAGCCCGCATTATCCGAATTGAGGTTGATGTAAACGACGGCTTACCTGTCTTTGATATGGTAGGCTTTTTGGCGTCGTCCGTGAAAGAGGCCAGAGAGCGAGTCAGAATCGCAGTCAGAAATCTCGGAATCAGGTTCCCCGCAAAAAGGGTAACCATCAATTTATCCCCCGCAAATTTAAGAAAAGACGGAACGAGTTTTGATTTGCCGATAGCTGTAGCTTTGCTTCACGCATTTGGTTATATCAAAAATGCTCCTGACGAGAACACTATGTTTGTCGGCGAACTCGGACTTGACGGAAGCGTTAGAGCTGTTCGTGGTGTTCTTGCTATGCTGCTTGAGGGGCGGGAAACAGGAGTAAAAAAATTCATAGTCCCGGCTGACAATGCTTATGAGGGAAGTATACTTGATGATGTCTCTGTCATAGGTGTTTCGAGTCTGAAAGAAGTTATGGATTTTATGAATGAGGAAGTGAGCTTGACACCTGTAAAACCGGACCCTGATGCCTGGAAAGATGATGATTCAAAAGATGATTTTTCTGAAATATCAGGACAGGAAGAAGCAAAATTTGCTGCTCAGATTGCGGTGAGCGGCAGGCATAATATTCTGTTTATCGGACCTCCGGGCAGTGGGAAGTCCATGCTTGCCGGAAGGATACCTACAATTATGCCGAAACTGACTCTGGAAGAATGTCTGTCTATCACAAAAATCTACAGTATCTGCGGAGCTCTCAATAAGGATAAACCGTTGATTACGAGAAGACCGTTTCGTGCGCCGCATCATACCATAACCCAAACTGCGCTTACGGGAGGAGGCAGAATTCCTACACCCGGTGAGATTACGCTTGCCTCGAAAGGGATATTATTTCTTGACGAACTACCAGAATTTGCAAAACAAACCATAGAAGTTCTGCGTCAGCCTATGGAGGATGGAAAGGTGACTATCTCAAGGCTTGAAGGCAGCGAAGAATACCCCAGCGACTGCATTTTTATGGCAGCTATGAATCCATGCAGATGTGGTTATTTTCCTGATTTAAATAAATGTCGTTGCACCATAAATGAAATCCACAGATATTTAGATAAAATAAGTGAGCCGCTTCTTGATCGTATGGATATGAGTGTGGAGATGAGCGTGCCGAAATTTGCACTGTACGGGAGATACGGAGAAAGCTCTGAACAGATACGTGAAAAAGTTGAAAAAACCATAGAAATTCAGCAAAAAAGATATCTACGTGAACCTTTTTCATACAACGGTGATTTAGGTGGCAGGGATTTGGAAAAGTACTGTCCTCTTGGTGATGAACAGATGCAATATTTGAGGGATTATTTTGAGGAAGAAGATGTGAGTTTCAGGAGACTTACAAGAATTATCAGGGTTGCCAGAACCATAGCAGACAGCGAGGGGGAGACAGATATTAATACCGATCATTTGGCGGTGGCTATTTCACTTCGCAGCATCAACAAAAAGTATTGGGGAGGGGACCGCTTATGATAGAAAACGATAAAACAGGCATCAGATGTTTCGAGAAAAATGATCCGCTGTTTCCCGGTGTTTTGAGACATATTCCGAATCCACCGACAAGAATATATGTCAGGGGAAATCTGCCTGATCCGGACAAACCGGCTATAGGTATGGTCGGAGCCAGAAAGTGCACGCCCTACGGCAGGGATATGGCGAGGATGTTTTCATACCGGCTTGCTGAACGAGGTGTGGATATAATCAGCGGTATGGCACTCGGTGTAGACGGTTGGTCGCATCAGGGGGCGCTTGAGGCCGGTGGGCGGACGTATGCAGTTCTCGGATGTGGAGTAGATATTTGTTATCCTCCTGCACATAAAAAACTATATAACAGCATTCTTGAATACGGTGGAATAATAAGTGAGTATAAACCGGGATCAGGGGCATGGGCACACAATTTTCCTGAGAGAAACCGTATCGTCAGCGGACTTTCTGATGCCATACTTGTAATCGAGGCGGGGATAAAGTCGGGAAGCCTTATAACAGCAGATGCTGCTTTGGCTCAGGGCAAGGATGTATTCGTGATTCCCGGCAGAATAGGGGACGAACTTAGCGTCGGCTGCAACAGACTTATAACTCAGGGGGCAATCCCTGTTCTCACGCCTGAGGACATACTTGAGCATCTTGGCATCGCTTCCGCGCCAAGTCAGATGAAATCGATGTCGGATGAAGAATACGCTGTATATGAAAAGATATCTTCGGAACCGATTACATTAAACTTTCTTGCTTCGAAAATGCAGGGAAGTTTTGCCGACACTCACAGAATTGTCAGAAATCTGGTGAAAAGACGATTTGTGCGTGAGGTTGGCAGGGAGAGGTATGTCAGGTATTGAAACAATAGAGAAGATATCATGCCTTGACGCCCCCCAAAGGAAATGGTATAATCAGACATAGTTATTTCCTGTTTTTTAAATTAGAAAGGAGAGAAAATATGAGTTTTATTAAAAAAATATGCGCGCCGCTTCTGCTGTCCGCATCACTTGTTTTCGGACTGATCGGGACAGCTTCAATCGCAGAGGCTGCGGAAACGCCTATGGATGTTGCTGCGCTCGAAACATTTTTGGATGAGGTGAAGACGGCGACTGACAAAATGGTATCTGAAAACACTGTTGAAACAACAGAAAACATCGTAGCAAGTGGGATAGAACAAGACCAGGAGGTTGAGTTCGGCCGTAAGGGAAGATGTGTTTGTGATTCGCAAAAAGGTATTTGTACGGAAGAATTCGAGTTGGATCTTGGAGTGCTTGGTCAATCTTTTGGAATAACGGAACCTGTTAAATGGTATAATGCCTATGATTATAATAATATGATAATGTACACAAACAATGATCCGCTTGATATCTGTTCAGTTATGCCGGTGAAGGAAAAGATTAATCACGCTACGTTCACAATGGATTTGATTGTGCCATCCGCACTTGCCGGAATAGCAACTGTAACTGAGTATGAAGCTGAACTCGATGGTGTAGACAGCAAGGTTGTAAAGATTAATATCAAAGCTGAAGGAGAGGAACTCAAACAGGCTATACCGATACTTGTTAAAGCGTTTGGCGGAGCAGAAACCGGTGAAATCTCGACTGCAAGTATGGCTTTTTCAGACGATATTAAAAGCATAGATTTTACAATCTCATTCTGTGTTTCAAAAGAAACACTGCAGCTTAATAAGACTGTAATTGAGGGAACAGAGGTGTCATCACCTGAGATACAGCCGGACGGTTCGTCAGATGATGAGGATAAAGTAGCGCAATTCGAATGTAAATTTGAAAACGCAGTTGTTGACGAAATAGTAGAGCTTCCGCCGTGGACTAAAGATGCACAGCTGGTACCGGGAGTATCCGCAAAAAAATCCGGAATGAAGTTTGCTACGGTGTATGACTTAGACAATAATACTATATTCCAGGTGACAGGAGTTACAAAAACAAGTGCGAAAAAGCTTACAATCCCTGCTTCCATCAAAAAGTACGGAAAAAGCTACAAGGTCACAAAAGCACAGAAAAATGCGTTTAAGAAGGCAAAGAAATTAAAGACATTGGTTGTTAAAAACAGCAAACTGAAGAAGGCAATCAAAAAGAATCCGACCAAGTACGGTCTGAAAAAGAGCGTCAAGATAAAATAATCTGATTTTTGAGTTATAGGAATGATATTTTAGAGAAAGAGGTGCGTATGTGCCTCTTTTTCATTTTTTTCACGGCTGTGAAATATCCGAAAAATCGTACTTTTCAACCGCGTTATCAAATTCCTCAAAAAAAATTCCTCTTGCATATCTGAGAAAAAAAGTGTATGCTATGTGATTGTAATAAGAAAAAACTAAACGAGGTATCATCAAATGGCAAAGAATTTAATCATAGTCGAGTCACCCGCAAAATCAAAGACAATCAAGCGTTTTCTCGGGAAAAACTACGAGGTTATGGCCTCGAACGGTCACGTCAGAGACCTCCCGAAAAGCCAAATGGGATTTGAGGCGGAGAACGACTTTGAACCTAAGTATATAACTATCAGAGGAAAGGGTGAGCTGCTGGCTTCACTCAGAAAAGAAGTAAAAAAAGCTGACAAAGTCTATCTCGCAACCGACCCGGACCGCGAGGGAGAGGCCATATCATGGCATTTGTGCAATGCTCTGAATCTGGATCCGAAGACTACAAGCAGGATCACTTTCAACGAAATAACGAAAAATGCCGTCAAAGCTTCGCTTAAAAATTCCAGAGATATAGATATGGATTTGGTAGATGCACAGCAGGCAAGACGTGTGCTTGACCGTATGGTGGGATATTCCATAAGCCCGCTTCTTTGGGCAAAGGTGAAAAGAGGTCTCTCTGCAGGACGAGTGCAGTCTGTTGCTCTCAGAATCATAGCAGACAGAGAGAAAGAAATAGATGCATTTATCCCGAGAGAGTTTTGGACACTTGAGGCTGATTTTGCTGTTCCCGGCGTGAAAAAACCTCTTGTTG
>JAIKWQ010000125.1 GCA_024684535.1 Eubacterium sp. | reverse complement strand
CAGTAAGGACTCTTCAGCAGTGGGAACAGGGAATAAGTGCACCTCCGGAGTATTTAGTTAGAATGATGGCATACATAATGCTTCTTGAGGAGAAAGGGGGAGAACATTGAACAAAACAAATGACAAGGTACAATTATTTGAAGATCAGCCGATAAGGACGGCTTATCATTGATTTTTTCCATAAAAAGTGATAAAATATACATATTTCTATCCAAAAAAATATAAAAAATAGGGGGTAAACAATTATGAACTCAAAACTCAGTAACGGCGATATCTATCGCAAAGTATTAACGTTTTCACTTCGAAGGCTGCTGTTTTCGGTGATCTACATAGCTATGCTTGTAGGACTGACAGCCGGAGGATTTTTGCTTGCTGACAAGCTCTGGCATTTTGACGGCAGCGGACTCGTGGGAATGGGAATCGGTTTGGTGATTGCTATAGTATTTATAGCTATTCTTTCGCATTTCTTTATGTATGTAATCCAAGCCGGACAGATTGCAGTGATCACAAAAGCGGTGACAGAGGATGAACTTCCTGAAAACTGCTGGCAGACAGGAAAAGCTATGGTGAAAGAACGCTTCGCAACAGTAGCAATTTACTATGCTGCAACCAGCGTTATCAAAGGTCTTTTCCAGGAGCTCAGCCGCGCGATAAGCTCGATCGGGCAGTCGGTTGGAGGAGATTCCGGCGGAGCAGTGGGAAGCGCGATAGGAATTGTCATCAATACAATTGTTTCATACCTTTGTGACTGCTGTCTCGGCTGGGTGTTCTACCGCAAGGATCAGGGAGCATTCAAAGCTACCTGCGAGGGTGCGGTGACATTTTTCAAAAATGGCAAGACATTCTTTAAGAATATGGGAAGAGTTTTTGGAATCGGTATAGTTTCACTTCTTGCTATCGGCGGAGCATTTTTCGGAATCTTCTATGTGGTTGTGCTTCAGTTCCCGAATGCTATAGCGTCTTTGGCAAGTGAAATAAAGGAGATTACGGCTTCAAGCGCTGATGAAAAATGGGTGCAGATTCTCTCAAACCCGACTACGCTCGGTATAGCTATAGCAGTTGTACTTGCTATTATTGTTTGGTCAATCGTTCATTCAACATTTGTTAAACCGTTTGTTTTGGTTGGTGTACTTCGCAACTATATGACTACTGCGATTGAAAATATCCCCGATCCTTCTGAATTTTCGATTCTTGAGCAAAAATCAAAGAAATTCAAGAAGTTTAAAGAAAAACACGCTGATGAGCTGTGATTGTCTTGGTTGACTTTTCGGGCTCAAAGCGGTAAAATAGATGCACTATTCTGTAACTGGACGGGACTCGGAAAGGTATGTTTTTCCGAAACAGCAACAATGAAGAAAGAGGGCACATATGAGGAACTGATTGAAAAGGATGGTGTTTTTGCAGAACTGGTTAAAAAACAACGATTGGATGTGTAATAAACAATATACAAAAACTGAAAAAAGCCTTGCGAAAGCGGGGCTTTTTTTGTATAATAATGCAGGTAAAGCGTAATACTTGTTTTGTTTATAGGGGAAGATGTAAAGAATATGAGTAATAAAAGTATTGTATATACAAGTGATAAATGCATCGGATGCAACAAATGTATCAATGTATGTCCTTGTATCGGTGCGTGCATATCAAAGGAAGAGGATGGGCACGCCAGGATTGAAGTAGACAGCACCAAGTGTGTTGCCTGCGGAAGTTGTATCGATGTCTGTGCGCATGGAGCCCGAGAGTTTATCGATGATACTGAGAGGTTTTTCAAAGCGCTTGAAAACGGAGAACAGATATCACTTCTTTTGGCTCCCGCGTTCAAAGCAAACTATCCCGATGAGTACGCAAGCGTGCTCGGAGGTTTGAAAAAACTGGGTGTGAACCGCATTATCAGTGTGTCTTTTGGTGCGGATATCACGACCTGGGGGTATTTGAATTATATAAAAGAGCACGACTTTCTCGGAGGTATATCGCAACCCTGTCCTGCTCTGGTTTCCTACATCGAGAGATACATCCCCGAACTTATTCCGAAAATTTTTCCTGTTCAGAGTCCGCTTATGTGTGCTGCCATCTATGCAAGAAAAGAGATGGGAATCACAGATAAGTTCGCTTTTATCAGCCCATGTATAGCAAAAAAACTTGAGATGGTGGACCCACACAACGAAGGACTGGTTCGCTATAATGTCACATTTGAGCACCTGATGCGATATGTAAAGGAGCACGATATCAAAGGTGAGGATGTCAGCAGCGAAATCGAATATGGTATGGGTTCGTTCTATCCGACACCCGGCGGACTTGCCGAGAATGTCAAATGGTTTTTGGGTGACCAGGTTTACATACGTCAGATAGAGGGTGAAAAGCATCTCTACGACTGGCTTCACAGGAACGAGCATCGTATCAAAAATGACGAGACACCATTTTTGTTTATAGATGCGCTCAACTGTGAGAACGGTTGTATCTGCGGAACGGCTGTAAATCAGGAAAAATCATTGACTGATGATGCTTTGTATGCGCTCCTTGATATCAGAGAAGAGTCAAAAAAAGCCGGTTCAGGTGACGCCTGGTCCATACCGGACACACCTGAGGAAAGGCTTGAAAACTTCAATAAACAATTTGAAAAACTGAATCTTGACGATTATTTGCGAGAATACTCTGACCGCTCGGAAGAGTGCCGCTACGAGATCCCGACAGAGGAAGAATTGGACGTGATTTTCAATTCTATGAACAAGCACACCGAAGAAGAGCGTCAGATAAACTGTACCTGTTGCGGATATGAGGGCTGCCGTCAAATGGCAACTGCCATATTCAATGGATTTAACAACAAAGAAAACTGCATCTACTATGAAAAGACAATGGTGCATGAACTTGAGATAAAGAAAAGAATTGCTGAAGAAGCTACTCAGGCGAAAAGCTCATTCCTTGCTAACATGTCTCATGAGATACGTACGCCTATCAACGCAGTGCTCGGTATGAACGAGATGATTCTCAGAGAAAGTGATGATCCGAATATTATCGCTTATTCTGAGAGTGTACGTGGCGCCGGAAACACGCTTCTCGGACTGATCAACAACATCCTTGATTTCTCCAAGATAGAAGCCGGAAAAATGGAAATAAACGAAGTCGAGTATGATCTTTCATCCGTTGCGAATGATCTGGTAAATATGATTAGTAGCAGGGCAGATGAAAAAGGTCTTGATCTCGTGCTCAACTTTGACCCCGAAATTCCGAAAGTACTGTATGGAGACGAACTCAGGGTTAAGCAGGTTATCACCAATATACTCACAAACTCCGTTAAGTACACGGAAAGAGGAACAGTTACATTTGAACTGGGATACAAAAAAGATGAAAACGATCCTGAGTGCATCTGGTTGGAAGTGGCTGTAACCGATACAGGAATAGGAATAAAAGAAGAAGATTTAGAAAAGCTATTCTCTCAGTTTGACAGAATAGAAGAAAACCGCAACCGCAATATCGAGGGTACCGGATTGGGTATGAGCATCACGCAAAAACTCCTTGATATGATGGGCGCGTCAATGCACGTGGAAAGCACATACGGAAGCGGTTCGAAATTCTCATTTGCGCTTAAGCAGAAAGTTATCCGTTGGGAAGAACTCGGTGACTATGAAGCATCGTACCGTCGATTGATGGGAAAAAGAAAGAACTACAGAGAGAAGCTTATCGCGCCGGAGGCTGAAGTTCTCGTTATCGACGATAACCCGATGAACCTGATGGTTTTCAAATTCCTTCTCAAGCAGACGCAGGTAAAAATAGACACTGCCAACGACGGCGACGAAGGTTTGTCGCTGGCACACGACAAAAAGTATGATATCATTTTTTTCGATCATATGATGCCCGGAAAAGACGGTATAGAGACACTGCACGAGATGCGTGCGCAGAAAAATAACCCGAACCTGAACACGCCGTCTATCTGCCTGACTGCCAATGCCATATCGGGAGCGAAAGAACAGTATATAAATGCCGGCTTTGATGACTATCTGACTAAACCTGTGGATACCGAAAAGCTCGAGCAGATGCTTATCAGATATCTGCCTGAAGAAAAGGCAATTATCAGAGCTGCCGTCGGTGAAGAGAAAGTTGAATCAGATGAGCTTCCGGATGAACTCAAATGCCTTCAGGGACAGACGATTATCGATCTGAAAGCAGGACTCAAAAGCAGTGGAACTATAGTTGAATATATGCCGCTTCTGAAAGTGTTCTATAGCCTGATTGACAAAAAGGCAGCTGAGATAGACGATTATTACAAATCAAATGATATAAAAAATTATACAATAAAAGTCCATGCACTGAAAAGCTCGGCAAGACTTATCGGAGCGTTTGATTTCGGCAATGAGGCACAGAGGCTCGAGGATGCCGGAAAAAGCGAAGATATGAGATATATAGGCAAACACCATGAGCCTTTGATGCAGGGATGTCGTGACCTGAAAAAGATTCTTGACAGAATGTTCGATGAAAAAAAGGAAGAGAAAAATGTTGCGACAGCATCAATGATGGCTGAAGTTTATGAGGGGTTAAAGGCAGCGGCTGATGATATGGACAGCGACGGTATAGACTTCATCATGGAGGAAATGCAGGACTACAGCGTTCCGAAAGATGATGAAGAAAAGTATATGAAATTGAAAGAAGCAGCAGAAAACTATGATTATGACGCGATACTCCGTATTTTGTCGTAGTCGGGGTAAATCGAAATATCCCGAAAATACCGACAAAAACTTGCGAGAATCAGTTTTTTCGTGTATAATTGTATGACATGTTTGAAGGAGGAAGAAAAAATGGCAAATCCTATAGTTACTATAACAATGGAAAACGGCGATGTTATAAAGGCTGAGTTGTATCCTGAAATCGCGCCAAACACTGTTAATAACTTTATTTCATTGATAAACAAAGGTTTCTACGACGGACTTATTTTTCACCGCGTTATCGAAGGTTTTATGCTTCAGGGCGGCGATCCGGAAGGAAACGGAACCGGAGGCCCGGGATATCAGATACCCGGAGAATTTACAAACAATGGATTTCAGAATGACTTGAAACACACACCGGGAGTGCTTTCTATGGCGCGTTCTATGTTTCCTGATTCTGCAGGAAGCCAGTTTTTTATCATGCACAAGACATCACCGCATCTTGACGGAGAGTATGCGGCTTTCGGAAAAGTTATTGAGGGTATGGATGTAGTTGATGCCATCGCAACCTGCGCAACCGAAAGCGGAACCGACAGACCATATGAAGATCAGGTAATGAAAACGGTTACAGTTGATACTTTCGGAGTGGAGTATCCTGAACCTGAGAAATCGTAAACAGGGGGAATAAATTTGGCTGATTGGGTTATAGTTGTAGACGACGATGTTACAAATCTTAACATGGCCGGTCATATACTTAGCAAAGCAAATATGCGGGTTACCGCGTTGAAAAGCGGTAAGGCGCTTCTTGATTACGTTCAGGACAAACAACCTGACCTTATACTTCTGGACATAATGATGCCCGAGATGGACGGATTCGAGACGCTCAAAACTCTCAGAGACAGAGAGAAAGAGGCAGGTATAGAAGATGTCATCCCGGTTATTTTTCTTACTGCTGATGAAAACGAGGAGTCTGAAACCAAAGGTCTTTCGCTCGGCGCGATGGATTTCATCAAAAAACCATTTGTGCCTGACGTGCTTACACTCAGAGTTAAACATTCCATAGAGCTCATACATCTCCAGAGAGACTTAAGCTCTGAGGTTGAAAAAAAGACCAGGGACAATGAGCACCTGTTCATACATGTCGTACAGGCGCTGGCAGAGGCTATCGACGCGAAAGATACTTACACAAACGGTCACTCGAGCCGCGTGGCTACATATTCCAGAGATATTGCAAAAAAATTCGGCTACAATATGAAACAGCAGAGAGATATCTATATGATGGGACTGCTTCACGATGTCGGAAAAATCGGTGTTCCCGATGCTGTTATCAACAAACCCGCAAAGCTTAATGACGACGAGTTTGAACTTATCAAGAATCATCCTGTTATGGGAGCCAGAATTCTGAAAAATATAAAAGAAATGCCGGAGCTTGCCATAGGCGCAAGATGGCATCATGAAAAATTCGACGGCAGCGGTTATCCTGACGGAATCAAGGGTGAAGATATACCTGAGCAGGCGAGGATTATCGCGGTGGCAGATGCATATGATGCTATGACCAGCAGACGAAGCTACAGGGATCCTCTGCCACAGGGAATAGTCAAGGAAGAACTTGAAAAAGGAAAAGGAACACAGTTTGACCCCAAATTTGCAGACATAATGCTTGAGATGATGGAAGAAGATGTAGAATATGAGATGAGGGAGAAGTGAAGTGAATCAAAAAAACGATGAAGTAAGTAATATAGGCCAGTTGGGCCTGATTATTACGATAGTTATTTTTTCAACAATCCTGATGTTTATAAACAGAATCTACAGTTGGGAGATATGGACGGTACCGCTTTTGATTGTAACGATACCGGCGTGTCTCTTTTTTCATGTTACAGGGAAATTGGCGTCTCGCATACGAAAAAATATCCACATAGTTATACTTCTGATAGAGATGTTTTACTATGCGGTCAATATAGAAACTGCGTACGAGGGAACAGCTGTAATTATCGTGATCATGCTTGTTTTGGCGCTTGCAAAAGAACGTGAAATGATTATGGTAGCAGCCGGAATCGGAATAGTTTCTTTGGTTTTTCATTACATTATGTACAGCGGAAGAAAACAACTGATTTTTGAACCGTCTTATATTATCAGATCCGTCTGGACATTTGTATTGATTGTTCTTGCTGCAATTGTTGCAGAAAGACTTGTGTCTACATGGAAAAGAAATACAAAAAAATATGAAGAACATATTGAGGAAGTCGAAGCAGTAAACAAAAGCGCGGGAGATTTCCTGGCAAATGTTTCTCACGAAATCAGAACTCCTATCAATGCTGTTATCGGTCTGAGCGGAGTCTGTCTCGGAAAGAGAATTGATGACGATATCAGAGAGGATATCACTTCTATCAGTGAGGCCGGAAAAAGAGTTGCCGAGCAGGTCAGTGACATACTTGATTACTCTGAAATAGAGGGTGGAAAACTTGTTATAAATTCAGAAGACTATATGATGTCTTCACTCCTTAATGATCTCGTTATGGAACTCAGACACTATATGAACAACGATATCGAGGTCGTGATAGACGTTGATCCGGACATCCCGTCGGTTATGAATACCGATGTGTCAAAGCTCAAAAAAATACTTTGGCATCTCATCATAAACGGAATCAAGTACACCAAAGAAGGTGGTGTGTATGTCAGAATAAATACCAGAGAGCATCCGCGCGGAGCAAACCTGTGTGTAGAAGTTTCCGATACCGGTGTAGGTATGGAAAAAGAAGAACTCGAAAGAGCGTTTGAGAGGTTCTATCAGTCGGATTCCAGCAGAACCAGATCATCAAACGGACTTGGTTTGGGGCTGTCAATAGTTGCCGGATTTGTACAGGCGCTCGGCGGATTTATCACGCTTGAAAGTGAAAAGAACAAAGGAACTACGGTTAAACTCAGTATACCGCAGAAGGTTGTTGATTCAGATGCATGTATGTCAGTGAAGAATCCTGATATGCTTCACATCGGTGGTTATTTGAGATTTGATAAATTCCCGAATCCGAATGTTCGTGAATTCTACAATAACCTTGTCAGAAATATTGTTCGCGGATTAGGTGTAACTATGAACCGTGTGGACAATATCAATGATTTGAAAAAACTTGTTTCTCAGATGGATCTCACTCATCTGTTTATCGGTGAGCTCGAATACAGAGAGAACAGCGAATACATAGATGAACTTGCAAAGACGGTGAGAGTTGAAATAGTGGCCAGAAGCACTTTGGTTACTGATATTGAATCAAGAGCGCACATCGTGACGAAACCGTTCTACTGCTTCCCTGTAGTTACGGCGCTTACTATGACAAGCGGTGAAGACCGGTTTGAGGGACGCATGCTCTTGAACGGTGTTCGTGGACTTGTAGTAGATGATGAACCGATGAACCTCATAGTTGCAACGGGAATTCTCAAAGGCTATGGTATGGAAGTCTACACTGCAAACTCCGGCGCAGAATCTATAAAAATGTTTGCGGAGAACGACTATGATATCATTTTTATGGATCATATGATGCCGGGTATGGATGGTGTCGAAGCTATGAAACGACTCAGAGCCGACGCTGTCAGAGACAGGCACGATGTATCTATAGTTGCGCTTACCGCCAACACCATAAGTTCTGCAAGAGAGATGTTTGCAAGAGAAGGATTTGACGGATTTATCAGTAAGCCTATAGAGATAACAGAACTTGAAAGAGTATTAAAAAGAGTGCTCCCGAAGAGTCTTGTTACTTTTGCAAAAACAGATATTGTTCAGGAAACACGTGCTGAAGAAAAAGAAGTTGAAGAACTAGAACAAACAGAAGAAATTGTAGATGAAAATAAAGAAAAAAATACAGAAATAATAACAGAAGAAATAACAGAAACAAAAGCTGACGACAATCCGTTAAGCAAGCTCGGCGAAGCAGGAATTGATTACAAAAGCGGTATGACATACTGTCAGAATGACGAGGATTTTTATCGTGCATTATTGGAGCAGTTTGTTGTTGAATCCGCAGAAAAAAGAACAAGTATTACCGATTGTTATGCGAAGGAAGATATGGCGAATTATGCTATATATGTTCACGCTTTGAAAAGTACTGCAAAAATGATTGGAGCAAAAGAATTATCCGAGCAGGCTAAGGATCTGGAATTTGCTTCAAAAGAAGAACGAATTGATGATGTGAAAGCCGGGCATGACAAGACAATGCAAAACTATGAAAATGTTTTGAAAAAAATATCCGAAGTCTGTGGGGTAGATATTCCTGCAGTTGAAGAAAATGATGCATCGCAGGATGAAGAGCAGGTCTGGGAATTCAGTCCTTCGGACGATGAAATATTGGAGTTTGGACCGGATGGAGGTGAGGACTGATTATGAAAGATATGCTCGAATTTATCTTAAGACCCGGATTTAGAGATCCGAAGAAAAGACAGATCAGAAAACTTGGAATCAAAAGCGCATTAAATATCGCCGCTGTCGTTTGCCCCGCGATTTGTCTGGGTGAGATTATTTACCTTGTTGTTGCGCTTGTTGCGCCGGAGTATTATGGGGAATATTTATGGGAATACGTCGCGACATTTTTCAGTCTTATCGTTATAGTTGTTGCTTATGAAATTATCATACTCTGGGTAAAAAAAGACTACGACAGAAGGTACTTGATTATGCCGATGCTAAATGTTGTCGGCGCTGCTATGCTGCTTGGTTGGGCGGGAGTGAGTACCTGGCTTGACAGTGTGGTTTTCGGCCATGTTGAAACAACGGTGCTTATGATTGTTTCTATGTGTGTGCCGTTTTGCATCTACATGGAAGCTATTTTCTATGTGATTATAACAGTGATATCCATAACCGGAGCAATAGCGCTCTATGCTGCTGATGGTTGGGAAAAGTCATTTGTACAGAGTAACCTCGGTGATTTCATACTCTATTCGGGAGTGCAGATAATACTCGGTATTTCACTTTTGTATATGAAGTACCGAAACTCAAAACAACAAATTGAATCAGAAGAACAAAGAAATGAACTTGAGGCGCTATCGCAGGCGCAGAACCGATTCTTCTCAAGTATGAGTCACGAGATCAGAACGCCGATCAACACTATCATCGGTCTGAACGAAATGATACTCAGAGAAGACATATCCGACGAAGTTGCACAGGATGCGGCAAACATACAGTCAGCAGGAAAAATGCTCCTGCACCTGATAAATGACATCCTTGATATGTCGAAAATCGAATCCGGTCAGATGGAGATAGCAGCCGCAACATACAACACTGCAGATATGCTCTCGGATATCGTGGGTATGCTTTGGATCAGAGCACAGGACAAAGGATTGAAATTCAGTGTTGAAGTTGAACCGGACCTTCCGTCGCAGCTTGTCGGAGATGAGATGCGCATCAGACAGGTGCTTATCAATATACTTAATAATGCCATCAAATACACCAAAGAAGGATCTGTTAAACTGTCCATACAGTGTGAACAAATTGATGCGAACAGGACAAAGGTTATCTACTCGGTTACAGATACCGGTATGGGAATCAGAAAAGAAAACATACCGCATCTTTTCGACGCATTCAAAAGAATTGAAGAGAATAAAAATAAATACATCGAGGGTACCGGACTTGGATTGTCTATCGTAAAACAGCTTGTTGATATGATGGACGGAACCATAACGGTAAACAGTATTTATACGAAGGGTTCTACATTTATCGTAGAGTTACCGCAGGAAATTGCAGATGATACAGTGGTTGGCGAAATCAGTAAAAAGAGTGATGATATCGCAAGAAAAGATTACAAAGTCAGCTTCACCGCGCCTGATGCAAAAGTCCTCGCAGTTGATGACAATCAGTCAAACCTGTTGGTTGTAAGCAAGCTTCTGCGTGACACACAAGTTCAGATGGATACTGTTCAAAGCGGACGCGAAGCTTTGGAAAAAACACTTGCCACGAAGTATGATGTCATTTTTATGGATCATATGATGCCGGAGATGGATGGTATTGAATGTATGCATAAGATACGTGAGCAGGTCGGTGGTCTCTCCAGAGATGCGAAAATCATCGCGCTCACCGCAAATGCCGGAAGGGAAAACCAGATACTGTATTCAAACGAAGGATTCGACGGATATCAGCTTAAGCCTGTCAACGGCGAATCACTTGAAAGAGAACTCTACAATCAGCTTCCTCATGAGCTTGTCAAGGCTGAGGAGAGAGAAGATTCGGAAATCCTCGAAGACAGTATGGCCTGGATGCAGAGTTCGGGAAGAAAAAAACTTATCGCCATTACGACGGAGAGTGTTGCGGATATACCGAAAGAATTTATCAAAAAATACGGAATCGGCGTCATCCCGCACCGCGTAATAACTCCGGAGGGAGAATTCGACGATGGGGACGAGATAGAGTCAAGCGGACTTATGTCATATATGGAGAAAAATGATTCGGAAGTTTATTCGGAAATATATGATGTCAAAGGACACGAATACTTCTTTGCAGAACAGCTAGAAAAGGCGAGAAATGTCATACATATAGCGCTGTCATCAGGGGTTGAAAGGTCGGGTTACTTCCACGCTGTGGAGGCTACAAAAGCATTTGACAACGTAACCGTAATTGACTCAAAGCATCTCTCAAGTGGTATGGCACTGCTTGTTATAGAAGCTGCAAGGCTCGCATCTGAGGGAAGGACAGTAGAAGAAATTGTAACAAAGATAGAAAGAATGAGAGCGGACGTCAATACGAACTTTATCGTGGACAACATGGATTATCTGGCGAGAGCAAAACAGGTAAGTCCGGGTATAGCGCGTATAGCGAAATCATTTATGCTTCACCCCGTGATCCAGATGAAAAAAGGAGATATGGGTGTGGGAGGCTTGATCTTCGGCTCGCGTGAACACAGTTGGAAAAAGTATATGTCAAAGTGCTTTGCCAAGATGAAAAACTGCGACAGAAAAATTCTGTTTATAACATATGTTGGACTTAACTCCAGAGAAATTGAGTATCTGCGAAGTGAGATTATCAAAAAACAGCATTTCGAGCGGATTATTTTTCAGAAGGCTTCACCGTCTATAGCGGTCAACTGTGGTCCGGGAACATTCGGATTGTTGTTTGTGAAAGAAGAGTATTGAAAAAAGCTTGATTTATTGGGCAAAAAGTGTTAGTATAAAAAAAGTTTTGGATTGGAGGTTTTTCTATGAGCACTGAAGTAGCAGTAGGAGTTGTAATTGGAATAGTTATTCTCGCGGTTATCGTAGTAGCCTCGGTTGTGTCGTCTATCATAGGCGGGGCAGTTGCCAACACTATAGGCAACGACGAAAATTGATGTAAATTCGGAGGAACATATGGCTTTATTACAGGACTGGCGTGATTATGCATACAGTGAAGAAATGCAGACAACGCAGGATGGACAGAAGTTTTGGAACAAGTATTTTGAGCTGGAAAAAGGAATATATGAGCAGCTTTTGGCTGACCCGACACAGGTTGTTTCAGGTACGGTCAAAGAGCTTGCGGAAAAATACGACGTTCCTCTTTCTATGATGGTTGGCTTCCTTGACGGGGTCAATGATTCTTTGAAGGAGCAGAATCCTATCGAAGAAATGGAAGAAGATACAGAAGTTAAGATTGACCTGGATTTGGAACTTTTGTACAAAAACATGGTTGATTGTAACGCTGAATGGCTCTACAACCTTCCTCAGTGGGAGAGCATTTTTGATGAGGATAAGCGCAAAGAGCTTTACAAAGAGCAGAAGGCTTCAGGTACTATTCACAAAGAGGATCGCAAGGTCGGCAGAAATGATCCATGTCCTTGTGGCTCAGGCAAAAAGTACAAGTATTGCTGTGGTCGTAACTGATGTATGAAGTAGTAGCAACAGACGGAACGGCCAGATCGGGACGACTTGAAACTGTTCATGGAACCGTAGAGACGCCTGTATTTATGAATGTCGGTACGGTTGCAGCGATCAAAGGAGCAGTGTCTTCCATTGATTTGGAGGGCATAGGGACGCAGATAGAATTGTGCAATACATATCATCTGCATCTGCGACCGGGAGATGAGATAGTTAAAACTCTCGGCGGACTGCATAAGTTTATGAACTGGCACCGTCCGATACTGACTGATTCGGGCGGTTTTCAGGTTTTTTCACTGGCAGATCTCAGAAAAATCAAAGAAGAAGGCGTGGAATTCGCATCGCATATCGACGGTCACAAAATTTTTATGGGACCTGAGGAGAGTATGCAGATACAGTCAAATCTTGGCTCTACCATAGCGATGGCTTTTGACGAATGCCCCTCAAGTACAGCTGAAAGAGAGTATATACAGGCATCTGTAGATCGCACGACAAGGTGGCTTGTCAGATGCAAAAAAGAGATGGAGAGACTGAACAGTCTTCCCGATACGATAAATCCGGATCAGATGCTCTTCGGTATCAATCAGGGTGCAACTTATGATGATATCCGTATAGAGCACGCTGAAAAGATAAGTGAACTTGACTTGCCGGGGTACGCCATTGGCGGACTTGCTGTCGGAGAGACTCACGAGGAGATGTATCACATACTCGATGTGACTATACCGCATCTGCCGCAGGACAAACCGATATATCTGATGGGAGTAGGAACTCCCGAGAATATACTTGAGAGTATAGAAAGAGGCGTAGACTTTTTTGACTGCGTCTATCCGTCAAGAAACGGAAGACATGGGCACGCGTATACGGCATTTGGCAAACTGAATTTGAATAATGCCAAATTCGAAACCGATGACAGACCGATAGAAGAGGGATGTCAGTGTCCGGCTTGTAAGCATCACTCAAGAGCGTATATCAGACATTTGCTGAAAGCGAAGGAAATGCTCGGTATGAGATTGCTCGTTTTACATAACTTGTATTATTACAACAAGCTGGTTGCAGACGCCAGAGAAGCAATCAGATCAAAACGGTATTCCGAGTTCAAGCAGGAGACTATTTCTAGGATGAAGGAAACTGTTTGAAAGCATTATGTTTTAAAATTTAAGCAGTAATCTGATCACGATTTTAGGTTAGTCAACTAAAATCGTATGTAGATAAAAAACAAAAAATGAAAAAGGAGAATTTATCATGGGAGGAACCGGAGGAACATTAGGAATTATAGTTTTGTATGTGGTGATAATCGCAGCATTTTACTTCATTGCGATTCGCCCAAGCAGAAAAAAGGAGAAAGCACATCAGGAGCTGATGAGCGCAGTTGAGGTCGGAGATTCGATCTTGACATCAAGCGGCTTCTACGGAGTCGTAATCGACATCCCAACTGATGATGTAGTTATCGTTGAGTTCGGAAGCAACAAAAACTGCCGTATCCCTATGCAGAAAACTGCTATCGTTGAGGTAGAGAAGGAAAATCAGGATTGATATGTGCTGCCGGTATGCTTGACACTTCAGCGGCCGGGTGGTATAATCATAAACGTTATAAGCCCCGTTGGGGACATTTTTCAGGAGGAAATCGACATGGAAAGAATAAAAACAATCACAACAAAGACACTGTGTGACACTGTGAAAAAAGGCGGATGCGGTGAGTGCCAGACATCTTGCCAGTCAGCTTGCAAAACTTCCTGTACAGTAGGAAATCAGACTTGTGAGCAGGCTAAAAAATAATGTTACACTTATTTCAGAATAATGGTTACAATATAGTTCTTGATGTTAACTCGTCGTCTGTCCATGTGGTAGACGACGTAGTTTTTGATGTCTTAAAAAATCTTGATGAATCTGATCCTGATCGCTTTCGTGAAGATGAACTTAATCGTATTTCAAAGATTGTTTCGGATCTGCACCCGGAGGAGAAGCTTGAGGAAAGCGACTTTCGGGACATTTTTGATGCGCTTTCCGAGATGGAGAAAAACGGAACACTGTATGCAAAAGACGATTTCAAGGAAGGCGTTCTTGACTTCAAAAAAAGACAAACAGTAGTGAAAGCGCTGTGCTTGCATATCGCGCACGCCTGCAACCTCAGGTGCACATACTGTTTTGCAGGTGAGGGAGAGTATCATGGCGACAGATCGCTGATGAGTTATGAAGTCGGTGCGAAGGCGCTTGATTTTCTGGTTGCCAATTCGGGAAGCCGGAGGAATCTGGAGGTTGACTTTTTCGGAGGCGAGCCGCTTTTGAATTTCGACGTTGTGAAAAGGCTTGTTGCATACGGAAGGGAACTGGAAAAAAAGCACGACAAGCATTTCAGATTTACGCTGACTACAAACGGCGTGCTGATAGATGATGATGTCATAGAGTTTGTAAACAAAGAAATGGACAATGTTGTCCTGAGTGTTGACGGAAGAAAAGAGATTCATGACAGGATGCGCCCGTATCATGACGGTCGCGGATCGTATGATGATATCATAGAAAAGTTTAAAAAAGTTGCCGAGTCGAGAAATCAGGAAAGATATTATGTCAGAGGGACATTTACGCACTACAATACGGATTTTGTGAAGTATGTTTTGTCGCTGGCAGATCAGGGATTTGAGCAGATTTCAGTTGAGCCGGTTGTTGCGGGTCCTGAGGAACCCTATGCGATAACTGAAGATGATATACCGGTTATCTGTGAGGGCTACGATGAACTCGCGAAAGAAATGTTAAAAAGGGAAAAAGAAGGAAGAGGCTTTACATTTTTCCACTATATGCTTGATCTCACAGGCGGCCCCTGCGTCTACAAAAGACTTGCAGGATGCGGCTCGGGTACGGAATACTTGTCTGTAACGCCTTGGGGCGACCTCTATCCCTGTCATCAGTTTGTGGGCGAGGAAAAATTCTGCATCGGAAATGTAGACGAGGGAATCAAAAATACAGAGCTTGTGGATGAATTCAAACTCTGCAATGTATATGCGAAGCCTGAGTGCAGAGACTGTTTCGCGAAGTTTTTCTGCTCGGGTGGGTGCGCCGCGAATGCTTACCACGCACATGGCAGTATACTTAAGCCGTATGAGACGGGGTGCGAGCTGCAGAGGAAGCGTGTGGAGTGTGCGATTATGCTTCAGGTTGCGCGCAGTGAGAATGCCTGAAAGAAAGACGAATTTACGCACTTTGTCAAAAAGCACTTGAAATTATCTACTATTGTATGTATAATATCTTTGGTATGTCATAAAATGAGAGAAGAAACGAGTTTGAAAGGAGCAAAAAGCAATGGCTTTTGATATAGGAATAGACTTAGGTACGGCAAGTATTCTCGTGTATCTCAACGGAAAGGGAGTTGTGCTCAAAGAGCCCAGTGTGGTTGCTTTTGATCGTGATACAAACCGTATCAAGGCTATCGGCGAGGAAGCAAGACAGATGCTCGGTCGTACGCCGGGAAATATCGTGGCGGTCAGACCGCTCAGACAGGGAGTTATCTCTGATTATACAGTTACGGAAAAAATGCTCAAGTACTTCATACAGAAGTCAGTCGGCAGACAGAGATTTCGTAAGCCGCTTATCAGTATCTGCGTGCCTTCACAGGTTACGGAAGTTGAGAGAAAAGCGGTTGAGGACGCTGCTTTCCAGGCGGGCGCTCGTGATGTGAAAATCATCGAGGAGCCTATCGCGGCAGCCATAGGCGCAGGTATCGATATCTCGAGACCATGCGGAAATATGATAGTTGATATCGGTGGTGGAACCACAGACGTAGCCGTAATCTCACTTGGAGGTACGGTTGTCAGCGCATCCATCAAGACAGCCGGTGATGATTTCGACGATGCTATCGTCAGATATATGAGGAAAAAGCACAATCTTCTCATCGGTGAGCGCACCGCAGAGGATATCAAGATAAAGATCGGTTCGGCTTTCCCGAGACCGGAAAGTGTATCGGTTGATGTTCGAGGACGTAACCTCGTCACAGGACTTCCGAAGACTATCACAGTCACATCTGAGGAGACAGAGGAAGCGCTTCGCGAGAAGACATCACAGATAGTTGAGGCAGTACACAGCGTACTTGAGAAAACACCGCCTGAGCTTGCGGCGGATATAGCAGACAGAGGAATCGTGCTTACCGGAGGAGGAAGCCTGCTCTACGGACTTGAGGAGCTTATCGAGTCAAAGACAGGTATCACCACGATGACAGCCGAGGATCCGATGACTGCGGTAGCTATCGGAACCGGCCGCTATGTAGAGTTCCTCAGCGGAAACACATCAAGTCTGGTAGCAGACTATCAGGAGTAGATTTTTTTCAGGGAGGGGTTAAGCATGTGCCCCTCCCTGTCGATATTTATAAGTGAAATGGTTTATTCTAAACAGTATTAGGGAGGAAAGCATATGCTGAGAGGCCTATATACTGCTTGGACAGGGATGGTCAATGAGCAGAAAAGAATGGACGTGTTGTCAAACAACATGGCCAATGCAACTACCGTAGGTTTTAAGCTTGACAAGTCAACATCTCAGGCGTTTGACCAGGTACTTGGAATCAAGATCAGGGATGGATCTGAAGCATATCACAATCAGGCAATCGGACATTTGAGTCTGGGTGTCAAGATTGGTGAAACATACACCGACCACGCGCAAGGATCTATACGCGGTACGGGTGGAACATATGACTGCGCTCTGAGTGGCAGCGGATTTTTCACGATTAAAGTTACCACTGCGAGCGGAGAGGAAAAAACCCGTTACACTCGTGACGGGCGCTTTACGTTGACCAAAGAAGGTAAATTGGTTGACGCTGACGGAAACGCAGTTCAGGGAAAGAGTGGGGACATATATATACCTACGGATTCCAAAAGCGTAACGATATCACCTCAGGGGCTGATAACAGCTGACGGAGAGACTATTGATTCTCTGCAGATTACAGACTTTGAGGATTACAGATATTTGAAAAAATTCGGAAACACTATGTTTGAGCCTGTGGAAGGAGCAAATTCGTTTGATGCGAGTGCACAGGTGATACAGGGATATACTGAGCAGTCAAATGTAAACGTAGTAAAAGAGATGGTGGATATGATCACCGTTACCAGAGCCTATGAAGCAAACCAGAAAGTCATCAGATCATATGACACGATGATTCAGTCGGCAGCAAATGACATAGGACGAGTACAGTAAGAAAGTGAGGTAAATGCCTTATGATGAGATCGCTTTGGACCGCAGCAAGCGGTATGATAGGACAGCAGACAAGTCTTGATGTAGTTGCAAACAACCTGTCAAACATCAATACTACAGGATATAAATCACAGCAGACAAACTTCAAATCTCTGATTTACCAGAATCTGCAGAGAAAATCAACAACACCTACGGGAGATCCGAAACCTGTTGGAGCGCAGGTAGGACTCGGAGTTCGAGTTGGAGCTATATCTTCTGATTTTCATCAGGGAGCTTTCGGAGAGTCGCGTGGACAGTTTGATTTCGCAATCCAGGGTGAGGGATTTTTCAGAGTTGAGCTGAGTGACGGAACAATTGGATATACCAGAAACGGACATTTTGTAATGGCTGTTGACACTGACGGAGGAACAACACTTACTGACAGTGACGGTAATCCGGTTCTTGATATAGGCGGAAATCATATTCATCTGGAGGAAGGCTACAGAACAGACCTTGTACAGATAGATATGGACGGAAAATTAACATACGTAAATGACGAAGGAAACAGATACGAGCTTGGAATTCAGGTTGGTCTTTCAACTTTCCCGAATCCGGGCGGACTTGAAAAAATAGCCGGATCGAATTACGCTGAGTCAGACGCTTCCGGTGAGCCGACGACATACACCGCATATGCACTCGGTTCGAAGATCAAGTCTGGATATCTCGAGATGTCCAATGTTAATGCTGCTGATGAGATGGTAAATATGATCATCACGCAGCGCGCATACGAGATGAATGCAAAAGCTATCACAGCATCAGATGAGATGCTTCAGCAGGCTAACAACTTGCGCTCATAATTGAATGTAAGGAAGTAGCCGTGAATTGAAAAAAGAAAGGAGAAGCATATGGCTATAACACTTGATCCAAGTATATCAATGAACTCTACATCAAACGTCTATGCAGATGCTCAGGTAGCAGCAGCAGACAAGCTTTCATCACAGATCCAGACAGCAACATCTGATGATGATATGCTCCAGGCCTGCAAAGATTTTGAGAGTTATATGCTTGAACAGATATATAAAAATATGGAAAAAACAACCAAGCTTTTTTCCGATGATGAGGAAGAAGGAGATTCAACCTCAAAGATGTACCTTGAGAATTTCAAAGACAACTATTATCAGGATCTGATGCAAAAAATGATGTCAGCCGGACAGGGAGTTGGTATCGCAGAACAGCTTTATCAGAGCATCACAAATCAGAAACTCGGTATCAGTGCAGATACAACTCTGACTGAAGAGCAGG
The DNA here is from genome assembly GCA_024684535.1 of Eubacterium sp. Classification (GTDB taxonomy): domain Bacteria; phylum Bacillota; class Clostridia; order Lachnospirales; family Lachnospiraceae; genus Eubacterium_F. The sequence continues at coordinate 12,207 of JAIKWQ010000125.1, read as the reverse complement.
CACAGGCACTGAGTGATGCGGCGAAAAAAACAACTGAATCATCAGAAGCTACGCCTCAACAGACGGCTGAAGAACTTGTTGGAGCTGCAGGAGTAGCGGCTGCATCGACTATCGCAGCATCCACTATGTAATACGAGGTTATAAATGATTGAACTGAAAGGTTATGTAAATCATATAGTATATCGAAACGACGAGAACGGTTATACCGTTCTCGTTTTAGAGTGCGGTGATGATGACGATATGACCTGTGTGGGAACATTTCCTTTTATTCATGAGGGCGACTACGTAAAGGTTACCGGTGAAATAGTAGTTCATCCTTTGTATCAGGAACAGTTAAAAGTTAGTTCATATGAAGCTGCTGATCCCGACAATGAAATTGCGATGCTTAAGTATTTATCATCAGGAGCAATCGCCGGAATCAGGGGAGGACTCGCAAAAAGAATTGTAGATAAATTCGGAGAAAAAACATTTGAAATAATAGAAAAAGAACCCGAACGACTTGCTGAAGTAAAAGGGATTTCAGAGAAAAAAGCCAGAGATATAGCGGCACAATTTGTAGAAAAAAATGAACTTAGAAATGCAATTATTTTTCTGCAAAAATTCGGTATAACAAATACGCTTGCAGTAAAAATTCATAAACAATACGGTGAAAAATTATATGATGTTGTTCGCACCGAACCCTACAAAATGGTTTCGGATATCAGAGGAGTCGGATTCAGAACTGCCGATGAGATAGCGAGAAAAGCCGGGTTTGATATCACCTCTCCGTCGAGGATCAAAGCGGGGATTATATATGTACTTGAGTCGGGAGCAGCAGAAGGATATGTATATATGCCTGAAAAAGAATTGCTTGAGGCAGCGGTTGCCGAGCTTGCGGTAAATCCCGATGATGTGCTGGCAGCCATAGAGGATATGGAAGCTGATAAATCTCTTATAGTAAAGATCGGAGACGAAAAAGAAAGAAGAGTTTATAAACCTGCTCTTTACTATGCAGAGTGTGCCGCAGCCAGAATGCTTGTTGATTTAGATGTAAATGTTTTGGAGGATTCAGGTAACGATATCTATATAAATAAACTCGAAAAAAATTCAGATATTATTCTCGATGATATGCAAAGAGAAGCGGTGAGAGAGGCCTTGAACAGGGGACTTCTGATAATCACCGGAGGACCTGGAACAGGAAAAACAACAACTATTAATCTGATTATAAAAGCACTAAAAGATCAGGGATACAGTATGCTTTTGGCTGCACCTACGGGGCGCGCCGCAAAAAGAATGAGTGAGGCAACCGGGTACGAAGCGCAGACCATACACAGACTTTTGGAGTACAGCGGTGTGCCGGGCGAGGACTCTGAGGTGGATGATTCCGCAGGCAAATGGAACAGAAATGAGTTTAATCCGTTGGAAACAGATGTGGTTATCATAGATGAAATGTCGATGGTAGACATATATTTGTTTGAGCATCTGCTGAAAGCGATTTTGCCCGGAACCAGACTGATTTTGGTCGGAGATGTGAATCAGCTTCCGAGTGTGGGGCCCGGAAATGTCCTTAGGGACATCATAAATTCAGGAAGATTCAACGTGGTAAAACTTGAAAAAATATTCCGACAGGCAGCAAAAAGCGATATAGTTATGAATGCCCACAGGATTCATGCAGGAGAAGAAATACCGCTTGATAACAAGGGGGAAGATTTCTTCTGCATCAGGAGGGCAACGTCTCACGATACACTCGAGATGATGCTCTATGTGGTGAAAACCAAGCTGCCACCGTTTTTGGGCTGTGCGCCGCAGGATATACAGGTGCTGACACCTATGAGAAAAGGTGAGCTCGGCGCCATACACTGCAATGAAGTTCTGCAAAAATACTTAAACCCGCCTGCGAATAATAAAGCAGAAATAAACCACCACGAATGCATTTTTCGTGAGGGCGACAAGGTGATGCAGATCAAGAATAATTATCAGATAAAATACGAAATCAGAGGATATCATGGAGTGGTTATAGAAGAGGGAACCGGAGTATTCAACGGTGATCTCGGAGTGATAGAAACAATAGATAAAAATATGCGCGAAGTTACAGTGAGATTTGAGGACGATAAATATATCACATATCCGTACGCGAACTTGGACGAGATAGAACTGGCTTACGCGATCACAGTCCACAAATCACAGGGAAGCGAGTACAAGGCTGTCGTCCTGCCGCTACTGTCAGGACCACGCCCACTTATGACCCGAAACATCCTGTATACAGCCGTTACACGCGGCAAGTCACTTGTCACGATTATCGGCAACCCCGAGACGGTCTTGGGGATGATTCACAATGATACCCATAACGCTCGTTATTCCTCACTGTGCGAAAGAATTGTTGATATTGGTTAGCAACAAATCAATAAACAAAGTGTTGCGTAATCATCAAAAATATGTTACTATATAATGTGGTATGTGTGTGACGACTCCCCGAAGGGAGGTTCGTCTATGAAAATTACAGATATTATCTACCCCACAAAATGCGTTTTCTGCGGAAAACTACTGAAATCATCCGAGTACGGATATTGCGAAAAGTGTCGCGACAGTATACCGTATGTAACTGAGCCTGTGTGCTTCCGATGTGGAAAGCCGCTTGCAGATTATGAGAAAGAGTATTGTTTAAACTGCGAAGGGCTGCAGCACTCGATGCTTGATGGCGGAAGGGCGGTTTGGGTTTACGATGATATGACCAGACCCGCAATGGTTGACTTCAAGTATGGTGGAAATTCCGAAGATGCGTCGGTTTTTGCCGATGAAGTGGTGAGCATATGCTATGACTATTTGCAAAAATGTTCTCCAAACGTCATAGTTCCGGTTCCCGTACACAGGAAAAGATTCAGGTACAGGGGGTACAATCAGGCTGAAAGATTGAGTTTGGAGATTGGCGCGAGGATAGGAGTGCAGACTAGAAATCTCATCAAAAGGACTTATTACACTCCACCGATGAAGTCTCTATCAGCAGAGGAAAGAAAGAAAAATCTTCTGAAAGCATTTGAAGCTGATGAGGAAAAATGTGCCGGATTTACAGCGGATACAGCGCTTTTGGTTGATGATATTTACACTACGGGTTCAACCGTAGAAATATGTGCCGGCGTACTGAAAAGCATCGGCATAAAAAAAGTATATGCAGTATATATGTGTATAGGCAAAGATTATTAACAGGAGGTATATTTTTATGGAGATGACAAGCTGTGTAAGATGTGGGAAAATCTTCAATTACGTAAGCGGTCCCAGAATTTGCCAGAACTGCAACAAAGCAGTGGAAGAAAAATTTCAGGAGGTCAAAGCGTACGTAAGAGAGCATCCGAATGTAGATATGAAAAGCCTCTCAAAAGCTTGCGAGGTAAGCCCTAAGCAGATTCAGAGATGGGTCAGAGAGGATCGTCTTATTTTTTCAAAGGATTCACCTATCGGTATTCCTTGTGAGAGATGCGGAAAGACGATTAAATCCGGAAGGTTTTGTGACAGATGCCAGGACGGAATGCAAAGAGATCTTGAGAACGCTGCCGGAATCAAAAAACCTGCACCGGAGGCACCGAAGAAAAGAGCTCCTGAGAACGACAAGATGAGGTTTTTGGGATAAATCATGGGTGAGAATAAGATGGGCGTCCTGCCTGTCAAAAGACTTATTGTATCAATCTCATTTCCGATGATGATCTCTATGCTTGTGCAGGCGCTGTACAACATAGTGGACTCGATATTTGTTGCGCAGATAGAGGAGAAGGCCCTGACGGCCGTTACGCTCGCGTTCCCGATGCAAAACCTGATGATAGCGGTTGCCGCGGGTACGGGAGTTGGTATCAATGCGCTTTTGTCAAGATCTCTCGGAGAAAAAAGGCAGGACAAAGTTGACGGAGCCGCAAACAACGGAATTTTTGTTATTATTATAAGTGCTTTGGTATTTTTGCTGATCGGACTTTTCGGGGCGAAGGCATTTATCGCCGGACAGAGCTCGGATCCGACCATAGTATCATACGGAGGCACGTATCTTGGCATAGTTTCGAGTTGTGCTATGCCTCTTTTTTTGCAGGTTACTTTTGAAAGACTTTTGCAATCGACCGGACGGACATTGCTCAGTATGACAAGTCAGATTACCGGCGCTGTCGTAAATATTATTTTTGACCCGATTTTGATTTTCGGGTATTTCGGATTTCCGAAACTCGGCGTTGCGGGAGCAGCAATCGCAACTATTTTCGGACAGAGTTTAGCTACTTGTATTGGTATATATTGCAACATCAAACATAACCCTGATGTGAATCTGTCTCTGAAAAAAATGTTCAGACCGAAAGCAGAGTACATCAAACCGATATATTTGGTCGGAGTTCCTTCGATGCTGATGATGTCTATCGGTTCGGTTATGACATATGCGATGAATGTTATTTTGGGTAAGTTTTCAGATACCGCAACAGCTGTGTTTGGTGTATATTTCAAGCTTCAGAGCTTTTTCTTCATGCCGGTTTTCGGACTGAACAACGGACTTATTCCGGTTATCGCTTACAATTACGGAGCCAGAAAAAAAGAGAGAATTATGGAAGCTTTGAAGTTCTCGATTCTGCTTGCGGTGGCTATCATGGCAGTCGGAACGATATTGTTCCAGATTTTCCCTGTACAGCTTTTGGGAATGTTTGATGCATCAGATGCGATGGTAGAGATTGGTGTGCCTGCGTTGAGGATCATCAGTTATTCGTTCCCGATAGCGGGAGCATGTATCATGATGGGCTCGATATTTCAGGCGTTTTCAAAGAGTGTGAATTCACTGATAGTATCGATCGGACGTCAGCTTGTAGTGCTTATTCCTGCTGCGTGGTTGCTTTCTCTGACCGGGGATGTGACGAATGTTTGGTGGGCATTTCCGATAGCTGAGATTTCGTCATTGATTTTGTCTGTGACTTTGCTTAGAAGATTGTATAAAAATGTAATCAGCGTTTTGTAACTTCTGCGGTTGAACTTCTCACTGTCAGAGAAGGACGCAGGAGATTACGGCTGAGTGAAACTCCGTTTACGAGAGCATAAAGTATGTAATAACAACATTTTCTGAGTTGAACCCTGTCCTGACGAACGCTTGTCAGCGGCGGGTTCGATCTTTCACAGGCGATTATATCGTCGTAGCCAATTACACTCATCTGATCTGGGACGGATATGCCGAGGCGATTGCATTCCTCGATGACTCCCAAAGCGAGAGTGTCATTGCCGCAGATAATTGCGGTGATTCCTATGTCAGCAAAATGCTTGACATGTTTTTTTGCAGCTTCGAGAGAGTATTCCTCGTGAGCGATGAATCTGTGAGACCAAGCGAGGTCATGCTTATCCATATTCGCTTTGTAGGCGTTCAATCTGCTCTGCGATACCATAGCTGTTTCAGGACCGTTCAGAAGGGCTATTTTTCTGTGACCGAGATTTGTCAGATGGTCTATAGCCATACCGATTCCTTCATCGTCGTCAGTTCCCACAGAACCGACTATAGGATTCTCTCTGATGAAATTGTCAAAAAGAATAGTAGGAACTTTTGTATGTTTGAATTCTTCCATCCAGGGATCGTCAATCGCGAAGCCGATATTCAGGGAACCGCTGATGCTGCGCCCCATCATAAGCGAGTCATACGGTCTTTTGCTTTGGAATTCTCTGCTTACCGGGATGACTTCGACATCCCAGTTTTCCTTGTATGCGGCGTGCTTAAACCCGAGAATGATATCATATCCGAAATCATCCTCAAGATAGTAGTCCATATTTTCGATAAAAATGCAAAGCTTTCGGGTGTCAGGTTTGTGCAGGCTCTTTTTCGTATAACCCATTTCGACAGCGGTTGCAAGGATTTTTTCACGAAGAGCCTCGCTGATATCCTCCGCGCCGTTTAGGCCTTTTGAAACAGTGCCCGATGACACGCCAAGCTTTGTGGCTATATCTTTGATAGTTGGCATAAGTACCTCCGCTTAAGTTTGAGTAACACGACAAGTATAACATAGATATCAATTTTTAGCAAGATATTTTTCGCAATTTTGCGTATGCATAGAAAAGAGGGTTTATATCGATGAAACAGTTGGATTTCGGGAAAGGAAGCATAGTTAAAAATATAACTGCTGCTGCAATTCCTATGCTCATAGCACAATTGGTGAATCTTCTCTACAACCTGATCGACAGGGTCTATATCGGCAGGATTCCGGAGGTTGGCACCAAAGCTTTGGGGGGACTTGGGCTGACTTTTCCCATAATCATTCTTATAACTGCGTTTACAAATCTTTATGCGGGCGGCGGTGCGCCTCTTTTTGCCATAGCGCTTGGTGAAAAAAACGAAAAACGGGCAAATGCGATTCTCAGGATAACGCTGTTTCTTGAGGTGGGAACGGCATTGGTTCTGATGCTTGTCGGTATCCTCGCGGCAAAACCTATACTTACGCTTTTCGGTGCAGGAGAGGAAGCGCTGTTTTTCAGTTTGCCGTATATTCGTATCTATCTGATTGGAACTGTATTTTCTATGGTTGCGATAGGGATGAACCCGTTTATAAATGCGCAGGGATTCCCGACGTACGGAATGATATCTGTTATTGTAGGGGCAATATTAAACATAATTTTAGATCCGATTTTTATCTTTCCTATGGGACTAGGAATATCCGGAGCAGCCATAGCTACGGTTATTTCACAGTTTGTATCCGCTGCGGTGGTATTGTGTATTTTAAGGAGCAAAAAAATGCCCCTTCCGCTTCATGTCAGAGTGAAAAAAACGGAACAGAAAATAAGAAAAAAAAGAGCGCTAAAACTTATATTGTCAATAACATCTCTCGGGTTAGCAGCATTTGTCATGCAGTTTACAAACGCGTTGGTGAGCGTTGTCTGCAACGCTGTTTTGTCGAGGATCGGAGGTCATATATACATATCGGTTATGACTGTTATTTCGTCGCTCAGACAGGTGTTTGAAACGCCGATGCTTGCTATATGCGAGGGTTCATCTCCGATGATAAGCTACAACTACGGAGCTATGAATTTCAAAAGAGTACGTGCTTCCGTCAAGGTTATGAGTATACTCACACTGTCATATACGTTTATAATTTGGTGCCTGATGATGGCGTTTCCGGCAGTATTTATAGCGATATTTTCGTCTGACAAAAATATCCTCGCGGACGCAATTCCGGCAACCAGAATATACTTTTGCACATTTTTGTTTATGGCGCTTCAGTTTCTGGGACAGACTACATACAAGGCGGTCTCAAACAGAAAAAGATCCATATTTTTTTCAATATTCAGGAAAGTAATACTTGTTGTACCGCTTACATATATTTTACCTATGTTTTTTTCAAAACCTACAGACGGTGTATTTGCCGCAGAGCCTCTGTCGAACATCATAGGTGGCTCCGCGTCATTTTTCACGATGCTTGTCTATATCAGAAAACTGGATAAAGAGGGTTAAAAATGCCGGAGATAAAATGACATTCTTTTAAAACATTATTGTGGTATTTTTTGGGTGGATATGTTATCATTGAGATTAAGGGGGGTACTAAAACATGAACAAAAAACACTTTTTAAAAAAGGGTCTGACCCTGATATTATCCTTATCTCTGCTGCTGGCGTATGCGCCAATCTCTGAGTCCAATGCCAAAGAAGCAAGCGGGAGCGCTAAGGTTACCGTAAGTCGTAATCGCGAAAAAAAGTACGGACTCAGCTCGAAGCGTGAGGCAAAGAGAATACAAGTATCGCACAGTGAATTCGAAAAGCTCGAAAAACAATCAAAGTCTGCATGGAAGGGCATCAAGCAGTGTCATGTTCAGAAAAACAGAAAGCTTAGCGAGCCTGTTGCCGGAGATACAACAGGCTGGACCTCGTATGGTAACTATTATTTTTACAATCAGTTAAATGATGATGAAAAGGCTTTCTACGAGCGCCTGTTAAGCTGCAGTTTGGCATTTATGACGAGTGGGGAGGGTGTGGAACGTGACGATGGAGACGGTAAATATTATTACATGCCCGGTATAGAAGTCGGAAATGTAGAAAATCAAAAAGATTACAATATCACTATGATGTTCAAGTACAACAATCCTGAATTTTATTTTATTGATACGTTGTCTGCTTTTTACACGGATAAGGAAACAGGACGAAAAATGGTCTGTATTGAGATTTATCAGACGTTTATGACTGCAGATGCCAGACAAAAGAACAATGCCATTATGAAAAACAAAATCGAATCCACTTTGGCAAAGATTACCGGAGACAGTGAATATGAAAAGGTCAAGTCAATTCATGATACAATCGCAGATATGACCAGATACCAACGTAACTTTGATTATGATATAATTGATTATAATCAGTCAATATACAGCGTTTTTATGATGCAGGCTGCTGATTATCCGGATATCACAGAGACAGTCTGTCTGGGGTATGCAAAGGCATTTGTATTGTTGTGCAGTTATTTTGGTATCGATGCAATCGTGGTGACCAGTGAACCCCACGCCTGGAATCGTGTGAAAATTGATGATGTCTGGTACGAATTGGATATAACATGGGATGATGGAGATACTGTCTATGCTGAATATGAGGGTGAAAAAATCGAAGTGGATAAATACTACATCTCATATGACTATTTCCTTCGAAGCGATAAGCAGATAAAAAATCAGGATGTAAAAGAGAATGAAGGTGCGCATTTGATAGAAAAAGCCTATGATGACTTTGCCTGCCCGCCTTGTACTCACGACCTTGTACCTTCGAAGGGCGTTCTTGATATCGAATTACCAAATGGGGAAATCACTCAAAGAATACTTGATGGACTTGTTGCCGGTAAGCCTTTAGCACCGCCAACAAAATCAGCATCAAGTCCGGAATTGAGTGTCAAAAGGGGCAAGAGCGCATATACCCTGTCGTTTACAGGAAGCGGATTTGACCACGTATACTACACCATAGACGGTACGGAACCAAAAGTTGGGCAGGCGGTTAGTACGATGTATACCGCTCCGTTTGAAGTGCCGATATCAACGGACACGATCAAAGCGAGGACTGTCCGCGATGGATATCTGGAGGCAGTAACTGAATACAAGATATCTGTTAAAAAGAAGAATGATACACTGATTTCGATGATTATCTATAAGTCCAAGCAGACGGGTGCGAAAGCATACAGCGTTTCATCCGGAACTGTTTTTGTGAAAGCCGGGTCGGTTTCTATTCCAAGCGTTATTACTTCCGACGGAACGAAGTGCAAGGTTACTGCTGTTGATTCCGAAGCATTTAGGAAAATTAAAAAAATGAAAAACACGACTCTCGGGAAAAACTTAAGCTCGCTGGGAACCAATTCTTTCAGAGATTGTAAGGCACTGAAGACAGTCAAGATCCTGGCAAAGAAACTTAAAAAGGTCGGCAAGAATGCGTTTAAGAATACTGCAAAAGGAATAATATTTAAAATCAAAGCCGGAAAAACGGACTATAAACGTATTTGCAAATTGATTAAAAACTCCGGCAATTTGCCGAAAAATGCAAAGTTTAAGCGGGTAGCTTAAAATTAATCAGAAGATTAACCCGAGACGCTTCATTTTACTTTCAATGACTTCAGATACTCTTTCTGTTCACCTGAGATGCGGTTGCTCTCCACCGATTTTTGGATAGCTTTATTATGCGTCCAGGTGGACAATTTATGTTCCTCGATAAATGGGATAACTCGGTCCCACTGCTTTGCCAAAGCAGTGGCGAAGTACCACGCTATCATCATATTTACGTAGTACTCGTCGGAACGAATCCCTGCGATTATCTCAGGATAAGCTATATCAAAATCATCATCAAGAAAATGCGTCATCAGCATTTTGATCGCGAAACGAATGGTATAGGTTTCCTTTGATTTTATCCATTTTTTTATCTGCGGTAAGAGTTCTTTTTTATGCTTCTTGAAAACCTTCGGCCCCATCTGGTCGCAGGTTGCCCAATTATTCACATAGGGCAGAAAACGACATACCTCATCCAAGCATTTTTCATAATCCCTGAACTCGGATATGATGAATGCGTGAAGCTGATTCTCATCAAAATACTCGTGCGGAAGATCATCCAAAAATTCGCTGATATCGTCTCTTTTTGCCAATTCTTTGGCGTACGAGCGCAAATCGGGAGTGCGTACTCCGATCATCAGACTCCCGTCCTCAGTCGGAATTAGCCCTCCTTGAAATTCACGATATTTCTTATCCTGCATTTGAAACAGTTTTTTCCTTATTTTTTCTTTCATGTGATTCACCATTTAGGATTGTTTCTAACATAACAGATACTCTCAAAAAATACCACAATATTATTTCAAAAGAATGTCATTTCAAAAAAATGAGAGTACCTCTTGACAATTACTGATCGTTGATATATATTATGGCACTGTGGTTATACTACACACGTAGAAAAGTTTGTTCATATGCTCATTCATTAAATATGAACATATGTAAAAATGAACCGAAAGAGGAGAAGAAAAATGTGGGATACAATTTTAGATGTTTTGATTGATGCGGGTATGGATACGCTCAAACTGATACCGTTTCTTTTTGTGACATACCTGGCGATGGAGTGGTTTGAGCACCGTATGGAAACAAAATCACAGTCAGCGGTATTGAAAGCCGGCAGACTCGGTCCGCTGGTCGGAGGTGTGGTAGGCGTCGCTCCGCAGTGTGGTTTTTCCGCAGCAGCATCAAGCCTTTTTTCCGGCGGAATGATCACCGCAGGAACGCTGATCGCGGTATTTTTGTCAACATCAGATGAAATGCTGCCTATCTTCATCTCGGAGCAAATTAACCCGAAAACCGTACTTATGATACTTGGAACAAAAGCAGTTTTCGGTATAATTGCAGGATTTTTGCTTGACCTGGTATATCATGGTATGCTTAAAAGACCTCTCAGATATAAAAATGTATCGAAACCTCACGCAGTCAACGATGTATGCGAAGGCGAACATTGTCATTGTGAGGAAGGGTCTATTTTTAAATCGGCTGTGATCCATACTCTGCAGATAACATTATTCATCTTTGTCATAGGACTTGTCATAGGCGGAATTGTTGAATTCGTCGGAGAAGAAACAATCTCAGGCCTTTTCACGGGAATTCCTGTTGTCGGAGAACTGATAGCCGGTGTCGTCGGGCTTATCCCGAACTGCGCGGCATCTGTGGTTATCACCGAACTCTATCTCGACGGTGTGATAGGTGCAGGACCGATGATAACCGGACTTTTGGTCAGCGCCGGAGTCGGACTTCTCATCCTCTTCCGCCTTAACCGCAAACACCTGCGCCAGAATCTCCTGCTCGTGGGTTATCTCTACCTGATGAGTGTTGCGCTGGGAGTTGTTATTGATGTTTTGGGGATAACGTTCTGATTGTTTTCCGACAAGCCGCCAATCTTTCTTTTTCACTGAGTAAAAATGAAAAAACGTGCAACTAACTAAATGAAACACTGAAAAAATGTGCCAACATTTTTAAGTTGCAACTCATATACAAAAGTAGAAAACTGAAAGGAAGCGTTCAAAATGAAGCATAAAAATGTATTCACAAAGGTTTTGAAAAGGTTTGCTGCCCTGATGGTCATATTGACATTGACTCTGTCATTGGTGCCGATCACATCAGGTGTGGTTTCTCACGCTGAAGGGGAACAGGGTAATAATACTAACTTGGATTTTGATGCAGATACAGATGATGGCCCTGACTATGTCGATGTCAGAACGGAGATACCGTATGAAAGTATGGTTAAAGGAACGGGAACAGAAACAGATCCGTATACTATTTCTTCTGCAGACGCACTGATTGGGATGAGAATGCTGATTGAGAAAAACGAGAATTTCTCTACCGGCAAATTCTTCAAACTCACGAAGGATATCGATTTCAGCGGTGTTTGTGGGAAGGGCATAGGAGACTGGACACCTATAGGTAAATTAGAGGGTAATCCCTATGACGAGTATGCTTTCGATGGAACATTCGATGGTTGTGGGCATACAGTTAAAGGACTGTATATAGAAAAAGGTGCCTATGGTTGCGGACTTTTTGGAGAGATAGAAATACATGGGGTAGTATCAAATTTAAAGGTAGAAGGAAATGTTACAGGAACAACTCAAATTGGAGGCATTGCAGGGCACTCTGCTAAGGACGCCAAGATTGAAAAATGTAGCTTTAAGGGAACAGTGAACGGTTCTGAAAATATGGTCGGCGGAATAGTAGGTTATACAAAAGGAAATGTTGTGAATTGCAAAGCAGAAGG
>JAIKWQ010000103.1 GCA_024684535.1 Eubacterium sp. | reverse complement strand
GATGCAAATCTTGCGTAATCGTTCAATAACATCCTTACGTTCCCGCATGTCAATCACCTCATTCCTATGCACATTATACAAAATAATACGAAAATATGCAAGGTCTTTTCACTAATTTAAGTCGCACATATGGCCTAGTTCTTGTCAAATCTGGCAAGTACAGAGTACGGGTCAGGTGTAGGGACGGAAAGCGACTCACAAAAAACTTTGAATCACTTGTGGAAGTATCGTCAAGATCAGAAGCATCATCGGTCTTTTGTTTGGAGTCGCACTGGAGAACCGGCTGATCAAATCGAGTCCTCTCACGAAGAGTGTTCGATGCGGTCGTATCGAAACACCGGTTCGCACGATCCTTACATATGATAAACAGCACAAGTTCATGGAAGTCGGTGCTAAGTATGCTCACTTCGATGAGTTCGTATTCATCTTTCCTTACAGTATCGTGATTTTTATCTGAGTAGTTTCATATTGTGTTTAGCATTCGAATTCATTGCTGATGAAACACCCGAGTCATCCCCTACTGCAAATGTGATGTCCGCCACATACCAATCCTGATTCTCAAAATATGACTGAATTTTTTCATTTTTGAATCTGTATCCGTAGTATGCATAAATTGTATTTATATAATACTGTTTCTGTGAGCTTGACAATCCCTCCACATCGCTCTTTGAAAGCTTTGAGTTTATAAGCATATCATATGTGTAATTATCCCTGTCTCCGGGACCGTAACTTACATCCCCGCCTGTATTTTTATTTCCGCCAGTATCTTTTTTCTTTTTGCTCGAATCATTGTTTTTGGTATCGGTATTATCGTAAGGCTTGCCACCGTTTTTGCTGTCACTGAGATCATCAAGTCCGTCAGGCAGATCACCTTTTGGTTCCGTCGTTTGTTCGGATTTTTCAGCCTTATTGCTGTCCGGATCCGGCGTAACCTGTGTGACTGCTGATCCTGATGCAGTCGCCGAATCATCTTTTTTGTTTTTGCTGAGAACAATCACCAAAATAACAACCGCTGCTATCACGACTACACCAATTATTGATGCAATCAGTATAGGTACAAGCGGAGATTTTTTCGGTTCCGCTCCCATAGGATACTGCTGTCCGGGCGGCATCTGCTGATACTGCTGCTGTGGTGTCTGCTGGTACTGCTGCTGTGGTGCCTGCTGGTACTGCTGCTGTGGTGCCTGCTGGTACTGCTGCTGTGGTGCCTGCTGAAATTGCTGCTGTGGTATTTGCCCCGTCTGATTTAAACTAACCTGCTGTCCCGCTGCCGGTAACGCCCCTCCGCAAACCGAGCACACCGGCGTACCATCAGGATGAAAAGCTCCACAAGTTGGACATATCATAATTATTCACACTCCCTCCGAATATATTGATAAATCACTGACTGAAATTATATGTGTTCCGATTGTAAAAATGCTAACTTTAACTACTTACATTCAATCATAACAGAAAAGCCCCGCAAATGCAAGGCTTTAAATCGGATTTGCCGAGCGTCAAACGGCCGAACTATGTGCTTCTTCAACAATTTTATTTATTACTTCATCTGTTATTGTTTCTGTACTTTCTCTTTCGCTGTTCGCGCACCTCAGATGCAGCAAATATTCTATATTTCCCTCCGGTCCGCGTATCGGTGAGAACTCAAGTCCCAGAGCCTCAAAATCAGCTTTATCCGCGTATGTCAGGACATTTTTTATAACCTCTATGTGTACCTGCGGGTCTTTCACTACTCCCTTTTTCCCGACCTGCTCCCTGCCGGCCTCAAACTGAGGCTTGATCAGACACACCATCTGCGCATCATCCTTCATCAGCGCTCTCACAGGTCCAAGCACTTTTGACAAAGATATAAAAGCAACATCTATCGATACAAAATCAACCTTTTCTCCTATATCATCAGGCGTCACATATCGGATATTCGTTTTTTCCATCACAACCACACGCTCATCCTGACGCAGTTTCCACGCGAGCTGATTGGTGCCGACATCTATCGCAAAAACCTTTTTCGCGCCGTTTTGAAGCATACAGTCAGTGAACCCACCTGTCGAAGACCCTACATCCATGCAGATACGCCCGTCAAGGCTTATGGGAAACACCTCCATAGCTTTTTCGAGCTTAAATCCCCCACGGCTTACATAGGGCATTTTTTTTGCCCGAAGCTCGATCCTCGCCTCTTCTTTTATCATTGCACCCGCTTTGTCTTCGCGTTGGTCGTCGACAAAAACCTCACCGGCCATGATGTGAGCCTTTGCCTGGGTTCGCGACTCGACCAGACCGAGGTTGACGAGTAGTATATCAAGTCTTTCTTTCATAAACTATTCCTCTACATATAAGTATCGTTTGACTTCTAAATCAATCACGCAAGGACCGCTTCCGCTTATCGCGTAGCCGTAGCGGTATGGACCTTGAAAATACCAAAGTCTCATACCGACGACGCTCAAGTCCTTGCTTAAATTGATTTAGAAGTCAAACTTATCTGAGATTGCAGCTATTAATACATAAGTTTTTGGAAGGATTACCCTGTTTCAAAACTCATTTTGAATCCGAGTAGGCATCTAACACTCTGTCATAAATTTTTGATGCATCGAGCCCATACTTTTCAAAAAGCTCATCCCTGCTGCCGTGCTCTATGAATGCGTCGGGGAGGGCGATATTTACAAAAGACTTTACGCTTATTTTTTCCGCTGTCAAAAATGCCCCTATCTGCTCTCCGAATCCGCCCCGTCTCGTGCCGTCCTCTATCGTCACGACCACTCTGTGCTTAAGTGTTAATTCTTTTACAAGACTCTCGTCAAAAGGCTTTATAAATCGCATATTTA
>JAIKWQ010000099.1 GCA_024684535.1 Eubacterium sp. | reverse complement strand
TGCGGCTGCAGATCCGGGACACGTTATCCCGTCGACTATGATCGGGGCAGCGGTTGCGGGACTTCTCTCGGCGGTATTCGGATGTACACTGATGGCTCCGCATGGAGGAGTATTCGTATTTGCGACAGTCGGGCAACCATGGTTATATATAGCCGCCTGGCTTATAGGTTCGGTAGTGACGGCAATTCTTCTGGGACTGCTTAGAAAACCGGCAAAAGAATAACAAGTGTCAATATCAGTAAAAAAATATAATTCAGAACGGAGGATAACTTACAATGAAAGAATTTAGCTACGTTATTACAGATGAACAGGGTATCCACGCAAGACCTGCAGGACTTTTTGTAAAAGAAGCAGCAGCCTGCGAATGTGACGTGAAGATCGCAAAGGGCGGCAAAGAAGTCGATGCCAAAAGAATTCTCGGAGTTATGGGACTCGGTGCCAAGTGCGGTGAAGAAATCACTATCAAGTGTGACGGCGCCGATGAGGATGAGGCAATCGATAAACTCTCGAAGTTCCTGCAGGAGAATCTCTGATATTTGACAGGAGGATGGCACCTATGGAAACTATGCAAGGCAAAAGTGTTTTTGGCGGAGTGGCGATAGGACCGATAGCTGTTTTTTCAAAAGTTGATACTACGGTCAGACGTGAGAGCATAGATGACGCCGATACTGAGATAGAGAGGTATCACAAAGCTTCTGAAGATGCAAAAAACCAACTTCAGGCACTGTATGACAAAGCGTTGAAAGAAGTCGGAGAAGCCAATGCGCAGATTTTTGAAGTGCATCAGATGATGCTTGACGATCTTGACTATGTAGAAAGTGTGGAGAATATCATCCGTAGTGAAAATGTATGTGCAGAGTATGCATGTGCTACTACGGGTGACAACATGGCAGAGATTTTTTCCTCTATGGATGACGCCTATATGAAAGAAAGAGCAGCGGACGTGAAGGATATCACAAACCGTCTGATAGGTGTACTTTCGGGCAAGGGCGCAAGCGGTATGAATGCCACAGAGCCTTCTATACTTCTTGCGGATGACTTGGCACCAAGTGAGACGGTTCAGCTTGACAAATCATTGGTGCTGTCATTTGTCACGAGGTACGGCTCTACGAATTCACACACTGCCATACTCGCGCGCACGATGAATATTCCGGCTCTCATAGGAGTGGATTATCCTGAAAACTGCGAAGGAAAAACGGCAATAGTCGACGGACACAAGGGAACCATAATCATCGACCCTGATGAGGATACACTTGCGCAGTACAGAGTTAAGCTTGAAGAACAGCAAAAAGAAAAAGAACTTCTCGCCAAACTCAAGGGCAAAGAAAACGTAACAAAAGACGGCCGGAAGATCAATATCTATGCTAATATCGGCGGAGTGAAGGATGTGGCTTCCGTACTCGATAATGATGCAGGAGGAATAGGGCTTTTCAGAAGTGAGTTTCTGTATCTGGAGTCTGATGATTATCCAACCGAGGATGAACAGTTTGCGGCTTACAAAAAAGTAGTTGAAATGATGGGTGGCAAAAAGGTTATCATCAGAACGCTTGACATCGGTGCAGACAAGCAGGTTGGCTACTTTGATTTAGGAAAAGAGGACAATCCTGCGCTCGGTTACCGCGCAATCAGGATTTGCCTGACGAGGGAGGATGTGTTCAAAACCCAACTTCGAGCTATATACCGCGCAAGTCACTACGGAACCGTATCGATTATGTTCCCGATGATCATATCTCTCGATGAAGTGAAAAAATGCAAAGAGATGGCCGAGACAGTGAAAAATGAACTCGACGCAGACGGTATTCCGTATGGAGATGTCGAACTTGGAATCATGATCGAGACTCCGGCAGCGGTGATGATATCGGATGTGCTGGCAAAAGAAGTTGATTTCTTCAGCGTCGGCACCAATGATCTCACACAGTATACTCTGGCGATAGACCGTCAGAATCCGAAACTTGATGATTTCTATGACTCGCATCATCCGGCTATATTAAAAATGCTCAAGATGATAGCGGACAATGCTCACGCGGGCGGTGCTTGGGCAGGTATATGCGGCGAGCTTGGTGCGGACACCACGCTTACGGAAGAGTTTTTGAAGATGGGATATGATGAACTGTCAGTATCGCCGTCTATGGTACTCAAGGTCAGAGAAAAAGTCAGAAATGCTGATTTGAGTTGATCAAAGTGAACAAATTAAACAAAATGACTTGTCGGGGGTTAAGTATTTTTACTTAGCCTCCGATATATACTACGAGGTGCACGAAAAGCTATATTTGTGTGCTCAAAAATAATAGCAAAGGAGGGCTATCTATGACACAGATTAACGGATTCAGTGCTTATCAGAATCATATGATGGATGCAATGAATCAGAAAAAGAAAGCCGATGCGGAAAAAACAGCGAAAAAAGCTGAGGAGCAGGAAAAGATTCGTGCAGCCAGAGGCAAAAATGCTGAGAAAACCGACAAGGCTGATCAGACAGTTGACAAGGATGTCAAACTCAGTGAAAAAGCAAAAGCTTTGCTTGAGGAACTCAAATCAAAGTATGGCAATATGGACTTTTTCATCGCTGACTACAGTACAGACGAGGAAGCGCAAAAATACCTTTCTCGCGGAACAAAAGAATTCAGTGTGCTTATCGATCCCGCCACACTTGAAGCGATGGCAGCGGATGAAGATACCAAAGCCAAGTACACAGATATGATCGATAAGGCGACTGCTCAGTTAGCTGATATCAAAGATCAGTTGGAAGAAGATGAGGGCACCGAAGTCAAGAGAATAGGAATCACGTTCAATGACGACGGAACAATGAGCATGTTTGCTGAACTGGAGCAGATATCAGAAAGACGTCGTGAAGCGATTGCAAAAGAACGTGAGGCGAGAGCGGCTGAGGCGAAGAAAGCTGACAAAAAGGCTGATGAAAAAGCTGATGAAAAGAAGGCTGAGCTTGATGAGGAACAAAAAGCCGAAGCTGAAAAGAAGATTCAGGAAAAATTTGCCGCTTACGGCGATAGACCTGATGAGAAAGTGAAGCGCACTATCGTAAGCGCAAATACGGTAGAAGACCTTATCGCACAGATAAAAGGTGTCAACTGGGATGAGATCAAGGCAGTTGACAATAAACCGCCTGTAGGAGGACATTTCGATTTCCAGATGTGATCAAAAATGACTTTGCGCACGGTACATTTTCAGTAAAAAGCATCCGCGACTGGTAAAGGAGGAGACCAGCCGCGGATTTTGTTGTATATAGTTTTTCCATGAACAGCTTATTCATAAACCTTGATCGATGACCCTTTTCGGTATCGGTAGGTTTCAACTCTGTCATTTGTCGGGAAATCCATTCCCATCGAATGAGCTTTTTCCAATATTTTGTTATAATCTATAGGTTTTTTTTCTTCAATATTCTTTTGGAGTATAGTATTTTCGTGTTCAAGATTCTTTATTTCAGTTTTCAATGTGTAGATATTTTTGTCGAGAAGAACTTTTGTGTGAGTGTGGTCCACAAGAAAGAGTGAGGCACTGAAGGTGAGGAAAGCAGAGATGATTATGATCATCAGTGTTTTGAAAAAATATCTTTTGGCTTTCTGCTGTTCGACATTGATAACTCTGATGCAACGACCGGTATCAACAATCTTTACAGCTGTGCCTTCAATCACATACTGTGTTTCGGCTCTCACTTGGTTCTCTCCGGTTTCTTTGCTTTTTTGGTTGCAGTAACCTTGTAGTCATCTGTAGCGTCTACGATTAGCATCGTGATAGCCCCGGAACGGCTGGTATAGTGTGCGTCAGCGTAGTAATCAACACGCTTAACCACATCATCTTCAAGAGTGATATTGATCCGTTTCTTCATAGCTACCTCATAATCCCTGTTTCTCGCCATAGACTCTAACTTCATCCCTGGGTGTCATATTGCTTCGTGTGTATTCTATACACACGTCTAACGCATAAAACACACAAAAACTACATTCATTATACACACGATTTATACATTTGTCAAGTTTTTTTGCAGGATTTTTTGCTTAACTGCATTTGTACGAAGGGTGTCCCTTGCCGTCAGTGTGAGAATTTGGTTTCTTCAAATTCCACACTGTTACGTGCAAGGATGAGTGCAAACGCGCCCTGAGTAAATGCAGTTAAGAAAAATCCGTACAAATATATGAAATTTATCTTGATATTTTTATTGCCAGGTGCTAGAATATAGACAATATGACTTTTTTAAGGAGGTATCGTTACTTATGGCTAGAGCAAAACAGTCAATGGACGGTAACACCGCCGCTGCTCACGTAGCATACGCTTACACTGAAGTGGCAGGTATTTACCCAATCACACCGTCCAGTCCGATGGCAGACTCAGTTGATATGTGGTCAGCAGCAGGACAGAAAAACATTTTCGGAAGCACTGTAAAAGTTATTGAGATGCAGTCTGAGGCAGGAGCTGCCGGAACAGTTCACGGTTCACTCGCAACCGGAGCTCTCACAACTACATTTACAGCATCTCAGGGACTTCTTCTGATGATCCCGAATATGTACAAGATTGCAGCAGAGATGTTGCCTTGTGTATTTGATGTATCAGCAAGAACGGTTTCAACACACGCACTTAATATCTTTGGTGATCACAGTGATGTGTACGCCTGCCGTCAGACAGGTTTCGCTATGCTCGCTGAGACTAACCCTCAGGAGGTTATGGATCTTTCACCGGTTGCGCATCTTGCAGCACTCGAGGGAAAAGTTCCTTTCATTAACTTCTTTGACGGATTCCGTACATCACATGAAATCCAGAAGATTGAAAAATGGGATTATGAAGATCTCAAAGAAATGTGCCCGATGGACGCTGTAGAAGAGTTCCGCAAGCACGCGCTCAACCCTGAGCATCCTGCAGCACGCGGATCACACGAGAACGGAGACATCTTCTTCCAGCATCGTGAGGCTTGTAACAAAGCATACGACGCGCTCCCTGCAGTAGTAGAGAAGTATATGAAGAAAGTAAACGAAAAACTCGGAACAAACTATGATCTGTTCAACTACTACGGAGCACCGGACGCAGACAGAGTTATCATCGCTATGGGATCTATCTGCGACGTAGCAGAAGAGGTTATAGATTATCTTACAGCAAAAGGTGAGAAAGTCGGACTTATCAAAGTACGTTTGTATCGTCCTTGGTCACCTGAAGCTATTCTCAAAGTTATTCCTGACACAGCGAAGAAGATTGCCGTACTTGATCGTACAAAAGAGCCGGGATCACTCGGAGATCCTCTTTACCTCGATGTTGCAACTACACTTCGTGAGGCAGGCAAAAATGACATCGTCCTCACAGGCGGACGTTACGGACTTGGTTCCAAAGATACACCGCCGTCATCAGTATTTGCTATTTATGAGGAACTCAAGAAGGATTCACCGAAGCCGAGATTTACAATCGGTATCGTTGATGATGTAACTAACCTCTCACTTCCTGAGGTTAAGCCGGCACCGATCACATCTGCACCGGGAACAAAAGAATGCAAATTCTGGGGACTCGGCGGAGACGGAACAGTCGGAGCTAACAAAAACTCAACAAAGATCATCGGTGACCATACAGATAAGTACATTCAGGCTTACTTCCAGTATGACTCCAAAAAGACAGGTGGTGTAACAGTTTCTCACCTTCGTTTCGGAGACAACCCGATCAAGAGCCCATACTACATCAACCAGGCTGACTTCGTGGCTTGCCACAACCCTGCATATGTAATTCAGGGAATGAAGATGGCTCAGGATGTAAAACCGGGCGGAGTATTTATGATCAACTGCCAGTGGTCAGATGAAGAGCTTGAGAAACATCTCAATGCTGAAGCGAAAAAATACATCGCTGATAACAATATCCAGCTCTATACCATAAACGCTATCGACAAAGCTATCGAGATCGGAATGGGTAAACGTACAAACACAATTCTTCAGTCAGCATTCTTCAAGCTTGCTGATGTTATGCCGATTGACGAGGCTGTAACATTTATGAAAGAAGCTGCTAAGAAGTCTTACTCCAAGAAAGGTGATGCAGTAGTTGAGATGAACTACAAAGCTATCGATGCCGGAGTAGACGCAGTACACAAAGTAGAAGTTCCGGATTCATGGAAGAATCCTGCACCGGATGCACCGGCCAAAGAGCTTACAGGTCGTCCTGAGGTTGTTAAACTTGTCAAAGACCTTCTCGGACCTATCTCAAAGATGGACGGAGACAGCCTTCCGGTTTCAGCATTTATCGACAATCCGGATGGTCAGTTCGTGACAGGTGCTTCTGCATATGAGAAGAGAGGAACAGCAGTTATGGTTCCTACTTGGAACGCAGACAGCTGTATTCAGTGTAACAACTGTGCGTTTGTATGTTCACACGCTACAATCCGTCCGTTCCTTCTGACAGACGCAGAGGTAAGCGCAGCTCCTTCACAGATCAAAGTTTCAGATATGAAACCGAAGGCAGGAGCATACAAGTTCACCATGAGCGTATCACCGCTTGATTGTATGGGATGCGGCGAGTGTGTAACTGTATGTCCGAAACCTGATGATGCTCTCAAGATGGTTCCTCAGGAATCACAGGCAGATGAGCAGCCGGTATTTGATTACCTCGTTGCAAATGTTGCCAAGAAAGAGGATTCAGGATTTGCAGATACAACAACGAAAGGAAGCCAGTTCAACCAGCCGCTTCTCGAGTTCTCGGGATCTTGTGCAGGATGTGCTGAGACTTCATATGCAAGACTTATCACACAGCTCTTCGGTGAGCATATGTTTGTATCAAACGCTACAGGATGTTCTTCTATCTGGGGTAACCCTGCAGCTACTGCACCATACACAGTAAACAAAGACTCACTCAAAGGACCGGCTTGGTCAAACTCACTTTTCGAGGACAACGCTGAGCACGGACTTGGTATGCATCTCGGACAGAAGTACCTCAGAGATCAGCTTATCGAGCAGCTCGAGGGTATGAACGCTTCAGGTTCACTTGCAGATGCTATCAAGGCATATCTTGATACAAAGGATAACACACGTGAGAACGGACCTGCAGCTGATGCTCTGATCGCAGAGCTTGAGAAAGACGGTTCGGATACAGCAAAAGCTATCCTTTCCAAGAAAGATTATCTGTCGAAGAAATCAGTTTGGATCTTCGGTGGTGACGGTTGGGCATACGATATCGGATTCGGTGGTCTCGACCACGTACTTGCTTCAGGCGAGAATGTAAACGTTATGGTATTTGATACAGAGATGTACTCCAACACAGGTGGACAGGCATCAAAAGCATCAAACATCGGTGAGGTTTGCCAGTTCGCTGCAGCAGGTAAAGAAATCGGTAAGAAGAGCCTTTCAGAGATCGCTATGAGCTATGGATATGTATACGTAGCACAGATCGCTCTCGGAGCTAACCCTGCACAGGCTGTAAAAGCTATCGCAGAGGCTGAGGCATACAACGGACCTTCACTTATCATCGGATATGCACCTTGCGAGCTCCACGGAATCGCAAAGGGTGGTATGAACCACTGCCAGGATGAGATGAAGAAAGCTGTTAAGGCCGGATACTGGAACCTCTTCTCATTCAATCCTGCACTTAAGGTTGAGGGTAAGAACCCATTCACATTCTCATCAGAGAAGGGTGTAGACTTCGCAGGATATCAGGACTTCCTGAACAACGAGGCACGTTATACAAGACTTATCAAGCCGTTCCCGGATCGTGCAGAGAAACTCTTTGCAGAGTCCGAGGAAGCTGCGAAAGCAAGATACGAGCATTTGAAGAAGCTTGTTGAGCTCTATGCGTGACTTGCGTGATAAAGCAGACTGAGGCTGAATAAATAAAACAGAGACTGTGAGCTTGCTCAACAGTCTCTGTTTTTGTTTATTCAGTTGAAGGTGCAACACGATGAGGATTTTTGAAAAAAATCCGAATGCGTGCTGCGCGCAGTCTGCTTTATGTAGTTGAAGGTGCAACACGATGAGACTTTTGCTTGCGAAAGTCGAATGCGATGTTGCACTCAGTCTGCTCAATTAGATAAAATCATATATTTTCTCTTTCTGCATCGCCAGTACCACAGGTGTGCCTGCACGAAGTACATAGCCGGCATCAAACTCTGCAGTAAGTTTTCCGTCGCCACCGACTACTGCAACTACCGTCAAGCCTTTCTGATCGTGAAGTCTGAGCTTTCCTATGGATTTGTTGTTCCATTCTTCCAAAACAGGAGTTTTGATGATACACAGTCCGTCGCCGAGATCGGTGTACTCCATAAAATCTTCTGAAATCAGTGATTTTGCCAGGCGAAGCGCTGATTCATCCTCAGGGATGACTACTTCGTCGGCACCAAGCTTTTTCAGAATTTCAACCGATCTGCTTCTGTCAGCGGTTGCTATGATCAGTTCAACCTGCGCTTCTTTTGCTGCCATTATACAGGTGATGCTGCCCTCGAGATCACCGGCAAGATCAATGATAGCGACATCTATATTCTCAAGACCGATTTCACGAAGTGCTTTTGAATTTGTCATGTCAAATGAAACAGCAGATGTGAATTTGTATCCCACATCGTCTATTTTTTCTGAATCCGAATCTGCAACGAGAACTGTTGCGCCTGTTTTTACTACAGTGGTTGCAACTTTCATTCCGTAGCGACCAAGTCCCAAAATTGCATAATTTCTTTCAGCCATTTTTATACTTCCTTTCTGTCTGCTATATAAAAATCTATCCTATGATAAACCGACCTTTTGACGGCTTGATATGTCTTGTATTATTACTTCCCGAGCTGAAAAACAGCGCCATAGATATCGGCCCTATACGGCCTAAATACATAGCAAGTATGATTATGATTCGCCCGGCCAGATGCAGATTAGGAGTTAGTCCGCGACTGACACCGACCGTACATATCGCGCTCAAAACTTCATACAGTGAATCAGTAAACTTCACGCCCTCCGCGATGCTGAGTGCAACCGTAAAGATTATAGTCATCGTCAGATGAATTATAAATATGGCGTGCGCCTTTCTGATAAGGTCATCAGTTATTCTTCGACCGAATATCACAATCTCGTATCTGTTGCGCACGAAAGCGATTACATTTACAATAACAACAAATACGGTAACAGTTTTTACACCACCTGCGGTTCCGACAGGAGAGCCTCCTATGAACATCAGGATATCTCCGATGAGAGCGGAAGACTCTCGCATACCGGACTGCGAGAAAGTAGTAAATCCGGCAGTTCGATAGGTTACCGATTGGAAAGTACTGTTCAGCGCTTTTTGC
>JAIKWQ010000087.1 GCA_024684535.1 Eubacterium sp. | reverse complement strand
CTTTGAGGTTGTTTGTATAATCTTTACTCTTCATTACCCGCACCTCCTTCCAAATCAGCCTTGGAAACAATCTTGCATTTGATAGGGAGTTTATGCATTGCAAGTCTGAGTGCCTCTCTTGCTACTTCCTCGCTTACTCCAGCGATCTCAAACATAACTCTGCCCGGTTTAACTACTGCTACCCAATACTCGAGAGCACCTTTACCTTTACCCATTCGAGTTTCGGCCGGTGTTTTTGTGACCGGTTTGTCCGGGAAAATCTTGATCCAGACTTTACCACCACGCTTTGTATAACGTGTCATCGCAATACGGGCTGCCTCTATCTGATTGGACTTGATCCAGTGTGGCTCCATAGCCACAAGTCCGAACTCACCGTAAGTGATCTTGTTACCGCGAAGAGCTTTTCCTCTCATGGAACCGCGGAACTGCTTACGACGCTTTACCCTTTTAGGCATTAACATTTTTATCACTCCCTTCCTTTTCCTTCTTCTTGTTACCCTTGGTAGGAAGTACTTCACCGTGATAAACCCAGGCTTTAACACCGATCTTTCCGTATGTTGTATCTGCCTCGGCAAATCCGTAGTCTATATCTGCACGAAGTGTCTGAAGAGGAATGTTGCCCTCACTGTAGAACTCCGTACGAGCCATATCCGCACCACCAAGTCTTCCTGATACGGATGTTTTGATACCCTTTGCTCCAGCCTTCATAGCGCGTCCCATGCAGGATTTCATCGCTCTTCTGAAGGAGATACGACGCTCAAGCTGCTCTGCGATATTCTCTGCAACAAGCTGTGCATCTGAATCGGGTTTCTTTACTTCCTTGATATCTACAAGTACTTTTTTTGTTGAGTATTTAGCAAGCTCTGCCTTGAGCTTCTCTATCTCAGCTCCGCCTTTTCCGATTACTACACCCGGTTTAGCGGTGTATACCAGTACTCTCACGCGATCGGTCGAACGCTCGATCTCGATCTTGGAGATCCCGGCACTGTAAAGTCTTTTCTTTAAGAATTCACGGATGTTGTAATCCTCAACAAGGTTATCCGAGAACTCCTTTCCGTCAGCGTACCATCTTGAATCCCAGTCCTTGATGATGCCGACCCTAAGTCCGTGTGGGTTTACCTTCTGTCCCATCTTGATCTCCTTTCTTATCTCTCGTTGAGTATAATCGTGATATGACAAGTTCTTTTCTCGATTCTGTATGCCATTCCACGAGCTCTTGGTCTGATTCTTTTCATTGTTACTGCTTTGCCGGCGAAACACTCGTCAACATAAAGCGTTTCAGGATCAAGACCGTTGTTGTTCTCTGCATTTGCGATCGCTGATTTAAGAAGCTTTGCGATAACAGTTGAAGCATATCTTGGATTGTACTCAAGAATAGCCTGTGCCTCGATAACATTCTTTCCTCTGATCGCTGCCAGTACATACTCAGCCTTTTGAGAAGACATACGCGCATACTTAAGTACTGCGTAAGGTCTTTTTTCTCTCTGTTCCTGGTTTCTTTCTTTTTTTATCTGAGTTCTATGCCCCTTGGCCATAGTTAAAACCTCCTTATCGTTTCTTCTCGTCCTTGCCGTGACCGCGATAGGTTCTTGTTGCCACAAACTCACCAAGCTTGTGACCAACCATATCCTCTGTTATATACACGGGTACATGCTTTCTTCCGTCATGTACTGCGATCGTATGACCTACCCATGCAGGGAAGATGGTTGAACGGCGTGACCAGGTTTTGATAACAGATTTATCTCCGGACTCATTCATCGCATCGATCTTTTTCAGTAAAGATTTGTCGGCGAAAGGTCCTTTTTTCAATGAACGTGCCATTTATCTCTCCTCCTTACTTACTTGGCAAGTGATTTGCCGTCTCTGCGACGGATGATCATCTTGTTGGACTGCTTATTCTTTTTACGTGTCTTGTAACCAAGAGCCGGTTTACCCCAAGGAGTACACGGTCCCGGACGTCCGACAGGTGCCTTACCCTCACCACCACCGTGCGGATGGTCGTTCGGGTTCATAACTGAACCGCGGACTGTAGGTCTGATGCCCATATGACGTTTTCTTCCGGCTTTTCCGATGTTCACAAGGTTGTGCTCACCGTTTCCTACTACACCGATGCTTGCACGACATATGATCGGCACCATTCTCATCTCGCCTGAAGGCATACGGAGTATAGCGTATTTACCTTCTTTTGCCATAAGCTGAGCAGATGTTCCTGCTGCGCGGACAAGCTGCCCGCCGTGTCCCGGGTACATCTCGATATTGTGGATCTGTGTACCTACCGGCATATCCTTCATTTCCATGCAGTTTCCGACTCTTACCTCAGCCTTCTCACCGTTCATCAGAACGTCTCCGACTTTGAGTCCCGCAGGAGCGAGGATGTATCTTTTCTCTCCGTCCGCATATGAAAGCAATGCAATGTTTGCTGTACGGTTCGGATCATACTCTATTGTTTTAACTGTTGCAGGGATACCGTCTTTGTTTCTCTTGAAATCTATGATCCTGTATTTCCTGCGATTTCCGCCTCCGTGATGTCTGACCGTGATCTTTCCCTGTGAATTGCGTCCCGCATTTTTCTTGAGCGGTGCAAGGAGTGATTTCTCCGGCTTATCAGTAGTGATCTCCGCGAAATCATAACCGGTCATATTTCTTCTCGAAGGGGTATATGGGTTATAACTTCTGATTCCCATTGTGGTAATCTCCTTTCTCCTTCATCACAATCCTTCAAATATCTCTATGTCCGCACTTTCCTCTGTCAGCCATACGATAGCCTTTTTCCTTTTTGCTGTCTGACCGGATGTGCGTCCGCGTCTTTTTGTCTTTCCGGATACATTCATTGTGTTCACCTTTGACACCTCTGTGCCCGGGAACATTTTTTCAACAGCATCTTTGATCTGTGTTTTTGTTGCATCCGTATGTACATAGAATGTATATTTTTTGTAATCCATTCCTTCCATCGAGCTCTCGGTGATGACAGGCTTTAAGATCACATCATAGTATTTGATATCAGCCATTATGCATACACCTCCTCGATTGCTTTTATCGCACTCTTCTCGATCACGAGTGTGTCGTACTTGAGAATGTCATAAACATTAAGTCCGCTTGTGATCTTCACTTCCTTTGTATCCGGATCCTCTCCGCGAAGGAAGTATGTGCTTCTTACGCCTCCGATGTTGCGAGCTGAAAGCGCTGCATTTTTCATTTTGTCTGTAGGCTCTGTGATGCCGTCTCCTCCGAGAACAACAAACGCTTTGTTTGCGCCTACACTTGAAAGGAGCTGTCCCATTTTCTTTGTCTTGGGCTCATCAAAGCTCATTTCATCGATAACGATCAGCTTCTCATCACTTACTTTGCTTGAAAGTGCTGACTTCAAAGCCTTCTCTTTTTCTTTTTTGTTCATCTTGAATGTATATTCTCTCGGTGTCGGAGCAAATACAACTCCGCCTCCTGTCCACTGAGGTGATCTGATCGATCCCTGTCTTGCGTGGCCTGTTCCCTTCTGTCTCCAAGGCTTGCGGCCGCCGCCTCGTACCTCCGAACGTGTCTTGGCTTTCTGTGTGCCCTGACGACGATTGGCAAGCTGCAGTGTTACTGCCTTGTGCATCAGATGCTCGTGGATCGGAGCTGCAAAGATGTCATCGCTTACGTCAAGCTTATCTATTTCTTTGCCCTCCATATTGTAAACAGATACGCTAGCCATCTGTCCTTCCTCCTTTTATTTTACTGATTTAACGGCTTCCTTTACAATCACGGTTGATTTTTTCGGTCCCGGTACAGCTCCTTTTATAAGAAGGAGTCCGTCCTCTGCATCAACTCTTACGATCTCAAGGTTCTGGATTGTTACCTGTACGGCACCCATCTGTCCGGGCATTTTTTTGCCTTTGAATACTTTACTCGGATCAGATGCGGATCCGTTCGATCCTGCGTGACGATGGAATTTTGAACCGTGTCCCATCGGTCCCCTGGACTGTCCGTGACGCTTGATCGCGCCCTGGAATCCTTTACCCTTTGTCTTGGCAGTGACATCAACTTTGTCTCCCGCCTCAAATATGTCTGCTTTGATCTCGGCTCCAAGCTCATACTCGGATACATCATCAAACTTAAACTCTGTCAGAAACCTCTTGTTCTCAACGCCTGCCTTGGCAAGATGACCTTTGACCGGCTTTGTGAGAAGCTTCTCACGCTTGTCGCCATATGCCACCTGAACTGCCGAGTAGCCGTCGTTTTCTTCTGTCTTGATCTGAGTAACGAATACCGGACCTGCTTTCAATACAGTAACCGGAGTCATAATGCCGTTCTCATCAAAGACCTGAGTCATACCAATCTTGGTAGCTACGATAGCCTTTCTCATCATTCATTTCCTCCTAATTAATATATTATTTTTTCATCTGGATGTCGATCGCAACTCCTGCAGGAAGCTCTACTCTTGAAAGAGCGTCTACAGTTTTCTGCGTCGGCGAGAGTACATCGATAAGTCTTTTGTGCGTTCTCTGCTCGAACTGCTCACGCGAATCCTTATACTTATGTACTGCTCGAAGGATTGTAACAACTTCCTTCTTTGTAGGCATCGGTACCGGACCTGAAATCTTTGCTCCGGTTTTTTTCACCGTATCAACCAGCTTTCCTGCTGCGATGTCGATGATTCTGTGATCATATGCCTTAAGTATGATCCTCATTTTCTGACTCTTTTTACTTGCCATAAAAATAGTCCCCTCCTTTTCGTACTATACTTTTCCTCTTAGTACGACAAGCGGCGACTGTACACTCATCCGTGTGTGTCATATCTTCTCTCAAAAATATTGACCGCTCCGTCTCCGTGTTTTTGCT
>JAIKWQ010000069.1 GCA_024684535.1 Eubacterium sp. | reverse complement strand
TATGCAAGGTGTTGGGAAAAACATTGGATGAGTTGTTTTGGGAAGAATGAAAAAGGTCGCGTCGGAGCAGATTTACGCTGAAGCAACGCGTAAGCTGATTGCCATGTTGTGGTCGCGTCGGAGCAGATTGATGCATAGCATCAATCTGCCCGCGTGCATAAGCACTTCAAATCAAAAAAGAAGGTATGTCTGCGAGCAAGCTCACAACATACCTTCTTTTTCGCTTCGACGCGACCTATTTTTTCGCGAGTACTCCCGGCGGGAATCGAACCCACAACTGCCCCTTAGGAGGGGGCTGTTATATCCATTTAACTACGAGAGCAAATTGCGTGGTTTACACGCAATCTTTATTCTACTCTACCTTGACTTCTGTGTCAAGGTAAATTTTTGAGATTAAATCAGCTGTTATAAATACCTGATTTCACCGTTCTTCATTTTGAATTCTTCCGAATCCGAAGTGACGCTTTTTCCATCGGTACCTGTGATTTTAAAGTTAATTATAAATTTTCCGTCGTTCAGTTCTTCTTCGGTAAATGATGTATTATTCTTAACTTTGAAGGTGTCAACGGTGGTTTCTATCACGTCATCAAGTTCACCGCTGTAGCCGTACATAATAGTTGAAATCTTGTCACCTTTTTTCAGCTTGATTGAATTCTTACCCGGTAAACCGTTGCTGTATTCTTTTCTGGCACCGAGTATTTTGTATTCGTCGCTGCTGTTGATGTACGCAACAGATAAAAATACTTTCTTTTTATTCAACTTAATTGGAATTTGATACAATGTATATTTATCAGTAAAATTTGATACTTCCATATATACCAGGTGTCCGTCTATCGTACCCCAAACACCGCGGAAGTTTTCTTTAAAAACACCTTGATCCCAATCTGCTTCGACGTCGTTTTCAGTGCCTGCATCTCCGAACATAAGCATTATATCTCCGTCGTCGATGAACTTATATAATTCATAGCTTACCCTTGATAAATGCTTTGCATTTTCAGCGCCGATATTCAGCACTGCGGAACCGTCTTCTATTTTCAGCTTTTTATCCTCAAGTTTTGAAAGCTTAAATTTCTCTCGATTTTCGAGGTTTGTATTGCCTAAAAGTTTTGATACATAATCATACGCTTTGTCGGAAAACTTATTGGTTAGTTTATAAGTATAATAATAATCAAATGATGGTGTTCCTGTAGCTTTCGAGTAGCCTTCCAAAAGGTCGGGGTCGCTTGAATAATTTATAAAGCATGACAGCCCGTTTGCTTTTGATTTGTACTCGCCTTTGACCTGATAAACTACAGCATTACCGATTGCATCTACAACCGCTTGCGAAGAGTTTGGGAGAATTTTTTCGGTGTGTTTTGCGAGATCCCCCAAATCCGCCATATCAGAGTAACCGCTTTTTTCGGTGTTTCCACCGTAGTTTTCGGTCTTCTTTGCAGCACGGTCGAATTTACCCTGGAATGATTCATCATTTACAGCATTTACCAAAGCCTCGTCTCCGAGCTTGCTGTAGGCGTCAAGTATCGGATCAATTTTTGAAAGATCTGTAACTGACAGAGTGGCCTCATCGGCAAAATCATCTTTTTCACATTGTTTGATATATGTGTCACAAATAATCTTTCCGATTTCGTCAGGGGTTATTTCAGTATTATCAGCGAACTTGCCAAGCCATTTGTTGTAGCTCCATCCTGTTCCCGGCTCGGTTTCTTCACTTGCTACCAGATAACGTCCCATATCTTTAAAAATGTTTGCAACGTCTATTGTAGCCATCAGGCAAGTATCAAAACCGATAATATCAAATGGCGGATTAGTAGAAGACGCTTCGCAGGCTGATTCGAATGCTTTTCGCATTTCGGGCAGAGTCAGCATATCTCCGTCGTAATTTTCATCCTGGGCAACGCCTGATGGCGATCCGCCGCCATGATCCCAGAACAAAAACATCTTGTGATCGGCAGGGTAATTTTGGTTACAATACCCCAAAAAATCCGTCAGGGTTTCTTCTTTCCCCATGTTCGCCTGTTTGAGCTCATCTACCTGTACGAAATCCTCGCCGGAATACTCATAACGACCTATTTTCTTCTCGCTTATCATATCGTTATTCCAGACGGACGCTCCACCGGTTTGAATTATGATTTTTACATTGTCAGGAAGCTTGACTTTCATCATTTCCAGAAGATCGTCTGTTGCACATCCCTGTTCGGATTCCAAGTCGGAACCGCATAAATACCAGTATATGGCCCAGGTTCCGCTCGGGTCGTATTCAGCCAATTGTTCTGTTTTTTCTCCGGTTTCAGAGCCGTTGTCCTGTGGCGCCGGAGCATCAGCTACACAGGCGGAAAGCAGCAAAACGAGAATAAGTAATATACAAGTCAGTTTTTTTTTCATTGAGTTCAACCCCCGAGTGTGTTTTAGAAATTCCTTCCGTTCCAACCCCAATCACTTACTTCTCTGTATGTAACGTAAACTTTATCTCCGGGAATGTCCAGTTCTTCGTTTAGAATACGGCATACTTCTCCACTCATTTTTGAGTATGCATCAGGAGAAGCGGATCCATACAGGCTGATAGCAACATAAGCGCCCTTTTCTACAGGATTTCCTGCGAAGTAGAGGTCGTAGTTGTCATCGAATCCGACCATCAAAAAGCTTTCGCCTTTTCCGAGAACACTTATCGCCTGACCAAGTTTTGATTTTATAGCTTCTTCCTTCTCTTTTGAAACACTCACAGTGATTTTTGAGTCAATAAATGGCATTTTTTTGCCCTCCTTTTTAAAGAATAATTATTGAAATTATATCATGATTGTGCTATACTTTCAATATATTATTCTTAATAAATGATCTTTTGCTCGGAAGGAATTATTAAAATGGACGCAAAAACAAGACGACTCAGCATAAACCTGATAACACTCGGAACAGGTGTTATTGTCTTCGGTTTATGGTCATTTATCAGATTTGCACTTACAGTATTTGTATATAACGACGGAATTGTAGATCTCATCCCTCCGGAGTTAAAACCTGTGATTTATTCTTTTTTGATGGTTTTCGCCATAATCATATTTTTGTTGGAATTCTATATAGGCTTTTCTGCAAGAAAAGACGGCAAAGGAAAGCGCAAATCCATAGCATACATTATAGTTACGGGTTTTGTTGTAGTGACATATATAACTGTTGATGTTTTTGATATATTCAGACTGTTTTCAAACGAATCCGGTCTGGTATATGCTGTTTCATCTGTTATTATAGAAATTACGGCAACGATTTGTATAGCTGAGATGATGATAAGCAGCATAATGCTCAGAAGCATTCGAAAAAAGCAAAAGAAAGAGGAAAACAAATGAACGCAGATTTTCATTATTATGCCACATATTGCGCTGCCATACTTGCGGGATTTACACACGAAGAAAGTCAGGATATAGCTTACAGCGATAACTTTGTAGATGAGTGCAGCAAATCATTGTTGTCTCATATAGGAGCGCCTGTGAAAGCAGCTACAACCCAGCTTTCTCTGGAAATGATGGATGCCAGAACCGATATCATCGGACTTCAGGACATCACTAGGATTTGGGCATCTTTTCATTTCTTGCCGGGAGATTTATATGCTACCCCTAAGAAACGTTGTTCAAAAAAATATTTAAGTAAATTCAGACTTATCTGCAAACCTGATTCAGATCTTGTTGAAAAAACAGTTAAGCTTGCAAAAGAAAAAAATCTTCAGGCAATCGGTGTGGCGATGCATGTTCTTTCAGACACTTGGGCTCATATGAATTTTGCGGGTACGCCTTCTATGGTTATTAACAATGTTACCGAGAATTATTTGTATATAATGCTTCCGAAAGATGACGGGTACGAGGAAGTGAAACCGACATTCAGACACAGTGTTTCTGCTCCCGATGATATAGAAAACAACATCTATACACGAAGCGTCAATCCCGGAAGCGAGAATAATATCATGAACTTAGGTCATGGACGCGCCGGACATTTTCCTGATTACAGTTTTCTCACTTACAGATATCTGCCTGCTTGGGGCGATTACGAAGAAATAATCAAAGATAATCCGAGTGATTACAAAAAAGCGTTTTGTCAGATGATAACAGCTCTTAAGTATCTAAACGGAAAAAGTGATGGTTTTGTAAAAGGTGAGTATGATATCCCGGCAATATCAGAAATTGATTCAGAGATAGAACAGATACTCAGAAAACGTCAGCCCGATGCAGGAGAGGATTGGAAAAAACTCGGAGAAAAATTGTCAGGACATGAGATAACTCCGTTTGATAAGGATGCTTATCTTGAGGAGTATAAAAATGCTGATTCTGACAAGAAAGATGATACATTTTTAGGGAAGTTTATCACTGCTGCGCTGTCGCAAAAAAGTATGGTTACAGATCAGATTTATAAATCAGGAAACAAGTTGGCAGGTCGCTCCATAGATCGTACAAATGCATAAATTCAGAGGTGAAAAATGAGCGTTTTACAAAGAATTGAAAATGTAATAATCGGAATACTATTAATAGCGGTTGCAAGTATACTTGTATTTGTACCAAAAGAGTCTATGGTGTTAATTCCCTTGATACTTGGTATTACCTTGCTCGCTTACGGACTCCGTTTTTTGTGGTTTTACTTCAGGATGGCCAGGCATATGGTCGGTGGCAAATCATTTTTGTATGAAGCAATCATAGCGATGGATATATCATTGTTCACACTTTCGATTCCTGCGATGGACAACAAACTATTCGTGATGATTTACCTTTTGGGAATATATGCATTTACGGGAGTGGTCGATATGCTTCGTGCACTCGAGGCCAAAGAGGCCGGTTCTTCCGGATGGCGTCTGAAGCTCGGTCGTGGAATCGGAGGGCTTATATTTGTAGTTGTGCTTGTAATAGTAGGATTTATTATCGGAAGAGAAGATGTATTTGTTTACGGATATGCATTGAGTTTGGCGTACTCTGCGGTTATGCGAATTATTGCTGCATTCAGGCGTACTGCTATTGTTTATATACAGTGAAATTAACCCTAACGTACCCTATTTATCGCACGCCAATCGGTTGATCTGAGTCGCTATATATCCGGCGCCGTATCCGTTGTCGATGTTTACGACAGATACTCCGTTGGCGCAGGAATTAATCATAGTAAGCAAAGCAGAGAGACCGTTTAAGCTTGCGCCGTAGCCGACTGATGTCGGAACTGCGATGACGGGTACCGAAACCTGACCGCCCAGAACACTTGCCAGAGCACCTTCCATACCGGCAACTGCTATCACGCAGTTTGCTTTTTTTATTTCTTCAATTTTATCCAAAAGTCTGTGAAGTCCGCTGACTCCGATGTCATAGTATCGCTCCACATGTCCACCGAAAAATTCTGCTGTTTGTGCGGCTTCTTCAGCTATGGGAACATCCGCCGTTCCTGCGCTGCATACGGCGATTTTGCCGACCGATGAGAAACAGTGATTCTCTTTTTCTGCCATAAGAATTCTTGAGACATCATCATATTTTGCTTCAGGGATAGGACTTTTTATCAATTCATACTGTTCTTTTGTTGCGCGTGTTCCGAAAACTCTTCCCTCGTTTTCGTATATTTTGGTATAGATTTTCACCAGGTATTCATCGGGTTTTCCTTCGCAAAAAATAACCTCCGGAAATCCGGTTCTTTGTTTTCTTTCGGTATCAAGTTTTGCAAAATTCATTTCATCGTATCCACTCATAGTCATATCTCCCT
>JAIKWQ010000052.1 GCA_024684535.1 Eubacterium sp. | reverse complement strand
GACACCCGACTATCCCGAGTACGAGGAGAAAAATACACATAAAAAAGTACAACATCCCGGATTGGGTGAGGAGGGAAAATTCCACCCGAAGGGAAGCGGCAATCCCCTGCCTGAGGGGACAGTTCTGACCTTCGCGCTGGTCGGCAACCAAAACAGCGGAAAAACGACATTGTTTAATCAGCTTACGGGATCAAACCAGCACGTAGGCAATTTTCCGGGCGTTACCGTAGACCGAAAAGACGGCGTCATTCGCGGGTATGAAAACACGAGAGTAACCGATCTTCCGGGCATCTACTCGATGTCGCCGTACTCAAGTGAGGAGCTGGTTTCCAGAGATTTTGTGCTGAACGAGCATCCTCACGCAATCATAAATATAGTCGATGTAACCTCTATCGACCGCTCGCTTTATCTGACTATGCAGCTGCTTGAAATGGGCATCCCGACGGTTATCGCGCTGAACATGATGGACGAAATGACCGGAAACGGCGGTTCCGTCGACATCAACGCAATGGAGGAAATGCTGGGTGTGCCGGTCGTTCCCATATCTGCTGCGAAAAATGAGGGTATCGAGGAGCTGGTTCATCACGCTATACATATTGCAAAGTATCAGGAGAAGCCGCTCAGACAGGACTTCTGCAGCAGCACGGATCATGGTGGTGCGGTTCACCGCTGTATGCATGCGGCTATCCACCTGATAGAGGATCACGCCATACGCGAAGATGTTCCTGTGCGATTTGCCGCAGGAAAACTTATCGAGGGCGACAAAAGAATTCGAAAAAGACTTAAGCTTGATGATAATGAAAAAGAAATGCTGGAACACATCGTTCTTCAGATGGAATCAGAGCGCGGACTTGATCGTTGCGCCGCTATCGCCGAGATGCGTTACGCGTATGTATACAGGGTTTGCGACCGCTGCGTGAAAAAACCAAAAGAAAGCAAAGAGCATATCCGCTCCAGAAAAATAGACAGTATAGTTACCGGCAAACTCTCTGCGATTCCGGTGTTTATGGCTGTTATGGCATTGGTATTTTTCCTGACTTTCGCTGTGATCGGACCATTTTTGCAGGATCTTTTGAGCAACGGCATAGACTCGCTTGCAGGCCTTTTGGAAAGCTCGATGAAAAATGCAAACGTAAATGATGCTATCCAAAGCCTGATTCTGAAGGGAGTTTTCGAGGGAGTTGGAAGTGTTTTGAGCTTCCTGCCGATCATCGTCGTGATGTTTTTCTTCCTGTCGGTACTCGAGGACAGTGGCTATATCGCAAGAGTTGCGTTTGTGATGGACAAACTTCTCAGAAAAATAGGCCTCTCGGGAAGCAGCATCGTTCCGCTTCTGATAGGCTTCGGTTGTACGGTGCCGGCTGTGATGTCGACCAGAACTCTACCGAGTTCCCGCGACCGAAAAATAACCATATTGTTGACGCCGTTTATGTCTTGTACGGCGAAACTGCCGATATACGGATTTTTCATTCATTCATTTTTCCCGAACTCGGGCTGGTGGATTATCACAGGACTGTATTTTTTGAGTATAATTATCGGAATTCTTGTAGCACTTTTGTACAAAAAAATTCTCTTCAAGGGCAAAGCTGCGCCGTTTGTTATGGAGCTTCCCAACTACAGACTTCCGCGCCTGAAAAATGTTTGCAGACTTCTCTGGGAAAAATCAAAAGACTTTTTGCACAGAGCATTTACAGTGATTCTGGTTGCAACTATAATAGTTTGGTTCTTGCAGAGTTTTGATTTCAGACTGAATATGGTTCAGAATCCGGAAAATAGCATGCTTGCGCAGATTGCGGGATTGCTCGAGCCGATTATGCGACCGGCGGGACTCGGTGATTGGAGAATAATAACCTCGCTTGTGAGCGGAGTTATGGCAAAAGAAAGTGTGGTTTCTTCGATGGAAGTTATGTTCCCGGGAGAGAGTATCGCGTCACAGATCAGTTCAGTCTGTGCCGCTTCAATGCTTGTTTTTTCACTGCTTTATTCACCCTGTGTGGCCGCTATCGCATCAATCAGACGCGAGCTCGGACATCTGTGGGCAGTGTACGTGGTCCTCTGGCAATGCCTGATTGCCTGGCTTGCTGCGACGGTGGTACAGCTTATCGGGCAGATTTGGTTTTAGTTGTAAACCTGGACTTTTGTTAGTTCCTGTTGATTTTTCCCTCGTTTCCTGTTATGATAGCACAGTGGGAATGATGCGGTCTTCTATATCTATTTAACATCATTCATAAAGTATATAATTTGGAGAAAACAATGAAAGAAAAAACAACCTTAACCTTCACCGGTGACATCGGTTTCGATCATCATATGGCAGAAAAATGGACCGATTCTGAGCTGGTGGAGCAGAGCATTCTTGACATTTTTCATAATTCAGATCACGTGATACCAAATGTCGAGGGCGC
Organism: Eubacterium sp.; assembly: GCA_024684535.1. Taxonomy (GTDB): domain Bacteria; phylum Bacillota; class Clostridia; order Lachnospirales; family Lachnospiraceae; genus Eubacterium_F. Next base: position 54,164 of record JAIKWQ010000052.1, on the reverse strand, counting down.
TATCATAAGTGAGGAAGAAAAGCAGCTCGTGACAGCTATAGAGATGCGTCTGATGCACACGATTGATCCGGATTCAGTGGATTTTTTGAAATCGCTTGGAGCCGATATCTGGAATCTGTGCAACAACCATATCATGGATGCAGGGCCGGACGGGCTGAAAAGCACATTAAAAATAGCTGAAGAAAACGGAATCAAAACACTTGGAGTCGGGATGGATTTGGACGCGGCCGCCACTCCGGTGATTCTTGACGAGGCAGGAGGTATCGGACTTTTTTCGGTCGGGTACCAGAGAGGATGCAAGCCTGCGGGACCTGACAAGGCGGGATGCCTGAACTGGGCCGACTTCGATACTATACAAAAGACGATAGATGAGATTAAATCTAAGTGTCGTTGGTGCATCCTGATATCGCATGGCGGCGAAGAATTCACTTCGCTTCCGTCACCGTACACGAGGGATAAATACCTGAAGTACCTCGATATGGGCGCCGATATCATCGTTTGTCATCACCCGCACGTACCGATGAATTATGAGATTGTAAACGGAAAACCAATCTTTTATTCGCTCGGCAATTTTATATTTGATACGAACTATCAGCGGGCGCAATATAACACTGAAAAGGGCGTTGTTTTGAGTTTGACGCTCACGTCTGAAACCTACGAATTTACGGCACAGGGAATAGAAATCGACAGGAAAAATGAGCGCGTAGTAAGCGCTGATTTACCGCTTATTTTTACGGAAGTTCCTGCAGAAGAATATGAAAAATTAGCACCGCTTTCAGCAAAAGCTTTTGTTGAAGCAAACAAAAAACAGCAGATATTTTTGTATCCGGATAAATACAAAGATGCAGACGAAGTCGCATGGGCGGAACATTTTTCAAATCCCAAAAGAAGCGGACGCGTGGAGGGCGAGGCGCTTGATTTCCTAATCATCTGTCCTTTTGCCGAAGAAGCCGAGAAGGGCGCGTGGAAAGAAAGCAAGCTTGAAAACGTGAAAAAATATATTTTGGAGCAATTATAAAATATTTCAAAAAATTTTGAAAAAAGGTATTGACAAGAAAAAAAATATATGATAATATGCGACGTGTTGAGGCAATGGCGTCTCGGAATTATTTCCGAGGCGCCTTTCTTGCGTGATAAGGCGCGAGACTGGATGAAATATATATCAGTGTGTGCTTGCACACAAACTGATATATATGAATACAGTTGAGTCCAACATACAACGAGAATTCCGAAGGAATTCGAGGTGCATGTTGGACTCGCGCCGAGAGAAAAGGAGTTGCCTTAGAAAAAAAAGATTGGGGGAATGATTTATGGAAGAATTATTATCGAAAGCAAGTGGTGAACTCTTCGCAGTCTGGTTTTTGATCGGAGCGGCGCTGGTGTTCTGGATGCAGGCAGGATTCGCAATGGTCGAGTCCGGATTTGCAAGAGCGAAGAACGCGGGCAATATCCTGATGAAGAACCTGATGGACTTCTGTATCGGATGCGTGGTTTTCATCGTAATCGGATTTGGATTGCTTCTCGGCGAAGACCTGTTTGGATTTATTGGAAAGCCGGGATTTGACATTTTTACAAATTACCAGAATTTTGACTGGTCAAACTTCATTTTCAACCTGGTGTTCTGTGCAACAACAGCAACCATCGTTTCGGGAGCGATGGCAGAGAGAACGAAGTTCCTCAGTTACTGTGTTTATTCAGGAATTATTTCAGCATTGATTTATCCTATCGAGGCTCACTGGATTTGGGGTGACGGCTGGCTTGCTCAGTGGGGATTCCATGATTTTGCAGGATCTTGCGCAATCCATATGGTAGGTGGTATATCAGCACTTATCGGAGCAAAAATAGTCGGAGCGCGAATAGGTAAGTTTGAAAAGAATAAAGAAGGAAAGATTACGAAGGTCAATGCCTTCCCAGGTCACAACCTGATCATAGGAGCACTTGGTGTATTTATCCTGTGGCTCGGTTGGTACGGATTCAACGGTGCAGCTTGTACATCTACAGATCAGTTGGCATCAGTATTTGTAACAACTACTATTGCACCTTCTGTAGCAACTGTTGTATGTATGATTTTCACCTGGATCAGATATGGCAAGCCGGATGTTTCGATGTGTTTGAACGCATCGCTGGCAGGACTTGTCGCCATCACCGCACCGTGTGATGTTACGGATGCGACGGGTGCAATTGTAATCGGTGCTGTAGCCGGACTTCTGGTAGTATTCGGTGTATGGCTTCTCGATCACAAGCTTCATATCGACGACCCTGTAGGTGCCGTAGCAGTTCATATGATGAACGGTATCTGGGGTACTATTGCAACCGGACTTTTTGCAACAACAACTGCTCCGGGTAATGACACACTTTCAGGTCTTTTCTACGGAGGAGGATTCGACCTTCTCGGTAAACAGACAGTTGGATGCCTGGCAGTTGCCGGTTGGACCGCAGTTACTATGACGATAGTATTTTTGTTAATAAAAGCAATCTTCGGTCTGAGGGTTTCAGAGGAAGAGGAAATAGAAGGTCTGGACTTGACAGAGCATGGTCTTGCATCAGCTTATTCAGGCTTCAGTATCATGGATGTATCGAACTCATCAATGAGTGCAAATGAAAACACAAGTCTCGGAACAGAAAACTATGAAGAGGCAAGTGAAGCGCAAAAAGCTGCGTCTGTGCCTGTTGAGAACAAGGCAGCTACCGTCGCGGGAACAAGTCTTGATACCGGAATTTATAAGGTTGTTATCATCACGAAACTTTCACGGTATGACAAGATGAAACGATCTCTCAATGAACTCGGTGTAACGGGTATCACAGTAACCCAGGTAAGTGGTTGCGGAATCCAGAAAGGCGCCGGCGAGATGTATCGTGGAGTCGAGATGGATATGACACTCCTTCCGAAGATCAAGCTTGAGGTAGTTGTCAGCAAAATTCCTGTCGAAAGTGTTATCGAGACAGCGAAGAAAACACTCTATACCGGAAAGATCGGCGACGGAAAAGTATTCGTATATCCTGTAAGCAGAGTTGTTAAGATCAGAACTGGTGAGGAAGACTTCGCAGCATTGCAGGATGTAGAGTAAGGCATAAAAAATCGGCTTATGCCGGGAGGAATGTTTTGAATAATATTAATGAAAAAATTCATGAAGAATGTGGCGTATTTGGGGTGTTTTCGAACACCCCTTATGCCGTTGGAAAGGATGTTTACTACGGTCTCTACGCGCTTCAGCACAGAGGCCAGGAAAGTTGCGGAATTGTCGTAAACGACGACGGAGTATTTTTCGCGCACAAAGATCTGGGAGAGGTTCATACGGTTTTTGATGAAGAAACTCTGGAAAAATTGCCGCAAGGCAATATGGCCGTCGGACACGTGCGCTACTCAACGACCGGAGGCGATGACAGAAACAATTGTCAACCGATGCAGGTCAATCATCAAAAAGGAAAAATGGCCCTGGCGCACAATGGAAATATAAGCAATGCTTACGCTCTTCGAAGCGAGCTGGAGCTCGGAGGGGCTATTTTTCACTCGACTTCCGATACGGAAATAATCGCGTATCTGGTAACGCGCGAGCGTTTGGCGCATCCGTCCATAGAGGATGCGGTTTTGGCTACAATCCCGCGTCTGGAGGGAGCGTTTTCACTCGTTCTTATGTCAGCTGCGAAGATGATCGCTGTCAGAGATCCGTATGGGTTCAGACCACTGTGCTACGGTCAGACTGCGGACGGAAAATATATAGTTGCGTCGGAGAGTTGTGCGCTTGAGGCAGCGGGTGCAGAGTTCGTCAGGGATTTGAAGCCGGGTGAGGTTTTGGTGTTCTCAAAAGAAGGAATAAAAAGTCTCACTGCGCACATACAAAAAAAGGATAAAAAAACATGTATTTTTGAGTATATTTATTTCGCAAGACCTGACTCGGTAATAGATGGAATATCAGTGCACGAAGCCAGGATGCGCGCAGGAAAAATACTCGCTAGAAATGATGAAAAAGATATAGCGGATGTCGTGATAGGAGTGCCTGATTCCGGGCTTGATGCGGCGCTTGGTTACGCATACAGTTCGGGAATTCCATACGGCATCGGACTGATAAAAAACAAGTATATAGGAAGAACATTTATTGCGCCGACACAATCCGAAAGAGTGAATCAGGTTCGCATAAAATTAAACCCAATCGAATCAACTGTTGAAGGAAAAAGAATTATACTTGTAGATGATTCTATAGTTCGCGGAACAACCAGCGGACATATTGTGAAACTTCTGAGAGATGCAGGCGCAAAAGAAATACATATGCGTATCTCGGCGCCGCCGTTTACACATCCCTGCTACTACGGAACGGATATAGATTCAACTGAAAATCTGATTGCAAATCACCATACAGTGGAAGAAATAGCAGAAATAATAGGTGCCGACTCTTTGGCATTTTTACCGGTAGATTCGCTGTCCGAATTGATCGGAGGGTGCGGTTACTGTGATGCATGCTTTACCGGCAAATATGCAACGCCGGTTCCTGAGGTGACATCAAAGGACAGGTTTGAGGCGAAGCTGTCGGAGAGGAAATAAGAAAAAAAATCTGGGCGTCAGACGGCCGTTTTTGGGCGTGTGACGCCCATTTTTTCGTCTGAACGACATGTTTTTGAGGGTATTTGTGCAAGGTGTATATTAGTGGTGGAATATTTTTGGTTAGAAGTGACAATTTACAAAATTTAGGGAGGGTGGTATGGTATATCAAAATTGATTTATTCATTTTTTGGGGGTTGAATCGCGTTTGAGTTTATGTTAAAATTTAGGAGGTAGTATATGGAAAAGAATAACGACAATCAGATATTATTGAACGATTATCAAACCGAGGATTTAGAAAAGAAGTGGCTTTCGCTCGGCATTGGCAATGATTTCATTTTTAGCAAGGTTATGCTTGATGAATCGATGCTCAAGGAATTGGTGCAGATGATTCTTCCGGATGTGAAAATATCACATCTTGAGGTTCAAACGCAGAAGACCGTTGAAATTGGTTTAGATATTCACGGTGTGAGATTTGACGTTTTTGCAATTGACAGGGAGGGGCCGGCTTTTACGGTCGAGATGCAGATGCTTAACAAGCGAAACCTGCCCAAGAGAATTCGTTATTACCTTTCGATTGCAGACACTCAGTTGCTTGAGAAGAGTGTTGATTATGAAAAGCTGAGTGATTCGTATGTGATTTTGATTTGTCCGTTTGATCTTTTTGAAGCCGGGTTGCATAAGTATACATTTACATATCGGTGTGAGGAAGACACGGATATAGGGCTTAAAGACGGGACGAAGAGTATTATCCTGAATGCCGTCGGTACGGCGGATGACATAGATGAGAGATTGAAGGCGTTTCTTGACTATGTGGTGGGAAAACCTTCTGAGGATGATTATGTAAGGAGACTTGATATGGCTGTGAAAGAAGCGAAGATGAATGGTGCCTGGCGACGTGAGTATATCGTGGCTATGCAGCACGATATTGAGAAAATCCGCGAGGGCCGAGAAGAGGGAATGGACGAAATTGTTGAGGTCATAACGGCGTTGAAAAATGGTAAAAGCAAGGAGCAGCTGGTTGCTGAGGGATATCAGCAAAGCACGATAGATAAAGCGATGCAGTGTCTGTGATAATTATTTCGAGGCCGGTCTTCGACCGGCCTCATTTCCTTTCCATTCATTCTTCTATAGACAGGGAGTCATTTTACCTTTTTCACTGTTGACCATTTTCCGTAAGTTTTTGTACTTCCGTTTTTGATATAAGCACGCACCTTCACATAATACGTCTTTTTCTTTTTAAGTGATTTGATCGTCTTTTTGGTGGACGAAGTGGTCACTTTTTTTGTTGTTTTTGAAGTGAATTTCTTCGATGTTGAGTACGCTATCTGGTATCCTTCGGCATCTGTTACGGCGGATGCTTTTACAGTCATTTTTTTCTTGTTTTTGCTGCGTGTAACTTTGACTGTGTTTACTTTTCCGACGGTGACGGTAGCTGTGTCATCAGTCGCGTCATCGGATCCGTCATCAACATCACTTGACGAAGGAGCTGCATCTCCTTCCGTTATACTTCCGCCCGGAGTTCCTGATGTATATGCTGTTCCGTTCACATAGAGCGCATAACCGTTGTAGTCGATAATTCCGCTTCCGTCTATTGATGTCACATAGGAATCACCTGTCAGTTTCCAGCTTCCGTCAAGTTTTACATTTACAGTTCCAAGCGCTGAGCCTGAGCTGTTTTCGTCGCCGATTGATCCCTCGAAAGACGAATTGTTATCGATGTTTAAGTTCAGTGTTGACTTCGAGCTGCTGGCTGAGGAAGCTGTGTTACTTACTATTATTTTGCCACTGAGCGTCTGTGAAGTCGCATTGAGAGTTGCTTTATTTTCAGCGCCACTCCAACCGTCATTTACAACTGATAAAAGTACATTGTCGGTGTCGGTATTATTGATTGATACACTGTTTAAATTTATCTCAGCAGATGTATTTGTCACGTGGAATACGTGTCCGCTTTTTGAATTAAGTGTTCCGTCTGTCATCGTAAATGATGAATCCGTACCTGAGGCATCGCCTGACATTGACTGGTAAATCATTATGGAATCCAAGTATTGTGCGTTGCCGTTTTTCTCAGTATTGGTTGCGGTGAGATCGCAGTTTTTGAGGTTGACGGAGTTTGTTCCCTCTATACATACACCTTCGGATTTATTTGATATAAGCGTTGCGTCGCTCACGCTGACAGCTGCTGTCGAGTAGATGGCGGGTGAGCCGAGTCCGTTTGTTGTGTAGGTTCCACCGTTTACGTTTACGGTTCCGCCGCCTCTGTCTGTTCTGATCGCTGCTGAAGACTGTCCTGAGGTTGTAACTGTCAGGTTTGTCGCATTTGTGATGCCACCGCCGGTTGTCATGATTCCGCCTGAGCCGCCCTTTGTTGTGGTGATCGTTGAGTTGGAGATATTGACTGTAGTGCCGTCGCCTGAAGCGCCATTTTGACCGCCGTTTCCTCCGTATGAGAATACTCCGTTTGCGCCCTCGGAGTCAGTTGTTATAGTGGCATTATCTATGGTTGCAACCGCGCCGTCTTTGACGATGATTGCTGAGTTTGTCCCGTAGAAGCTTGCGCCGTCACCGTTTACTCCCTCGCCTGTTTTTGTGGCAGTGGTTCCCGTGAGAGTAGGTGATGCGCTGTCACCTTTAATCATCAGTGCGTTTTCGCCGGCCGTTGTCGATGAGTACGATGTGTCGGTATAAGTATTTGAATCAGAGATTGTATTTGCTGCGCTCCATTCCGGGGTAGATTGTTGTCCGCCCGGTCCTCCGCCACCATCCGGAGGAGCTCCACCACCGTCCGGAGGAGCTCCCGGTGGCTGCTCCGCCGCCTCTGCTTTTGTAGTATCGTTTTCGCATCCTGCTATGCCGACGCCCCCGATAACAAGTGCGAGAGCAAGCACGGTAGCAGGAATAATTTTTTTCGTTATATTTTTCTTTTTCATATTAATCATCCTTTCAAACAAATTTAAACAGTTACTTTCGTCGTCGACTATACTCAGATGATAGCTTATAAAAATGGACAGAATTTGAACAGAATGTGAATAATCTGTGAAAAATGCTCCGCGCGCACATTTTTTTGTCGTGACATTTTTCCGACGACATGGTATAATTAACCCGTTACTGATTGTTTGCCCGGGAAAGGATGAGATGCTATGAAACTTGATACCACGATGTTTGATAATATCATCGATGCGGCGCAGGATTGTATATTCTGGAAGGATAAAAATCGTCGCTTCGTCGGTGCGAACCAGGCATTTTTGGACTTCTACGGGTTTAAGTCAACAGATGTTCTTATAGGAAAAACAGACGAAGACATGGGGTGGCACAGCGATCCCGTGCCTTTTATGCGCGATGAACTCCGTGTTCTCGAGGGCCACGCGACCTACAAGGTTCAGGGGAAGTGTTTCGTGGACGGAGAGGAACGCGATATCATCGCGACGAAGCGTCCGATTTACAAGGGCGGTGAGATAGTTGGACTGGTGGGAAGCTTTGCTGACGTGACTGAGGTTATGAGGCGCAACAAGGAACTGAAAAATTCTCAGGTTATGTACAGCATCGCTCAGCTTCGCGAGATACCGTATTTTGACAGTTTGATCGACGAGGTTGGGCTCGATCAGATACTCGATCCGCTGACGGGAATCATATCCAGAGCGTATATATTTGATTTTGCGAAATCGTTGATAGCGTCGAGGACGCAGTTTACATTTGCAATTATAGATCTTGATAACTTCAAAGATATCAATGACACCTACGGGCATCAGACCGGTGATGTGGTTTTGATGGAGGTTTCGAAAGCTTTGGCGGAGTCAATCAGAGGGTTCGGAATTGCGGGGAGATTTGGCGGAGATGAGCTGTTGCTCGTCAACCTCCGTGATATAACTCCGGTTCAGAAAGAAGAATTTTTCAAGGATTTATACGAGGGACACAAGGCTCTCAGAAGAAATATAATTTCGGAGGGAAGAAGCATTTTTGTTACAGGAACGTCGGGTTGCGCGACTTATCCGGATGATGCGGCAAACTACGATGACCTGTTTCTAGCCATAGACAAGACTCTTTACAAAGGAAAAACTGCCGGCAGAAACTGCTATACCGTTTACAACGAGGCAGAGCACAAAGACCTTGAAGTTAGGTCGATGGCGAAAAAAGGTGTGTTCTCCTGTATGCGTGATCTGGAAAACAGAGTTAATACCGCAAAGACACTATCCGAGGCGCTTGAGTGTGCTATGCCGGTCCTCGAAAAGGAATTGATGCTTTCGGAAATCTACTTCACGGATGCTGACGGAAGGATTTCGGATTTTGAAAAATGCTACGGCAGCGCAGACGGAATCGAACAGATAGTTAAGGATGGGCTTTATGCTGACAGCAGTCTTGACAGGATCAGGAGTGAGGCGCCGGTTTTGTACGAATCGCTTTATGAACTTGATATAAAAGCAGTTTTGATAGCAGAGATAGCTGCGTCCGGCACGCAAAAAAGATATATTATCTGTCCCGACAAACAAAACCAGAGACTCTGGCAGGAAGATGAATGCGGCGTGATTTATTTCCTTTCAAAAATACTTGAGGTAACAGCAAATGCGTGACATACTACTTATAGTTCAATACATAGGCATCATCGGTTTTTTCATAGAAGGTTGGATAGTATTTAAAAACTGGAAAGGCCGTCTGCACGCGTACCTTTTTTTGAATTGTATCGCATGTCTTTTGAACAACTTCGGTTACCTGTTTGAGTTGACCTCTCACACCAGAGACGGATATATCATCGCGCTGAAACTCTCGTATTTGGGCCGCGTGTGGAACTCATTTTTCCTGTTTTTATTTGTGGCGGAGATATGCAGATTCCGTATTCCGTCAATTATTAAAAATATACTTGCGCTGGTTCATATTGGCACGTATATATCAGTATTAACATTTGAACATCATACGTTATACTACAGTAAATATGACTTTATCATCGGTGATATGTTTCCGAGACTTGTTCACGAAAACGGAATCATATATCACCTGTTTATGGCGCTTCAGATAGTCTATATCGCTATCGGAATAACGATGCTTATCGTCCGAATAGTGAAAGAAAAACACAAATCAACGAAAAAAAGACTTTTTATAGTGAAGGCGGCTATCATTACAGAATCCGCATTTTTCATAGCTGAATTGATTGGTATCAGGGGACTGAAAAATGTCATCGACGTCACTGTTTTTGGATATTTATTCGGCATAATATTTATGCTTATAGCAATCTTCAGATACAACCTTCTCGGCACGTCGGAGCTTGCCAGAGACTATCTGATAGAGAAGCTTTCCGAAGGAATACTGGCTGTGGATGATTCGGGAAAGATCCAGTATTTCAACACGCCAGCCAAACAGATTTTTCCGGAGCTTACCGAGAAACCTGAAGATGTTTTGAAGCAGGTTACCCGAGCGATTGAGTTCGATGAAAATATAGTTCGCGGCGGACACATCTACACGCCCGAAAAAAATGACCTGCTATACGAGGACGAACCTGTAGGCGTGCTGTATATGCTTGCTGATGAGACGGAGCACTACAGATATATGGAGGCTCTGGAGGAGCAGACAACCTTAGCTGAGGAAGCAAACCGTGCGAAGTCGTCATTTTTGGCGAATATGTCTCACGAGATCAGAACTCCGATAAATGCCGTTCTCGGTATGGACGAAATGATCCTGCGCGAGAGCAAGGAAGAGCAGACCAGAGTGTATGCTGCGGATATACAGTCAGCCGGCAAGACACTTCTGTCGTTAATTAATGACATCCTGGATTTTTCAAAAATAGAAGAAGGCAGGATGGAAATCATACCTGTGACATACGACCTTGCGTCGCTTATCAGCGATCTGGCGAATATGGTTCGCGCAAGGGCTGAGAAAAAAGAACTCGAGTTCAAAATCGAGGTTGATGAGCACATCCCGCATCTTCTGTTCGGAGATGAGATACGCATCCGCCAGTGCGTAATAAACCTCCTGACAAATGCCGTGAAGTACACCAAAGAGGGTTCTGTGACGTTATCTGTCGGTTATGAGAAAAATGCTCCGGACGAGATTATGCTTTCCTTTGCGGTTGCAGATACCGGCATCGGAATGAAAGAAGAGGATATAGACAAACTATTCTCGCCGTTTACCAGAATCGAGGAAAAGAGAAACCGTTCTATCGAGGGAACAGGGCTTGGTATGAGTATCACGCACAAACTTCTCGATATGATGGACAGTAAACTTGAGGTAAAAAGCGAGTACGGAAGCGGTTCCGAGTTTTCGTTTGCGATTAAGCAAAAAGTGGAAAAATGGGACGAGCTCGGTGATATAGGAACCAGGTTAAGCGAAAGAACAGTTACTGAATACCACGAATTTTTCCACGCGCCCGAAGCAAAAATTCTTGTTGTCGATGACAATGACACCAATCTGGCAGTGGTTGAAAACCTGTTAAAAAGAACTGAAATACAAATCGATACCGCGCTCTCCGGAAAGGCTGCGATCGAGCTTGCTGACGAGATTAAATATGATGTTATTTTTGTCGATCATATGATGCCTGATATGGACGGTATAGAAACTCTGCAGCATATCAAAAAGGATGGAGCAAATACGGAAACTCCGATGGTTGCGCTTACAGCCAATGCGATTTCAGGTGCAAAAAAGATGTATTTGGATGCAGGGTTCGATGCATTTTTATCGAAACCGGTTGACGGTATAAAAATGGAAAAATTACTTGCCGGAATGCTGTCGGATAACAAGATAAATAAAATCGATAAAGTCAGTGCATCAGAGGAAGTATTGGAAGCTAAACCGACGATTACTATTCCGGGTTGGATATCTGATATAGAAGAAATTGATTTGGATGCAGGAATAAAAAACGGCGGAGGAAAAGAAGAGTTTTTATCTATATTAAATGTCTTCTATCGGACAGCGGAAGCGAAAGCTGATGAACTGGAAAAGTATTATGATGAAAAAGATATAGAGAATTTCACGATCAAAGTTCACGCGCTCAAAAGCTCTGCGAGAGTGATAGGGGCGATGGATTTGTCAGAAAAAGCAAGACTGCTCGAGGAAGCCGGCAAGGCAAATGATATCATTTATATAGAAGAAAACACCGGAGAGTTGCTGGCGCTATACAGAACAATCACCGGCAAACTCAGCGCGTTTGATTCGGAAGATGAAAAGAAAAAAGAGATATCCGATGCTTCGCTGCGAGAAGCTTATCAGACCGTAATTGAGATTTCAGATAGCATGGATTTTGATCTGATGGAAGGAATTCTCGATGATTTAGGTCAGTACAAACTTCCGAAAGAGGATGCGGAGACATACAAAACCATAAAGAGTTTGTGTCTTGAGATGGACTGGGATGGAATCAAAAATCTGGCGAAACAGGCGCTTGAGAAAGAGAGGAATAACTAATGGCAGAAGAAAACATGGAGCAGGAAATCGTGCAAAACAAGGTTGCAATCATCAGCGCGGCAGACAGTTTCCTGGCGAAAAGTCTGATTTCGAAGTTCGAAAGTAACGACATAGACACTGTATTTTTGCACGCAAATATAAAAGATATAGAAGATCAAATCGATGATATCATGCTGATGATTCTCTATATGAGCGACGGAATCGAAGAAAACACAGAGACGCTTGTGTATCTGAAGGATATCGTGAGCGACAGGGAAACAGGACTGATTCTGATTGGCGAGCTTGACCAGTACAATGTTGTCAAAAAAATAATCCCCGAGCACAACATACTCGAGTGTTATATGAGACCGCTTGACATCGACCTTCTCCTGAAAAATGTCAACACGTATCTCGAGAACAACACCGGTGAAAACCGCAAAAAAGAGATTCTGATAGTCGATGATGACCTCACATATATGTGGACAGTGCGTGAGTGGCTGAGTGAAAAATACCATGTGAGAATGGCCAACAACGGTGTGCAGGCGATCAGTCAGCTGACAAAAAGCAAGGCGGATCTCGTGTTGCTTGACTACGAAATGCCTATCGCAAACGGTCCTCAGGTGCTCTCTATGCTCAGAAATGATACAGACACCGGTCACATCCCGGTTATGTTTTTGACCAGTCACGGCGATGTGGAAAGCGTGCTTTCTGTCGTAGGTTTGGAGCCGGCTGATTATCTTTTGAAGACCATAGACAAAGACGGACTTCTCGACAAGCTCGAAAAATTTTTCAATAAAAAATAAAAATGTATTGACAACTACTTGAATATATGATAATATGCAACTCGATGAGGCAAAGACGTCTCAGAGGAAACTCTGGGTCGTCTTTGTCTTTTTTTGCTTGTGGAGGTGGCAAAATAATGTGTGCAATATTAACTTATGCAAGACCGGATATCAGTCGGGAATTCTTCGAAAAAATGCTTGGAACAACGCAGTCTCGCGGTCCGGATATGAGCGATGTGGTTCAAGTTGAAGCAGGTTGGATGGGATTTAACCGACTGGCGATCATGGGACCCGAGCCGACGGGGATGCAGCCATTTTTCTATAGAGGAAATGCGGTTGTCTGCAACGGTGAGCTCTATGGATTTGAAAAACTGAAGGATTATCTTGTCTCTCTCGGATACAAATTCCACAGTGAGAGCGATTGTGAGATCCTGCTTCCTTTATATGAGAAACTCGGTACCGCGATGTTTGACTTTTTGGACGCCGAGTTCGCGTGTGTGATATATGATGCTCAGAAAAATGATTTTATAGCCGCCCGAGATCCTATCGGAATTCGTCCGTTGTACTACGGATATGATGAAAAAGGATGCATCGTGTTTGCGTCCGAGCCGAAAAACCTTGTTACTGTTTGCGAGGAGATAAGGCCGTTTCCGCCGGGACATTTTTATAAAGATGGAGAGTTTATCTGTTATCGAGATATGACCAAAGGGGGTGTCTATGCCACAGATAAACTTGATTCCTCGGATATCGATACCATCTGCAAAGGTATCCACGACCGCCTGTCTGATGGAATAAAAAAACGTCTCAGCGCGGATCAGCCGATAGGATTTTTGCTTTCGGGCGGTCTTGATTCATCACTGGTTTGCGGGGTGGCTGCGAAGCTTTCGGATAAGCCGATAGAAACCTTTGCAATCGGAATGGATATAGATGCGATAGATTTAAAGTACGCCAGACAGGTTGCCGAGTATATAGGTTCAAATCACCACGAGGTGATAATTTCAAAAAGAGATGTTTTGGATGCGCTTGATCCGGTTGTAAAGGCGCTTGGAACATACGATATAACGACAATCAGAGCGTCAATCGGTATGTATCTGCTGTGCAAATGGATTCGCGAAAACACAGATGTCAGAGTAATCCTAAGCGGTGAGATTTCAGATGAGCTTTTCGGTTACAAATACACTGATTTCGCTCCGAGCGCAGAGGAATTCCAGAAGGAGTCACAAAAAAGAATTCGTGAAATTCATATGTACGATGTGCTTCGTGCAGACAGATGTATCAGTGTGAATTCGCTGGAAGCAAGAGTTCCGTTCGGAGATTTGGATTTCGTTGATTATGTAATGGCTATAGATCCTGAGAAGAAGTTAAACTCCTACGGTATAGGAAAATATCTCCTGCGTCACGCTTTCGAGGAAGATGAGCTGATACCGAGAGATATTCTTATGAGAGAGAAGGCAGCGTTCTCGGATGCGGTCGGACACAGTTTGAGAGACGACCTGATTGAACTTGCTGAAGAGACTTATTCGGATGAAGAGTACAGCAAGGGTATAGAAAAGTACACGCACTCGAAACCGTTTACAAAAGAGTCACTTTTGTATCGGGACATTTTTGAAAAATACTACGCCGGTCAGTCACAGATGGTTACGGATTTCTGGATGCCTAACAAAGAATGGGCAGGATGCAATGTTGATGATCCGTCGGCGAGGGTTCTTTCAAACTACGGTGCGTCAGGGGTGTAAAAATATATATAAAAGCAAAATTGAAAACAGAAAGGAATGGTGAGTATTATGATGGAAGCAAAGAGGTTACCCGAGGAGTATGGAAGTCTGGTTTTTGGAGACAAGGTGATGCGTGAGCGTCTGCCGAAGGATGTCTACAAAGCAGTTCACAAGACAATTGTGAGCGGAACTCATTTGGAGCTTGATGTAGCGAATTCGGTTGCAGCTGCTATGAAGGAGTGGGCTATCGAGAACGGAGCTACACACTATACACATTGGTTCCAGCCGATGACAGGCTTGACAGCTGAGAAGCACGACAGCTTCATTTCTCCTGAGGGCGATGGTACGGTGATCATGGAGTTCTCGGGAAAAGAGCTTGTGAAAGGAGAGCCGGATGCCTCAAGTTTTCCGTCAGGCGGACTTAGAGCCACATTTGAGGCCAGAGGATATACAGCTTGGGATCCGTCATCACCTGCATTTATAAAAGACGGTTCACTCTATATACCGACAGCATTCTGCTCATACGGTGGAGAGGCACTCGACAAAAAAACTCCGCTTCTCAGATCTATGGAGGCTCTGTCAAAAGAAGCTGTGAAGTTGATGCACACACTTGGATACAAGGATGTTTCAAGAGTAAACACCACTATCGGATCAGAGCAGGAATACTTCCTGATAGATAAAGAAGATTATATGCAGAGAAAGGATCTCCTGTTTACGGGTAGAACACTTATCGGTGCTCCGGCGACAAAAGGTCAGGAGATGGAGGATCACTACTTCGGAGTTATCAAGCCGAAAGTATCCGCATTTATGCACGACCTTGATGAGGAGCTTTGGAAGCTTGGAATCCCGGCGAAAACAAAGCACAACGAGGTTGCTCCGGCTCAGCACGAGATGGCTCCTGTTTTTGAAACAGCGAACGTCGCAGTAGATCACAACCAGTTGACTATGGAGGTTATGAAAAAGGTTGCTGACAAGCACGGATTCTCCTGCCTCCTTCACGAAAAACCTTTCGAGGGTATCAACGGATCAGGTAAGCATAACAACTGGTCAATCTGTACAGATACAGGAATCAACCTTCTTGATCCGGGCAAACATCCTGAAGACAATATTCCGTTTTTGGTAACACTTATCGCGGTTATCGCAGCTGTTGATGAGTATGCTCCGCAGCTTCGTCTGTCAGTTGCATCTGCAGGAAACGATCACAGACTCGGAGCTAACGAGGCACCGCCGGCCGTAATCTCAATCTTCGTCGGTGATGAGCTTACCAAAGTGCTTGACAGTATCGAGCAGGGAACAGCGTTCAAAGGTGGAGCAAAAGTTAAGATGGAAATGGGTGCGCAGGTTCTGCCACACATTACAAAGGATAATACAGACCGTAACCGTACATCACCGTTTGCATTTACAGGAAATAAGTTCGAGTTCAGAATGCCGGGCTCATCAGTATCTGTAGCAAACGCAAACATCGTGCTCAACACTGCAGTTGCAGAGATTCTTTCAAAAATGACTGCTGAACTCGAGGGACTTTCAGGAGATGCTCTTTCAGATAAGCTTACAGAGCTTTTGAAATCAACACTTATCGCACACAAGAGAGTGCTCTTTGATGGAAACGGTTACACAGATGAATGGATTGAGGAAGCCGCAAAGAGAGGACTTCCGAACCTCAAATCACTTCCGGATGCTATGCCTGAGTGGATCAGTGACAAGTCAGTTGAACTTTTCACTTCACATCAGATATTTACGAAGGAAGAGCTTGAGTCCAGATATGAGATTCTTTTGGAGAACTACGCAAAATCAATCCATATCGAAGCGCTTACAATGCAGGAGATGGTCAGAAAAGATCTGACATCAGGTATCATCGCTTATGAGATGGACCTCACAAAGGAGATTATCCAGAAAGAAAAGGCACTGCCCGGAGCAAAGGCAAGCCTTGAAGGAAAAATCCTGAAGACACTTGATGAGGCATCAACACATATTTCAGAGAAACTCGAAGACCTTCAGAAGAAAACAGAAGAGGCTGAAGCGATCGAGGATGTTCAGAAGCAGGCTGAGTTCTATGAGCAGACTGTACTGAAAGAAATGGAAGAGCTTCGTAAGTATGCTGATGAGGCTGAGGCGCTCATTCCGGATGAGTATCTTGCATATCCGACCTACGGACAGCTCCTGTTCTCACTCAGATAACAAGTTTAAATTAATTATAGTATTTCTCTCTAGTAAGTAGTGTGGTTTTAGGGCTGACTGTTTTTTAAGGATAAAAACAGTCGCCCCGAAATCAGAGTTAGTTACAAAAAAATCAAACAGTGAAAAAGGTGGTCAAAGTGAATAATAACGATAATAACAGCGATAATTTAGGTGATAATCTCTGGATGCGCGAACACGACGCCTGCGGTATCGGCGCCGTAGTAAACATCAACGGAAAACCTGATAACAAGGTCCTTGATGATGCGCTCTCTATAGTTGAAAAACTCGAGCATCGCGCAGGAAAAGATGCTTCGGGAAAAGTCGGTGACGGTGTCGGAATCCTGACACAGATTTCGCATAAATTTTTCAAAAAAGAAGCAAAAAAAGCAGGAATTAAAATAGGTGACGCCGGCGACTACGGTGTGGGTATGTTTTTCTTCCCGGCTGACCCGATGAAGCAGATGTTTGCAAAGCGAATGCTTGAAGTAATCACTGAAAAATCGGGACTGAAATTCCTCGGTTGGCGTGAAGTGGGTATCCACCCTGAGATTCTCGGAGAAACTGCGGTGGCCTGTATGCCGTATATCAGCCAGTGTTTCATCGAAAGACCTGAGAATGTAAAAAAAGGAATAGAATTCGAACGGAGACTCTTCTGTCTCAGAAGAGAATACGAACAGAGTTCGGAAGATACATATATTTGTTCTCTTTCCTCTCGTACAATCGTGTACAAGGGGATGTTTTTGGTGGGACAGCTCAGAAAGTTCTATGATGATCTGCTTTCACCGGACTACGAAACAGCAATCGCGCTGGTTCACAGCCGTTTCTCCACCAACACTACTCCGTCGTGGCAGAGAGCTCATCCGTACAGAATGATCGCTCACAACGGAGAGATAAATACCATACGAGGTAACTCGGATCGTATGCTTGCCAGAGAAGAGACGATGTCGAAAAAGCCGGAATTCGAGAGAGTTTATCCGGTTATCGCAGCGTCGGGCTCTGACTCTGCTATGCTTGACAACACGCTTGAATTTTTGTATATGAACGGTATGGATTTGCCGCTCGCTATGATGATAACCGTTCCCGAGCCTTGGAAGCACGACGATGCGATGAGCAATGAAAGAAGGGATTTTTATCATTATTATGCAACGATGATGGAGCCCTGGGACGGACCGGCGGCTATCCTTTTCACAGACGGAGAGCTTTTCGGAGCAACGCTTGACAGAAACGGTCTGCGTCCGTCGAGATACTATGTAACCAAAGATGACAGACTTATCCTGTCGTCTGAGGTCGGTGTGCTTGATATCCCGGAGGAAAACATCGCGGAAAAATCAAGACTTTCACCGGGACATATGCTTGTTGTTGATACCAAAGAAGGAAGGATTCTGTCAGACAAAGAATGCAAGGAAAGATATACCAAAGCAAAGCCTTACGGAGAGTGGCTTGACAGATACCTGCTTCACCTTGACAAGCTGTCTATCCCGAACAAAAAAATACCTACACATACGCAGGAAATGCGTGGTAAGTTGTACAAGGTATTCGGATACTCATATGAAGATGTGAAAAATCAGATTCTTCCTATGGCAAAAGACGGTGTTGAGCCTACTGTTTCAATGGGAAATGATGTACCGCTTGCTATGATGAGTAAACATCATCAACCGCTGTTTTGCTACTTCAAACAGCTTTTTGCGCAGGTCACCAACCCGCCGATTGACTCACTTCGTGAAAAAATTGTTACAGATACAACCGTCTATATCGGAAAAGACGGTGATCTCCTGTGTGAAAAAAGTGAGAACTGTCAGGTGCTTGAGGTCGACAACCCGATACTTACCGGCGTTGATCTGATGAAGATAGAAGCGCTTGATCAGGAGGGATTCCGCACAGCTAAGATTTCTCTTTTGTACTACAAAAATACTCCGGTCGAGCTAGCGCTTGACCAGTTAAATATCTCGGTTGACAGAGCAATCGCAGACGGAGCTGATATCATCACGCTGACAGACAGGGGAGTGGATGAGAATCATATGCCTATCCCGTCGCTCCTTGCAGTGTCATCTGTTGAGCAGCATCTGGTTCGCACGAAAAAAAGAACCGCGGTTTCACTCATTATTGAAAGTGGTGAACCGAGAGATGTGCATCAGATTGCCTGCTTGCTCGGCTACGGCGTTCGTGCTATTTTTCCGTATCTTGCGCACGAGTGCATCGCCGAGATGATTGACAACGGAATGCTTGACAAAGACTACCATACCGCTATAGCTGACTATAACCAGGCGCTGTTAAACGGTGTTGTAAAAATAGCTGCAAAGATGGGTATTTCGACTTTGCAGTCTTATCAGAGTGCGCGTATTTTTGAAGCTATTGGTTTGTCGAAGGAACTGATTGATGTATACTTCACCGGAACGGTAAGTCGTGCCGGTGGAATCGGAATAAAAGAGATCGGAGAGGATATCGAAATCAGACACAACAATGCTTTCGATCCGCTCGGTTTGCCTACGGATACTACTCCTGATTCCTTCGGATTCCACAATCTTCGCAGTGGTGAGGACAAGGAAGATCATATGTATACTCCGAAGACTATTGTTACTCTGCAAAGAGCGGTCAGAGAGGATGATTATGATCTTTTCAAAGAGTATGCTCAGATGGTTGATGATGAAAACCGTCCGCATACACTTCGTGCATTGTTGAGTTTCAAGCCCGGAAAGAAAAAAGTTCCGCTTGACGAGGTTGAGAGTGAGGATGAAATAGTCAAGCGTTTCCAGACGGGAGCTATGTCGTACGGCTCTCTGTCGAAGGAGGCTCACGAGACACTTGCGATAGCGATGAACCGTCTCGGCGGTAAGTCAAACACCGGAGAGGGTGGTGAGGATACGGCCCGCTTCGGAACAGAGAAAAACAGTGCTTTTAAACAAGTTGCGTCGGGACGATTCGGCGTGACCGGACAGTATTTGAAAAGCGCAAAAGAAATCCAAATCAAGATGGCACAGGGTGCGAAACCCGGAGAGGGTGGACATCTGCCGGGCAAAAAGGTTTATCCTTGGGTTGCCAAAACCAGATTTTCAACTCCGGGAGTTTCACTTATATCTCCGCCGCCGCACCACGACATCTATTCTATAGAGGATTTGGCGCAGCTTATATATGATTTGAAAAATGCCAACAAAGATGCTCGTATATCGGTTAAGCTTGTGTCTGAAGCAGGAGTCGGAACCATAGCTTCCGGTGTTGCAAAGGCCGGGGCGCAGGTTATACTCATCTCAGGTTACGACGGAGGTACGGGTGCTGCACCGTCATCATCGGTTCATCACGCAGGACTTCCTTGGGAGCTTGGAGTCAGCGAGGCACACAGATGCCTGATAGAGAACGGACTCAGAAGCAGAGTTGTTCTGGAGACCGACGGAAAGCTTATGACCGGACGTGATGTGGCTATCGCGGCGCTTCTCGGCGCTGAGGAATTCGGATTTGCGACAGCTCCGCTTGTAACTATGGGTTGTATGATGATGCGCGTCTGCTCTAAGGACACCTGTCCTATGGGTATCGCAACTCAGAACGAAGAACTCAGAAAAAGATTTGCCGGCAAGCCTGAGCACGTGATGAATTTCATGCACTTTGTTGCAAGACAGCTTCGTGAAATAATGAGCGAGATGGGATTCAGAACGGTAGACGAAATGGTCGGACGTACCGACAGACTTGAAACACGTCTTGAGGGAAGAAAAGACAGAGCAGCGCTTACTGATCTGTCAAGGATACTCAACACCGATTCGGTTGCCGATACTCACGTTGTGTTCAAGCCTGAAGATGCGTATGATTTTCAGCTTGAGAAAACACCTGATTCAAAGGTGCTTATACCTGCCTACGAAAAACTCGGCAAGAAAAAACATATAGATATCGATGTGAATATATCAAGTACGGACAGAAGTTTCGGTACTCTTTTGGGAAGCCTTATCACAGCAGAGCATGGTGGTGAACTTGAAGAAGATACTGTTACGGTTCACGCGCATGGCGGTGGCGGGCAGTCATTCGGAGCATTTATACCGAAAGGACTTACGCTCAAGCTCACAGGTGATGCCAATGACGGCTTCGGCAAGGGTCTGTCAGGCGGAAAGCTTATCGTTACACCGCCTGAGGAAGCGACATACGAGACACACAAAAATATCATCATTGGTAACGTGGCGCTCTATGGTGCTTCATCAGGAAAAGCATATGTATGCGGTGTTGCAGGCGAGAGATTCTGCGTCAGAAACTCAGGAGCGACTGCAGTTGCAGAAGGCTGTGGAGATCATGGACTCGAGTATATGACCGGAGGAAGAGCGGTGATACTCGGTATGACAGGAAAAAACTTTGCAGCAGGTATGAGTGGCGGAATCGCTTATGTACTTGATACCGACCATACATTGTATCTGAGAATGAACAAGGATATGGCTTCACTTACAGAGGTTACTGAAAAATATGACATCATAGAACTTCGCACTATACTTGAGGACTATGTGGCAGAAACCGGTTCGGAATTCGGCAAAAAAGTTCTTGATAATTTTGATGAATATTTACCGGATTTCAAAAAAATAGTACCTAATGATTATCAGAAAATGCTCACTGCTATAAGTCATTATGAAGAGCAGGGAGTAGATCCTGAGAGCGCAGTTTATGAAGCATTCAAAGAAGTCAGTATGTAAATGAGGTGAATAAAATGGGAAAAATAGGTGGATTTTTAGAATATGACAGACAAGAGAATCCCGAAGTGGATCCTCTTGAAAGAATCAAAAACTTTGATGAGTTTCATACCTGTGCTGATGTATCAGAAAGAAGATGTCAGGCAGCCAGATGTATGGACTGTGGTGTGCCGTTTTGTCAGTCGGCTATGGCGCTGAACGGAATGGTTGTGGGATGTCCTCTTCACAACCTGATTCCTGAGTGGAATGATGCTATATACAACTGTCAGGATGCGCATGCATTTACGAGACTTATCAAAACAAATCCTTTTCCGGAGTTTACCGGAAGAGTGTGTCCTGCACTGTGTGAAAAAGCTTGTATAAATGGTTGCGACGGACTTCCGGTAACTGTTCACGACAATGAGTTATATGTCATCGAGACAGCTTTCAAAGAAGGAACAATCAAACCGAGAATTCCTGCGCACAGAAGCGGCAAAAAGATTGCTGTTATAGGAAGCGGTCCTTCGGGACTTGCAGTTGCAGATACACTGAACAAAAGAGGACACTCCGTAGTTGTATTTGAAAGAGATGATCATATCGGTGGACTTCTGATGTATGGAATTCCGAACATGAAGCTCGACAAAAAGGTTATCGACAGACGTCAGAAGCTGATGGAAGAAGAAGGCGTCGTATTCAAAACAAACTGTGATGTCGGAAAAGATGTAGACGTAAAAGAAATAAAAAAAGAATTTGACGCGGTAGTTATGTGCTGCGGAGCAAAACAACCGAGAGCGCTCGATGCAAAAGGAATCGATGATGTACAGGGCGTCAGATTTGCAGTGGATTTTCTCACTGAAGTTACAAAACAGGTTGTATCAGGTGGGGTCGGACAGAAACTTACCATGCAGGTACGTGACAAAAATGTTGTCGTAGTCGGTGGCGGTGATACAGGAAATGACTGTATCGGAACCGCAATCCGTCTCGGAGCCAAATCGGTAACCGCGCTTGAGATGATGCCGAAGCCGCCGGTTGAGAGACCTGCAAATAACCCTTGGCCGCAGTGGCCGAAAACACTTCGCACTGACTATGGTCATGTGGAGGCAAAGGCTGTGTACGGCGAAGATCCACGAGTATTTGAGACAACTGTCAGTGAAGTTGTACCGGATGCACATGGCAATATCAAAAAGATCAAAACCGTTCAGGTTAAGTTCAAAGACGGAAAACTGACGAAGGTAAAAGGATCTGAAAAAGAGATCCCCTGCGACCTGCTTTTGATAGCAGCAGGATTCACGGGAGCTCAGGATTATCTTCCGAAAGCAATGAAAACTCCGCTTGGACCAAGAAATACAGTAGCTACTCTTGAAGATGATATATACCGTACGGAAGTAGAGGGAGTATTTGCCGCAGGAGATATGCGTCGAGGCCAGTCACTCGTTGTGTGGGCAATCGCCGAAGGCAAGGCCGGCGCCGCTGCTGTCGACAAATATCTGATGGGTTATACCCCACTTTGATAAGTTTTCATTGCAATTGGTGATACTTGTGCTATAATATAACAAATCAATTTGTTTAGGAGAGCAAACCTAATGAAACGAAAACTAATCCTTGAGGACGGCAGTGAATACATAGGAGACGGTTTCGGCGCTACAACCGACGCTGTCTGCGAAATCGTCTTCAACACTTCTATGGCAGGTTATCAGGAGATTGTATCCGACCCCTCGTACACTGATCAGGCTATAGTGATGAGCTATCCGCTTATCGGAAACTACGGCATCACCGACGAGGATTACGAAAGCAAACTGGTCTCACCCGGCGCATTTATCGTCAGAGATTACAATGACCAGCCGTCTAACTTCAGATATACAAAAACTCTTTCGGAGCTCCTGGAAGAAGCAGGTGTACCCGGAATCAGCGGGATAGACACCAGAAAGCTTGTCAGGAGCATTCGTGATATAGGTTCCAGGCGTGCAATCATAACCAATACGGATGTCACGACATGGGAGGGTGTTCAGAGAATCCACGAGACACCCGTCCCTCATGATGCCGTATCACGAGTGAGTTGCAAAAAAAGGTGGTACGCCAGAACTGCAAATCCGCGCTTCAATGTCGTAGCTATCGACTGCGGAATGAAGCTGAATATCGTTCGCAACCTGAACAAATACGGATGCAACGTAACAGTTGTTCCATATGATACAAGCGCGGAAGAAATTCTGATGATGAACCCCGACGGGGTATTCGTTTCCAATGGTCCGGGAGACCCGGAGGATGTAAAACCGGTCATTGGTGTTCTGAAAAAATTGATCGGCGAAAAGCCTATTTTTGGCATATGTCTCGGCCATCAGCTGATCGCGCTCGCATATGGTGCCAAAACTTACAAGTTAAAATTCGGTCACCGCGGGGGCAATCATCCTGTCAAAAATTATCTCACCGGAAAAATCGAAATAACTTCACAAAACCACAGTTATGCAGTAGATGAAAAAACTCTTGACGGAACAGGACTTGAGGTTTCGCATATCAATCTTTTGGATAATACTGTCGAGGGACTGTATAGCAAAAAAGACAAAGTATGCTCGGTACAGTATCATCCGGAGAGCGCGCCGGGACCGCAGGACAGCTACTATTTGTTTGAAGAATTTATCAAAAATATGGAGCAAATATAATTATATTTCATTGATAATTATTTATACATTTTTAAATAAAAATAATACGAGGTATAACGCAAAATGTCAAAAAGAACGGACATAAAAAAAGTACTTGTTATTGGTTCAGGACCTATTGTCATAGGCCAGGCGGCAGAGTTTGATTATGCCGGTACGCAGGCGTGTTTGGCGCTCAAAGAAGAAGGCTATGAGGTCATACTTGCCAATTCAAATCCGGCTACTATCATGACGGATACTTCCATAGCGGATAAGGTATATATGGAGCCGCTGACTTTGGAATTTATGGCGAGAATATGCAGGTATGAAAGACCGGATGCAATTGTCCCGGGTATCGGAGGACAGACCGGTCTTAATCTGGCTTTACAGTTAAGTGACAAAGGGGTTCTCGATGAGTGTGAGATAGAGCTTTTGGGAACTGATAAAGAAAGTATCAGGCTCGCCGAAGACAGGGAGCTTTTCAAAGAACTTTGTGAAAAAATAGGTGAACCGGTTATACCTTCAAAAATTACTTATTCCGTAGAGGAGGGAATAGAAGCTGCAAAAGAAATAGGATATCCTGTTATCCTTCGCCCCGCATTCACACTTGGCGGAACAGGCGGAGGTTTTGCATACTCTGAGGAAGAATTAAAAGTAAAAATCGAGCATGCGCTGGAGTGTTCACCGGTGCATCAGGTGCTTGTTGAGAAGAGCATCCGCGGCTACAAAGAAATAGAATACGAAGTAATGCGCGATGCAAACGATACCGCTATCGTGGTTTGTAACATGGAAAACCTGGACCCTGTGGGAATCCACACCGGAGACTCCATAGTTGTTGCGCCGAGTCAGACGCTCACAAACACAGAGTATCATATGCTTCGTGACAGCGCATTAAAAATAATCCGCGCGCTCGGAGTTGAGGGAGGATGTAACTGCCAGTTCGCGCTTGATCCTCTGTCATTCCAGTATTACGTGATAGAGGTAAACCCGAGAGTGTCGAGATCATCAGCACTTGCATCAAAGGCGAGCGGATACCCGATAGCGCGCGTTTCCGCAAAAATATCCGTAGGTATGACTCTCGATGAGATACAGCTTGCGAACACGCCGGCCTGCTTTGAACCGACGCTTGATTATGTCGTTACAAAAATGCCCCGCTTCCCATTCGATAAATTTACAACCGCGTCAAATACTCTGTCGACACAGATGAAAGCAACCGGAGAAGTAATGAGTGTCGGAAGAACGATGGAAGAGAGTCTGCTCAAAGCTATCAGATCACTCGAGGATGGAAAAAATCATATTCATCTCGAGAAATTCGACACGAAAAATATGACCACGGAAGAGCTGATTGATTACATAAAAGAAGGAACAGATGACAGACTGTATGCTATAGCTCAGCTTATGTGGATAGGTGTTGATAAGTCGGTTATTTTCAGGGAAACTATGATCGATATGTTCTTCCTTGACAAGATAAAAAATATAGTTGATTTTGAGAAAAAAATAGAAGGACAAAACATAACAAAAGAGCTTCTGTATGATGTGAAGAGAATGGGCTTCTCAGATTCGTATATAGCCGAACTTACAGGCGTGAGCGAGGATGAAGTTTGGGAGCTCAGAAAGCAATATAACATCTATCCGGTATATAAAATGATAGATACTTGCGCAAGTGAGTTTGACAGTTATGTACCTTATTTTTATTCAACATATGAGGATGAAAATGAGTCAATAGTAACAGAAAAAGAAAAGGTTATAGTTCTCGGTTCGGGACCGATACGTATCGGTCAGGGTGTTGAGTTTGATTACTCGACTGTCCACGCGATAAAAACAATTCACGAGATGGGCTATGAAGCGATAGTAGTAAACAATAACCCCGAGACTGTTTCAACCGACTATACTACAGCCGATAAACTTTACTTTGAGCCTCTGACAGTCGAAGACCTGATGAATATCATAGAGCTTGAAAAACCGATAGGAGTTATAGCGTCTCTCGGAGGGCAGACAGCAGTAAACCTTGCAGAACCTCTGACAAAAAGAGGGGTTCGCATCATCGGAACCGACAGTGAGGCTATAGACAAGGCTGAGGACCGTGACAAGTTTGAAGAGGTTATAGTGAGTCTTCAGATACCGCATCCGACAGGAGAAGCAGTGACAGATATAGAAAGTGGTGTTGAAGCTGCCGCGCGCATAGGCTACCCCGTACTTGTCAGACCGAGTTTCGTGCTTGGCGGACGCGCGATGGAGATTGTCGCAAACGAGGAGATGCTCAGGCACTATCTGAAAAATGCGGTTGAAGTCGACGTTGACAATAAGGAATCTGACTTCGCAGTCCAGACATCCGTGTCTGGACAAGACGGCTCGTCAGAATCCAATTCGACATCCTGTCGACCGGTTTTAGTAGACAGATACATAGTCGGAAAAGAAGTGGAGATTGACGCTGTTTGCGACGGTGAGGAAGTATTTTTGCCGGGTATTATGGAACTTGTTGAGAGAACCGGAGTCCATTCGGGAGACTCGACAAGTGTTTATCCGCCGTACAGTATTTCCGAAAAAGTCAAACAGACCATAACGGAATATACAACAAAAATAGGATTGGGAGTAGGCATAAAGGGTCTTTTCAATATCCAGTTTATAGTTGACAAAGATGACAGTGTTTACATCATAGAAGTAAACCCAAGAGCTTCAAGGAGCGTGCCATTTTTATCTAAATCATCAGGTTTTCCGCTGGTCGATATAGCGACAAAAGTTATGCTCGGACAGAGCTTGAAAGATCAGGGAATCACTGATCTGACGCCTGCGGGTAAAGATATGTTCTTCGTGAAAGCGCCGGCATTTTCTTTTGAAAAATTAAACGGTATGGATGCGTATCTCTCGCCTGAGATGAAGTCTACCGGTGAGGCTATAGGATACGACAAAAAGCTCAACAGAGCGTTCTACAAAGCGCTTCAGGCATCCGGCATAAAGATGAAAGAATACGGAACAGTCGTGGTTACTCTGGCAGATGAGGACAAAGAGGAAGCGCTTCCTTTGGTCAGAAGGTTCTATCAGCTCGGATTCAATATAGAAGCGACTCCGGGTACCGCGATATATTTGAAAGAACATGGCATCAGAACCAGAATGAGAGGAAAGCTCTCTGAGGGTTCGGATGAGATTCTGCGCTCGATACGCGCCGGTTATGTAAGCTACATCATAAACACCAGAGCGATACTTTCGGGCGTGCATTACGAGGACGGCGTTGCTATCAGGCAGTGCGCCGTATCAAACGGAGTTACGATGTTTACATCACTTGATACAGTCAGAATTCTTTTGGATGTTTTGGAGGAGATTTCGCCGAGCATCATGGCGATCAATTAGAAAGGAAGGGAAAAATGATTTATTCACCTGAAGAGATAACTCAGTTTATCGAAGAAGAAGACGTGAAGTTTATACGACTGATGTTTCGCGATGCGTATGGAGTTCAGAAAAATATTTCGGTTATGCCAAAGGAAATCAAAAAGGCATTTACCGAAGGAATAGCCATAAACGCGCGTCATATCGACGGTTTTTCCGAGAGCACCGGTTCGCTTCTGTACCTGAGACCGGATGCGTCTACGCTTACTATTCTTCCATGGAGACCGGAAAGCGGTCGAGTTGTCAAGATGTTCTGTGACGTGTATACGGAAGACGGTAAACTCTGCGATGCCGATACCAGAGTGATGCTCGAGAGAGCGGTTAAGCATGCTGAGGAAAAAGGAATTGAGTTTAAGTTCGGTTCGAAGTCGGAATTCTACCTTTTTAAGCTTGACGATGAGGGTAACAGAACTGAAATTCCGTATGATGAGGCAGGATATATGGATATCGCGCCTGCCGACAAGGGTGAAAATATCAGACGAGAGATATGTCTTACGATAGAAGAGATGGGATTGCAGCCCGAGCGCTCGCACCACGAGGAGGGACCGGGTCAGAATGAGATTGATTTCCACCATGGACTTCCGCTGGAGGCCGCTGATCAGATGTCAACATTTATGATGGCAGTGAGCACGATTGCCGGCAGGAACGGACTGTGCGCCGATTTTTCACCGGTGCCGCTCAAAGGAAATCCCGGAAACGGATATCACATAAATATCTACGCAACGGATGGAGACGGCAAAGATGTATGCAAATACGTGGCAGCGGGAATACTTGACAAAATCAAAGACATCACATTGTTTATGAACCCGTCAGACGCTTCCTACAGAAGATTTGGAACAAACACCGCGCCCGACAGGATCAATTGGTCTGCAGCCTGCCCGAATGCTTTGATGCATGTGAGCGAACACAAAGGACTTATTCGTACGGAGCTTCGTTCGCCTGACGCGCTTTCAAACCCGTATCTTGCGTACTCGCTGCTTATTGAGGCCGGATTATACGGTATCGAGAATAGGCTCGAGCTCCCCGAGGGACAGACGGGAGACGATCTGCTGCTTCCACAGTCATTGAAGGAAGCCAGAGAAATCGCTATGAAAAGTGATTTCATAAAGAAAAATGTTCCGCAGGCTGTTCTTGACAGTTACTGCGCAGATTAGGGGATAGATGGCCGACAGTAACAGAAAACAGCACGATGTGCTGGTAGTATCGTCATATGAAAAATTTGCAGCCTCGGTTGAGCGCGCTCTCTCTGATGGGAGATATCGCGCGATCGAGGTTAGAAAAAGTGCGTCTTTAGCCAGACGCGAACTGATAGAAAGAAGCTACGATATAGTAATCATAAACATGCCGCTCTCCGATGAACCGGGAGTAGAGCTGGCGATGGATATCTCCACGAAGTATACCGCGGGAGTGATCATCACCGCGTCATCTGAAATCAGCGAGGACGTAGCTGAAAAAGTGACTGATTACGGAATCATAGTTATCACCAAACCGGCAACCGTAAAGTCTGTCAGTCGAAGTGTGAGGTTGATGTGCGCGATTCAGGACAGACTGAAAAAAACGGAGAAAAAAGTTCTGTCGCTCGAGGAAAAGATGAACGAGATACGTATCGTCAATCGCGCAAAGTGGAAACTTATCGATGAGAAAAAAATGAGCGAGGAGGAGGCTCACAAGTATATAGGAAAACTTGCTATGGACAGTTGCATCACCAGAGGTGAGGCTGCTGAAACCATTCTTGCACAGTAGATTAATGTAACAATTCTTATAATATATTACAAAAAAAACTCTTGATTAACTCCGTAAACAGGTGTATATTAACAAGTTAGAGAAAATGGATTAAAGAAGTATTATTTGGAGCAGACGTTTTTTCCGGATCAAAGAAAGGACATCAATGATGAAAAAGCTTGTTAGTTTACTTTGCTGTTTGGCGGTTTTTGCACAGGTTATGCTGACCGGATGTGTCGGGGAACCTAATGCGTACGGAAAATATTCTGAGTCGTGGAAAATCGGGCATAGTGCGAAAACAGAGGGAGAGCCCGGTGAGACTGAAGATCCGGACATCACACCGACACCTACTCCAACTGAGGATCCAAATGCTCTGACACCTGCAGAACAAAAAAAGGCAGACAAATTCAAAAAGACCAAAGTAAAAGGTCTGAAAATCAAAAAAAGTATTGAGAAAAAAGTCAAGCTTTCCTGGAAAAAACAATCAGGAGCTACTTCATATAATGTACTCAGATCAAAGAAAAAGAAAAGCGGATACAAAACAGTAGCTACGATCAAAAAGACTTCTTATACCGACAAAAATGCTGCGAAAAGAAAGCAATATTATTATAAGGTTCAGGCACAGTTAAAAATCAAGAAAAAAACATTTTCCGGAAAAGCAAGTGCCGCAAAATCAGTATATGTCGTACCGAAGGTACCGTGTTCTGTTATAGCGGGAGAATGTTTCGTCTACGGAATGCTGAATGTGAAGGGACATCTTCCGAAAAATGTCCATCTGCTCGGGAAAATAGGCATCAACTCATATACGATGCTTCACAGTAATTATTTTTCATACAAAGGACAAAATATCACAGGCATCGAGAGAATAGCATACTACCATCCGGACAGAGTGTACTTCCTTGTAGGTTCCAATGAATCAGCATGGGCTACCACAGGTTATACTATGGGAAATTTCACCAAGATGTATAATCTGCTCAGAAAGATAAACAAACACATAGAATTTATACTTGTAAAAATACCGCCTATGGGAGCTCACAGACCGGGTGACGCACCGACAGATGCAGAAAGAGCCAAGTTTAACTCTGCATATCAGAGCTTTGCCAAAAAACACAGCTGTGCATTTTTCTGCCCGTCAACGGATGTTCTTGCCAGCGGAAACCGTCTGAAGAGCGCTTATGATGACGGAGACGGATTGCATTGGAATGACAGCGGATCAATCGCCGTTATAAACAATATGAAAAAATGGAGCAAAAAGAAATTCGGAACCTGGTGAGTCAGTACTTCGCCAGTTCGCGTTTGAGCGCTTCGACTATACCTTCTTTGCGGACGATGTCGGATGCCTGTACCTCCTCGATGAGAGCGGTTATGGCAGCGGGGTTGTCCGTTTTTAGGTAAATTTTTGCAAGTCCGGTGTAGTCATTAAGCTTGATGGAACCTGCAGTAAGAGCCGCGCGGTATGATTTTTCCGCAAGGTCATACATCTCCCTACGTTCATACGCGCGTGCGAGATTGGTGAACAGCATCAGAAAACTTGTGTAATTCGCGTCATAGCTTGACAAAAGCGTGAAGTTTGCTGTTCCATAGGTGAGTTTTAAGTCAGTGTTTGAGTATGAGGAAAGATCCATCATAGGCTCGTGGATCAGATTGCGCAGGCTGTTGATATAGCCTGTTATATCATCTGATTCGGAAACTGTGCCTTCTTCGGGGACGGGTATGATGTCCTCTTCGAAACGGAGTATCGGGAGATCAGAGATGTCTTTTTTCTCCGTGTGATTTGCTTCGTATTCTCTGGCGAGGAATTCTTCTTCCGCTTTTCTTGCAGCTTTGTCGCCTTTTTTCATCTCATACTGAGTCCAGGCGATGAAGATTAGGAAGATTATTATAAAAACAGGGACTGTTATCATCAGTTTCTCCTTGTAAAACTTTGAGTTTACTGTTATAATATTACTTTGCAACAGTTTTGACAATGCAAAATTGTATCATATACGGATAATATTGAAAGGAGTGCAAAACATATGCTCAACCGTAAAAAACAAAGATTGGTAGCAGTTATCGTCAGCGTGGTTCTGATTTTGGCCATGGTAGCGGGTATAGTTGCATCTATAGCTACTTCTGCGCACTGACGCGTTTACTTGTGTTTTTTTGCAAACCATGGTATACTATTATATTATATTTTTTTGAAAACTTCAAGTAACAAAGGATGAAATCAATGAACGAGAGAAAGAAACCGCATATTTTTCCAGCACTTATCGTGTTTATAATAATGGCTATGCTCACAGGAGTCTGTGCGCTCGTTTTTCTGATGAGAAAAGCTCCGGATCCGGACAAGATAGTTGAGGGCGTGTATGTCGACGGAATCAATCTGTCAGGAATGACTGCGGCCCAGGCGCAGTCGGCAATTGAGCAGTATACACAGGGAAAAAGCGACAGAAAGCTTACTGTCAATGTGAGTGGTAAACTTGTCGAGACCACACTTGATGAGCTTGAATTTCGCGCGGAGGAAAATGATACCGTCGAAAATGCTATGAGCCTGGCTAAACAGGGTTCTATCGTAGATAATATCAGAGAAGCCGAGAGAATCAAGGAAGAGCATGTGAACTACACTCTTACCTATACATATTCTGAGAAAAAGGTCAAAAAATTCGTCAAGAAAAACTGCGGTATGCAGGTGAAGAAAGCGAAAAATGCCACCGTTAAAATGGAGAACGGTGAGTTTAAGTACACCAAATCACGAGAGGGAGTTTCGGTTGACGTGGATGCGACAATCGATGTCATCAAAACTGCTGTAGAGCAGACTCTCGAAGGTGATATAGAGGTTGACGCGATTCTTGTTGTGCAAAAGCCTGAGATCACATATGAGCAGGTTAAAAAATGCAAAGATAAGATTGGAACATTCTCAACCCAGTTCCAGGCCGGCAACGTTTCCAGGTCGAAAAACCTTGCGAATGCTGCCAGACTGATAAGCGGAAGCGTTGTGTATCCGGGAAAAACTTTTTCGGTTCACGATGCTATATCACCGATGACGGAGGAGAACGGCTACTATGCAGCTCCTTCATACAACAACGGTGAAGTTGTAGATTCTATCGGCGGAGGTGTGTGTCAGGTTTCGACGACGCTTTACAATGCAGTTTTGCGCGCTGAATTGGAAATCGTAGAGAGAGCGCCGCACTCTATGGTTGTAAGTTACGTCAAGCCGTCTATGGACGCGGCTATCGCCGATGATTACAAAGATTTCAAGTTCAGAAACAATACAGACGTGCCGGTGCTGATTCAGGGATGGACGGATTCAGGCGTGATCTACTTCAATGTCTACGGTGAAGAAACCAGAGATCCGGACAGAAAAGTCGAATTCGTATCGGAAGTCTTGAAAAAAACCGAACCGGGCGAGGATAAAGTCACTCTCGATCCGACCAAACCGCCTTCATACGAGCACGTGGATCAGGCGGCGCATATCGGATACGAAGCCGTGCTGTGGAAAATAGTAACCGAAAACGGCAAAAAGACCAAAAAACAGATAAATTCAAGTTCATACAAAGCAGTTCCGAAACACATCACAAAAGGATCCGGAAAAGAGGAGCCGAAAGCTACCGAAAAACCGAAAGCTACCGAAAAACCGAAAGCGACGGAGAAACCAAAAGCGACGGAAAAGCCGAAGAAAACACCGGCGCCCAAAGCGGATGAGGACGACTGATGCCTAACAACAAAATAACGAAGGGAACATTTTTGTCGCTTGGAGATATAATTCCTGACTATGAACAACGATTCGAGCCGGGAGATGCGATAGTTGTCAGCAGGTGGATTGGCCTGTACGGGACCGCTAATATAGCTGCAACAGGTGAGGAATACATAAAAGATGCCCTTCCGCAGAGTATTATAGATGCGGCAAAAAAATTTACGAGCTATTTTATAGACGAGAGTGAGTTTCAGATCGCATTTGGAGCGGGTGCAAAGATTGTCGGACAGGTCGACGAAGCGGGCATTTTTGCAGCACTTTGGAATCTCGGTGAAAGGGTCGATATGGGACTCGAGGTATCACTTGAGAGAATTCCTATCCGTCAGGAGACTATAGAAATCTGTGAAGTGCTTGATTTGAATCCGTACCTGCTTTTGTCAGGCGGAGCGATGATTGCTGTTGTTACGAACGGAGCGCTTTTGGCAGACAGATTTGAGGAAGTGGGTATACCTGCGACCGTTATCGGATATCTCAATGATACAAAAGCGAAAACCGTAAAGAGCGGAGATAAGGTCAGGTATTTGAACCCGCCCGAAGAAGATGAAATCTACAAGGTTTTGCAGGTTGAACCTGAAAAATAGAAAAGGAGTGGCAGTATGAGAGAGAAGATTCTGAAAAATCTTGCCCAGAACGGAAGATTATCGACAGAGGACCTGGCGGCGATGCTTGAGAGCACAGCCGAGGACGTGAAAAATGCCATCAAAGAGATGGAGGATGAGGGAATAATCTGTGGTTATCCCGCGTTGATCAACTGGGATAAAACCGGTGATGAGAGAGTGACGGCTGTTATCGAGGTCAAGACTGCCCCCGAGAGAGGTCGCGGATTTGACAAGATTGCAGCGAGAATATATCAGTTTGATGAGGTTAAGTCAGTGTATCTGATGAGCGGAAACTTTGATTTTACTGTTATTATCGACGGAAGCAGCATGAAAGAGGTTGCGAAGTTTGTAACTCAGAAACTTGCGCCGATGGAGTCAGTTACCAGCTGTGCGACTTATTTTGTTTTGAAAAAATACAAAGAGCATGGTATACCTCTCGAGAAGCCCTCGGATATAGATGAAAGGCAGTTGATAACACCATGAATTACAGATTATCAGAGACCGTTACGGCGCTTGAGCCGTCCGGTATCAGAAGATTTTTCGATCTGGCAAGCACGATGGAGGATGTAATATCTCTTGGTGTCGGCGAGCCTGATTTCGATACTCCCTGGCATATCAGGGAGGAAGGAATATACTCGCTTGAGAAGGGAAGAACATTCTATACTTCCAATTCAGGTCTTGCAGAGCTTCGACAGGAAGTTTGCAACTATCTGAAAAGGCGATTTGAGCTTGATTATGTGAAGGAAGAAGTGTTTATCACTGTCGGAGGCAGTGAGGCGATAGATTTGGCGTGCAGAGTTATGCTCAATCCCGGAGATGAGGTTATCATACCGGAGCCCTGCTATGTGTCATATCTTCCCTGTGTGGCTTTGGCAGGCGGAAAGCCCGTGAGACTTGCTCTCGATGCAAAAGATCAGTTCAAACTCACAAAAGAAAAGCTTTTGAGCGCGATTACTGACAAAACCAAGCTTTTGATTTTGCCATTCCCGAACAACCCTACCGGCGCGGTGATGGATGAAGATGAGCTGAAAGAGATTGCGGAAATCGTTAAGGAGCGGGACATTTTTGTACTGTCTGATGAGATTTATGCGGAATTGACATTCGACGGAAGACATGTTTCCATAGCATCACTTCCGGGTATGAAGGAAAGAACTATAGTTATAAACGGATTTTCGAAGGCATTTGCGATGACGGGGTGGAGGCTCGGTTACGCAGCAGCGCCTGTAGAGATTCTGAAGCAAATGGTCAAGGTTCATCAGTATGTGATTATGTGCGCGCCTACGACCAGCCAGTATGCGGCGATAGAGGCTCTTCGCAACGGAGATGCCGATGTGGAGCGTATGAGAGACAGCTACGATGAGAGAAGGAGATTCCTGGTTCAGAGGCTTAATGATATCGGTTTGCCCTGTTTTGAGCCACGCGGAGCATTCTATGTGTTCCCGAGTATAGAAAAAACAGGTATGACATCGGAAGAATTTGCGACGAAGCTTCTTGAAAAAGAAAAAGTTGCGGTGGTTCCCGGAACGGCATTCGGAGCTTGTGGAGAGGGATTTTTGCGTATTTCTTATGCGTATTCCATAGAGAATTTGAAAAATGCTCTTGAGAAAATTAAGAATTTTGTAGACACAGCGCGATAAATGTGGTAGAATATATCTACATGTCAGGAATTGTATATAGGAGGACGGCATATGGCAACACTGAATGCGGAACACATTAACCCATTTTTGATGACCGCAAAAAAAATATTGCAGGATGTGTGCTTTGTAGAAGTTGCCATCCAGAAACCTGTTTTGAGGGAAGCGGCGTTTGGCAAGGATGACTGGGTAATCATCGTCGGTGTTACCGGTGAAATGAGAGGTCAGGTTCTCATTGCTATGTCAGAGAAAAATGCTTGCGCTATCGCATCAAAGATGTGTATGACAGAGATTTCTGTGATTGATGATTTTGCATCTTCAGCTCTTTCTGAGCTTGGAAACATGATCATGGGTAACGCTTCAACTGTATTTTCATCTTCGGGTATTGGAATTGATATCACACCGCCGACACTTTCACATGGCGAAGTTAGTTTCAGTTCAAGTTACACGAAGTCTCTTTGCGTACCTATGGTATTTGACGGAGGCGGAATCGATCTTTATCTTGCACTTAAACAGGAAAACTGATGTTAAATATTGTATTGCTTGAGCCGGAAATTCCGGCAAATACAGGGAATATTGGGAGAACCTGCGTTGCAGTAGGAGCGAAGCTCCATCTGATTGAACCTATGGGATTTGTCATAAACGACAAACAGGTTAAGCGCGCAGGGCTTGATTATTGGGATAAGCTGGATTATCAAATCTATGACAGCTATCCCGATTTTTTACGCCTAAATCCGGGCGTCCGCCCGTATATGGCAACTACGAAAGCAAAACATATCTACAGTGATGTGAACTATGAAGAAAACTGTTATGTGATGTTTGGCAAAGAAAGTGCCGGGATTCCGGAGGAGATACTGGTTACCGATCCTGAAAGATGCGTGAGGATACCGATGTTTGGTGACATACGCTCGCTGAATCTGGGCAACTCCGTCGCTGTTTTTGCCTATGAGGTCGCCCGCCAGCACGGCTTCACCGGTCTCAGCACGCAGGGAGATTTACATCGTTTGTCATGGTAGATTCACTTTGTTTGGAGACTAAACGAGAACGTCGTACCTGCGCCCTCTGTGGAAACGACGTCGATGTCCTGTTTGTGGGCTTTGAGAATCTCACGGCAAATCGACAGTCCTAGACCTGAACCTGACTTGTCGCGACCACGAGAGAGGTCTGACTTGTAGAAACGATCGAAAATCTTGCCGAGATCTTTTTTCGGAATTCCGATTCCGTTGTCTTTTATTGATATTAAGATTGTATCTTTTCTTAAGAGTGTTCTGACATTGATTTTTCCGCCGTCGATACTGAATTTCACAGCATTTTCCAGAAGATTATACAAAACCTGGTTGATTCTTTCGCGGTCAGCCATAACTATAACAGGAGTACCCGGCTGGAATGTCGTGGATATTTTTACGTGTTTTTTGCCGGCCAGACCGCTGACTGCATCAGTAACCTCGCGTATAAGTTTATGTATATCAAACTCTGAAATCTCCAGAAAAATGTTATCACGATCAAAAGAATTCAGCCCGACGATCTCGTTTGTCAGCTTGGTAAGTCTGTCAGTCTCCGAGAGGATGATATTTATGATTTTGTCTTGGTCTTCAGGCGCGATTACGCCGTCCTGTATTGCCTGCAGATATCCTCTGATACTGGTGAGCGGAGAGCGGAAGTCGTGGGAAATACTTGAGAGGAACTTACGCTGGTACTCATCAAATTTGCTGAGCTCGTTTCCGAGGATATTCAGGGTTTCGGCGAGTTCACCATACTCATCGTGAGAGTTTATGAGGATAGGCGGGTTATCTCGCCCGATAGCAAAGTCTTTGCAGCCTTCGCGGAGTTTTTTCAGAGGAACAAAGCAGAAGAAATAAAGTCCGATGTAGGTCAGCAAAAGCAGTGCCAAAAGGATGTAGTAGACTTTTGACAGCACGCCGTAGTAGAAATCGGTCTTCTCTGTGATGTATTCATTTCCCTGTACTATAATCAGATGTCCGAGAAACTGCGTGCTCTTCAAAAGCGGGAGTGACACGCATAAGCTCGGAGAAGACAGATATCCGCCTATGGTATAATCATAGGTGTATTCATTTCTCAGGAAATCGGATTCATGATGATTGCGGACGTTGTAGGGTGTTGACGGGACATTTTTCTTGCCGGTGTCAAGCACGATATCACCGTCGTTATGGATAACCAGGATTCGGTTTCCGTAGTTGTCACCGGTCATTGACAGCTCATCTCGCATTTTTGCGATGCTCTCGGACGTGTAGTCCGGTCTGTCGAAGTAAGATGAGATAATTTGCTTGCCGGCGGTGATCATGGCATTTTTCGTTTCCTCCTGCACCTGATCGTATATATAGCTACGGCCGAATACAAGCATGAAGTAAAACGATCCCATAACTATAACGAGATAAAAAGCCAGAAGCTTTTTGATAAGAGTTGTTTTTCCGAAAAATTTCATGATTTCCCCATTCCTGAGCAGTTATTGCTCTTTTTTCTCAAATCTGTAACCGATACCCCATATGGTTGATATGGTATGAGTTGCGCTTGCGCCGATTTTTTCACGAAGCCTTTTTATATGGACATCGACTGTTCTGGTCTCAGACACATAATCGTACCCCCAGATGCGGTCGAGAAGCTGCTCTCTGGTGAAAACCTGATTGGGGTGAGATGCCAGAAAGTACAGAAGCTCAAGTTCTTTCGGAGGCATATCTATAGGTTCTCCGCCCTGTGTAACTGTGTAGGTCGAGCGGTTGATCACGAGATCGCCGCAGGTAACCTCTTCGGATGTAGGTTCGTCCTGCTTGGACTCGCTTACGGCGGCAGCGTTGGAGTATCTTCTCAGGACCGCCTTAACCCTTGCGACCATCTCTTTGTTGTCGAAAGGCTTGATGATATAGTCGTCCGCGCCGAGCTCCAGCCCCAGAACCTTGTCGAAAACTTCTGTTTTTGCAGAAAGCATGATAACAGGAGTCATATAGTCTTTGCGAAGTTCTCTGCAGACGGTGTAGCCGTCGATTCCCGGAAGCATGATGTCAAGCAGGATCAGATCCGGTTTAAACTCCTCATTCAATTTCAGCGCTGTCTCTCCGTCGTGCGCGATTTCGCACTGGAAAAACTCCTTTGTCAGATAGAGAGAAATCAGACTTGCGATGTTTTCGTCGTCATCCACTATCATTATTTTTTTCTTGCTCATATGCCCCTCCTGGTATGTTTTTATTTTTTGAAAAATGCCACGGTCGCTCCGTAGCCGCCTTCGCCCTGTTCGCCCGGTCTGAAAGAATCCACTGTGGGGTTTGATTTCAGGCTATCTGAAACTGCGTTTCGCAGAGCTCCGGTGCCCATTCCATGTATGATGCGAACCTGGGACAGTCCTGCCAGCACCGCATCGTCTAAATATTTTTCAAGCTCGGGTATAGCCTCAGCAACCGTCTTTCCTATGAGATTTATTTCGGTGTGGACACTCATAGCCTTTGATCTGCCGATGTTTTTGCCTTTGGATATGGTTGCTTTACCTGAGTTTTTCTTTTCGCCTTCGGATATGAATTCAAGGTCAGATAAATCAACTTCCGAGCGAAGTATACCGATGTTTACGAAACATTTTCCGCGGTTCGGCAGAGTTGCCACAGTTCCCTGAACACCCATTGAGAGAACCATAACTATATCGCCGGGTTCCAGCTCTTCAGGTTTTTTCGCTGCTTTTTTATTTCGTTTTTTGATGCCGAGACCGTAGTTTGCCAGTGCCTCATCGGTTTTGTTCAGGTTATCACGCAGGGACTGACGCTCTTTTTCCATAGCTTTCAAAGCATCAGGATCCTGCATCCATTTATTATACTTGCGAATCGCGTCGTCAGCAACCTCTTTTGCTTTTTCGACTATGATTCGCGCTTCTTCGTGAGCCTGACGAAGGATTTTGTCCTTGGACTGCTCGAGGCGTTCATTTTTATCTTCAAGTTTCTGCTTGTAGCTTTCAGCGTTTTCG
Organism: Eubacterium sp.; assembly: GCA_024684535.1. GTDB lineage: Bacteria > Bacillota > Clostridia > Lachnospirales > Lachnospiraceae > Eubacterium_F. The sequence continues at coordinate 15,281 of JAIKWQ010000052.1, read as the reverse complement.
CGGAAGCGGATAGCTTTCTCACGTTCTCTCTCAGCATCTATTTTTGACTGTTCAAGTCCGGAAACCACGTCTTCGAAACTCTTTGCATCGGATGCTATGAGTTTGTCGGCTTCTGTTATGATATTTTTGTCAAGTCCGAGCTTGCCTGCGATGGCAAATGCGTTGCTTTTTCCCGGAATTCCGACCAGCAGTCTGTAGGTGGGCTTGAGAGAAGCCACATCAAACTCGCAGGATGCGTTTTCGACTCCGTCCGTATCCAATGCGTAGAGCTTGAGCTCCGAATAATGCGTAGTTGCAACCGCGTGTATTCCTTTTTGATGCAGGTGGTCAAGTATCGCGATAGCCAAAGCCGCGCCCTCTGTCGGGTCCGTACCTGCTCCGAGCTCATCAAAAAGTGTTAGTGAATCGGTATTTGCTTTTTTCAGAATCGAGACAGTGTTTGTCATATGCGATGAAAATGTACTCAAACTCTGTTCGATACTCTGCTCATCTCCGATATCGGCGAAGACTTCGTCGTATACGCGCAGGTGAGATCTGTCGGCGGCGGGGATGTGAAGTCCTGCCTGACCCATCAGAGTAAGCAGCCCGATAGTTTTTAATGTGACAGTTTTTCCGCCGGTATTCGGTCCCGTGATAACCATCAGGTCGTAGTCTTTTCCGAGAGAAACATCTATCGGGACTACCGATTTCGGGTCAATCAGCGGGTGTCTCGCCTGACGCAGATCGATATAATCACCCTGGAAAATCGGTTCGCTTGCCCTCATTTGTTTGGCAAGTTCGCCCTTTGCAAAGATGAAATCAAGGTCTGCCAGAAGCAGGTAATCCTTCTCAAGGTCGGTTATATACGGCGCAGTGAGGTTTGACAGATCTGCCAATATTTTTTCTATCTCGGCCTGCTCTTTTGCAATCATACCCGCGAGTTCACCGCCCAGTTCAACAACTGCCATGGGTTCTATGAAAAATGTTGAGCCGGTTGAACTTTGGTCGTGAACTATTCCCGGAAAAGAGGATTTGTATTCGCTTTTCACCTGCAGACAATATCTGCCGTTTCGTTGCGTGATGATGCTGTCTCTGAGCATGCTCTGTGAGGAAGTTACGGTTTTGTTTAACTGTTCCCTGATTCTTCCGTCCATACCCGCGATATCTCTTCGAATACTTTTCAGCGTCGGACTGGCGTCATCAGCAATCTCATCTTCGCTTATGATGCATCTTGTTATTTCGCGCCTTAAATCCGGAAAGTCCAAAAGAGAGGCAAACTGCCCCGACAGGACATCCTTGTAATCCTCGAGTTTTTCGTCTGACGCTATGGCATTTTTTGTGATTTCCAAAAGCCTGTTTACGTTCAGGAGGTCACGGATGCCGAGTGTTCGACCTTTTTCAAGCGGTTTAAGCGCCGGGCGGATGTCTTTGAGTCCAGAAAAACGAGGTTTATCGCCTTTTAGTATTCTCGCAAAGGCAGCAGAAGTAAACGCCTGATGGGAGGTGATTGCACCTTTGTCAGACAGGGGGCGGATTCGTTTTGCTTTGGTTTTGCCTGCCTCCGAGTCTGCCAACTGCACCAGACGGTCTATAATCTTGTCGTATTCGAGTGTATGCAAAACTTTTTTGTTCATACTGTATAGAATACAGCAAAACTTAAGATTTTTCAACCAAAACTCTTTGCAAATTCGCAAAAATATGGTAAAATATGTATTTGGTGATGAAAATGAAGCGTAGAGCAATAGTTTCGATTATACTCAGCCTGGTTATGGGTGTGGTTTCCATACCCGTTATTCCTGTGCGCACTGATGTTGCCTGCGCCGCAACTCCCAAGCTTAGCGCGTCTAAGATTACTGTGAGAGTCGGATCAAAGAAAACTCTTAAGGTCAAAAATACTTCGTATGCGGCGTATTTTTATATCAGCTCGGGCTCATCGAGAATCAAGCTTACAAACCGCAAAGCAAAACAGGTCAAGATAAAAGGTGTAAAACCGGGCAAGGCAACTGTCAAGGCGAAGGTGTGGCTTACATCGAAAAAAACCAAGACACTTACCTGCAAGGTTACCGTCAAAGATAAAAAATGGACCTGTCCTTCCTGCGGCAAGGTAAATGACACCAATTATTGTTCAAATTGCGGACAACCAAAACCGGACAAGGCGACACCGACACCTACGGCATCAGCTGAGCCGACGGAGTCTCCTACTCCTTCGCCCACGCCGACTTCGGCGCCACCGGATGCGTTGTCGGAAACATTTATAGTTATGTCACTTAACAACACGTATTATTTCGCGTTGCAGATGTATAAACACGCCACAGCAACTGATTTTTACAACAGGGTTATCTCAGGAAAAATAAGTACGGTTATTATGGCTCCACTCGAGGATGTGGAGAAATTTGCATTTTTCTCGGATGAATTCAAAGAATATGTTTCGGGATCAAAAACTGTTGAAAAAGGAGAAGTATTCCTGTACGGAACGAACACACTTAAACTTTCATTGACAGATCATGAGGCCGGTGCTTATCCGACCAGAATAGGAAAAATAGTTGACCCGTCAGATCTTGACAGAGCTGTTCGGGCGGACAGCGAAGGCAGAACAAGAGTTGTTTTCAGAAAAGATATGTGATCGGAGGAAGAATATATGTCAAAGCTAAACGATAATAAAATCTCAAAACCGGTGCTTTACGGCTTGGTCGGCGGCGGTGTATTTTTGCTGGTTGCGCTGATTGTGCTGCTCATCGTATTTTTTGTCACGAAAAATAAAACTGAAATCAAGATGGCAGAAACTATTGCAACATCAGGAATCGGCAAAGTAACCTCCATAGATCCTTTTGAAGAAGTGAAAATTGATTACAAAGGGATTTCGCCAAATCTGACTGCATCGGTGAATAACCAAGCAACTGCTGAGCCACTTAGCCTGATTTATTTTTCTATCAGCAAAACAAAAGGAATCAAAGCCGGGGACAAAATAACAGTCAAAGTGGAATCGCCTGACGAAGATACATTGGTCAAAAAATACGGCGTGAGATTTTCGCAGACGGAGAAGGAGTTTACGGTTGAAAATGTCGATGCGTACGTGACTTCGCCGGAGGAGCTTGATGATGCGGGCTTAAGCACCATGAAAGATGCAACAAAGGAGTGCGTAGAAGAATATTTTGATGACGCGACAAGAAGAAAAAAATTGAAGATAAATGATGTCAGATATTTCGGATATTATTTTGAAGTTGCAAAAAATCCGAAAAAATTTGTGGAACAAAACAAGATTTATATGGTTTATTCCGCGCTTGTAAAAAGCAAAAAGAAAAAATTCAAAGAAAAGACTGTATACTTCCCGGTAGAGTTTAAAAATGTCAAAAAACTCAAAGAAGGCGGTTGGGATATAAACACTGATTATACTTTTATCCTGGGCTCAACAAGCTTGAAATACGGTTACTATGAAACGGTGGACGGATATACAAGTTTGAATAAAATGCATGAAGAACTGGTTCAGGTAAATGCAAAAAATTATACTGCGGTCGGAGTGGACGGACTGGCAGGTTGATATGTTCCGTAGAGTGAGGTTTTGGTTGTGAAGGCGTTTGTGAAGTTTTTGATCATAGTAGGGGTTCCGGCTGTGATCGGCGGCGGTTTGATATTTGCGACAGACAAGCTGGGGCTTCGTCCGGCGGCAGAGTCTGCTGCGCAGGTTGAGAGTACAGTCAGGGAAGCTGTGCTCGATTGCTATGCAAACGAGGGCGTATACCCACCGAGTGTTGATTATCTGAAAGACAATTACGGACTTATCGTTGACGAAAAAAAATACGGTGTTTACTATGAAATATTCGGCAAAGACATACCACCTCAGATATCGGTTATGGAACTTGACAACAAGAAAAAAGAAAACAGTGTAAGCACTCTTTCTGCGGGAAAAAATGCAAAGTCTGTCGACGGCAAAGATATCATCTCGTATATAGAAGAAAAAATCAGGACTGCTGATGGCGCAGGAAAAGTGGAAGCAGGAGGATTTGCTGCGTCGGGTGACGATGACGGGATCAATACCCTTCACATATACAGAGATGTCGATGGGGATATTTTTGATGAAAGAATCTATTTGGAAGACGGAAAAGTATACGAAATGATGGCTTTGAAAGATGCTACAGTTGCACCTGAAGAAGGTACGGTTTTAGCTACGGCAAAAGAGCTGTCATTTATTATGTCTGACGGAATGATAGAAATAAATGTTACCGATTCCGCCGGAAAAAACAGCCACAATAAATTGGCTCTGAGAGGTCTGATAGGAGAGGGCGCAGTAGGAGAGGAAACCGGCGAAGATAGTGAAAATGATTCCGGAGGAGTGGGATGATGGAGCAGAAAAAACGTAAGTCACCGCTTTCTCTGACGGAGCTGGTGATACTTATTTCAGGTATTACAGTAGTTGTTTTGATTTGTCTTTTGGGAGTATTGTTTGCGGGCGATATGACAAAAGGATCGGACGAAAAAGAGATTGCCGCGCTTCGCGCATCGGAGGTTATCGAGACTTGCAAGGCATATCATGGTGACCTGAAAGGAGCATCAGATAAGCTTTCCGGAACCGTCGCTTCTGACGACGAGAATGGTTCGGGAAGATTGATAGTGAGATACCCTGAAGACGGTCTGGTGGTTGATTTGGAGGCAGTTTCAAAAGATGTTACAGACTTGCTTGTGAAGGCAATGGTGAAAGTTGAAAAACTAAACACTGAAAACATAGATGAGAAAAACCCGATATATACAGTTCAGGCTGCCTGGCAGAAATCTTCACAAACTGCCAAATAAGAGGTGAAAAGATTGAAAGACACTGAGACAAAAACAAAAAAACCGTTTTTATATACCGCGCTGGGATTTTTCATGATAGTTGCAGCTTTTGTGGTTGCGGGTATCATGATTTATATGTTTTTTACTATGTCAAAAGCGCATGCAGAATCAACTGCGACAGATAGGACAGAGAAAAATATAACCGCTTACTACAAGGCTGATTTGCAGGCAGAAGAAATCCTTGCGGATTTGAGAAACGGAGTAACACCGGTGTCCGTCAAAGTATACAAAGCTACCAAATCGAAGGGCGGAGTAAAGAGAATAGTAGCCGAAAATATCGGATTTACAGATTGGGATGCGTATGCGACGTACAGCGTTCCGATAGACAAAGAACACGAATTAAAAGTCGAAGTTCTTCTCAGATACAACAAGAAAAAACAGTACCAGATATTGACCTGGTCAGAAAACTATCTGGGTGACTGGAATGAAAAAGAAAAGGCAGGAAAGAAAAAATGATGGTATCAAGCAAAAAATCAAAAAGGAATCTGGTGATTAAAACAATACTGTTTTTTGTTGCATTTATTGTACTTGTTTTCGGATCAATGTTTGTGTATATGATGTTCTCAAAGAATAAATACGAAGAAGCATACAAAATGCAGCAGGCAGCATCGGGACAGGCGGTTTCAGGTGAGCCGGTTGCCGGTGAAAAAACAGAGGGAGCCAAACGATAAGGATGTACGGGGGATGATTGCGAATGAAAAATCCTGTTTTTGTTGAGATTCAAAAAGAAATCGGAAGCATAATCAAGGGCAAGGATGCAGTTATAGAAAAACTCCTTGCTGCCATACTTGCGGAAGGACATATCCTGATGGAGGATATTCCGGGAGTGGGAAAGACAACGCTTGCAACAACACTTGCAAAAACTCTTTCGCTGGAATATCACAGAGTCCAGTTTACTCCGGATGTTTTGCCGAGTGACCTTCTCGGATTTTCTATGTATGACAAGTCAAAAGGCGAGTTTGTATTTCGTCCGGGTTCCGTTTTTTGTAATCTTTTTCTGGCGGATGAGATTAATCGTACTTCACCGAAAACACAATCCGCTCTGCTCGAAGCTATGGAAGAAAGACAGGCAAGTGTCGAGGGAAGGACGTTTAAACTTCCCAAGCCATTTGTTGTTATAGCTACGGAAAATCCACTGGGTTCATCGGGAACACAAAAACTCCCCGAGTCTCAGATGGACAGATTTATGATCAGGATTTCTATGGGTTATCCTGCGCACGAAGATGCGATAGAAATTCTGAAAAAAGAAGTATGGGAAAACCTTGACAGTATATCTGTCAGGATGTCATTGGAGCAGCTTCTCGACTGGCAAAAAAAGACTCGAGAAGTGTTTGTGGATGATAAACTGTATGATTATATGGTCAGGCTTACCGAAGCAACCAGACAGGGAGATTATTTTGAAAACGGAGCAAGCCCGAGAGGTTCGATAGCGCTTCTTCGTATGTCGAGAGCCATGGCAATCCTCGACGGAAGGGATTTCGTGACGGATGAGGATATCCAAAAAGTAGCTGCGGATGTTCTCGGCCACAGAGTGCGTTTGAGTTCCAGGGCGAGAGCTGAGGGCAGATCAGAAAAATCCTGCATACTAGAAATGATGAAACAGTGCCCTGTTATACAAGTTTAGGGAGAATCCGGAATGCGTTTTGGATTATATGTTTTCAGATGGATCGGATATATGATTCTGTGCGCGCTGTTCGGCGTTCTTTTTTCTATGTTCAGAAGTTATTTTCTGATACTGTTTTTAATCATACTTATTATACTTCCTTTGATTTCTATCGCGACATTTTTATACGCATACAAAAAAGTAGATATAGAAGTGAAATCTCATATTTCCATACTGGCTGAGGGCGAGGAGAGCGAGGTTTTGATAATATCAAAAAACAACAGTTTTATCCCACTTCCGGGACTTGAAGCAGAGATTATTTTCGGCAATTCATTTTTTGGTAATGAAGATCCGGTAGATGTCTCAGTGCCGTTAAAAAAGGGTGGAGACAGACTTATTATTCCGTTCAAAATAACTGATATCGGAAGTTATTATGTGAGAATAAACCGCATAAAAATATCCGATTGGGCAGGATTAATTTATGTCAGAAAAAAAATGGAACCGGAAGTTGACAGATCAAAGTCGACGGTTATGAAATCGCTACCAAAAAAAACATACCGTCAGAAGGAAGATATATCAGGTCTTGAGACAGGGGCGGTGGAAGCTGAGGAGGCAAACCGCAAAGGAAGCGATACATCTGAAGTAACTGAAATCAGAGAGTACATCGAAGGTGACAGGATCAGGGATATACACTGGAAATTATCTGCAAAAACCGATGAACTTATGGTAAAAGTCAGAAGCTCGATGTCGGGAACTGACATAGTTGTGGTCATCACACTCCGTAAGGACATATATATGACAGGGCACATCATCAGGTACAGCTACGGCTTGCTGAACAAAATGCTCGAGCTTGAATCAGGCCTTAAATTGCTTGTTTATGATGCTTCAAAGGTTGGATTTGATGAGTACACGATATCTGATGAAGTGAGTCTGATGCAGGCGTTTGCGGATATCTATGATAAGCCGCTTCAGTGTTATGTCGGTGACGGTGTAGCTGAGGATGATATCAGGTCGTATATGGGCAAGATTTATCCATATCTTGAATCATATGTGAGAGTGAAATTTGAGGGAGCAGGACCGTCTGCTATAGTGGTAAACTAAGTGAGGGGGGCGTATGGGAAAAAAGAAGAAAAATACTCCGATACTGCTCACCTACGGGATAGAGTATTCACAAAGAGAAGGAGTAAATACTGAAAAAAGAATCCTGACGCTTCTGCTGAAAGGCCTCATGGTCTATATGGTTGTGATGGGACAGACAGGCTGTCTGCTTTCGTCTCTCGGCGTTTCGTATAACGTCCTGATGGTCAACCTGTTCATACTCGCCGGCTCACTTTTTTGTTCATTATTGTATTATTCAAAATTGTGGGAAAACTTAGGGTATATATTGCTGTTTGTATTTATGCTTTTTGTTGCGATACAACTCAGGAATTATATAAGCAGCGGATTTTTCGCAGTGGTCAATAATATGGCTGAAAAAGCTGCTGTTTTTTTCGGAACGGAAGTTATACAGGGCTTCAAAGAAAGACTCCCGAACAGATACCTGACCATAACAATTTCATCTATATATGTAGGCTGGGTAAATGCCATACTTTTTAATGTCATCATATCCAGAAGAATGAAATACATGGTTGCGACAGTGCTGAGCGTGTTGGTCCTTTTGATTCCGTTCTATCTTGAAAAAGAACCTGATTTGTTTTATTCTGTTATGCTTATCGCAGGGATTATTCTGACTTGGATTATGCGTGGCGGAGAGCATTTCGATATAACGCCTGATAACAACAGATATATAGTTAAAAACAGACCTGTCGGTTTCAGAAAAAAAAGAACGTATATTAACTATATATATGATTTCGGTTCGCACATAAAAACAGTCGGAGCAGTTGTGGCAGGTGTACTTGTCGTGACTGTGATTTTTGGGATTATCAGTCCTCAGTCACAGTATGCGTCGGTCAGAAAAACAAGTGCCTGGAAAGAAGAAACCAAAGAGACATTTGAGAATTTATATAAACTCGGCATCTGGGGCATTTTTAATATGTATCCGAATACAGGAGGGCTCTCAAGTGGTGTGCTTGGTGGCGTGAATTCTGTTCAGCTCGACTACGAGACTGATTTGAAGGTTACGCTTGTTCCGTACGATACAAAAAGAATTTATCTGAGGTCGTTTACCGGGGCGTGGTATTGGCCGTTTGAAAACAGATGGCTTCGTGATATGACCGGAGAGGTGCCTAAGCCTGAGAGCACTTCGAGTCTGACGGGCAGGGTGCTTAAAGATATTTTTGAGAAAAATAACAACAAAGAAAAGTCATCAAAAGCAAAAATAGAAGTTGAAAATACGGGCGCGGCAATAGGTGTTTATCTGCCATATTATATGGACTCGAAAGAGGGAGCGTCTGAGTATACCATACAGCCGAATCAGAAAAAGGAGATGGAGTATTATCCGTTGCTTGACGAATCGGAAACAGCAAAAAAATACTCCGAAAGTCTGGATGAAGACAAAAAAATATCAGGTAAAGAAAACAAGAAAAATAAGTCGAAAAAAAAGGATAAAAACAAAGAAAAAGTATCTGCAAATTTAGAGGATAGTCTGTCGGTTAAGCGTGAAAAAGAGGATGTATCGGAACGCGCTTGGCTTGCAGTACCCGATGATAACAAAGAAGCTGTCCGGAAGTTCTGCGAAGAGGCCGGACTGAAAAAGAATTCGGCAAGTGTGGAGGAGACTGTCAAAAAGCTTTCGGATTACTATCAGAAAGAGATACCGTATTCGTACCAGCCGGGACTGACGCCGTATGACAAGGATTTTGTCAACTACTTCCTGACAGAAAACAGAAAAGGATATTGCGCGCATTTCGCAAGTGCTGCGGTGTTGATTTTCAGAAACTTAGGCATACCTGCGAGATATGTTGAGGGATATGTGATAGATCCGTCTGATATAGCAAGTGACGGAACTCTTAAATACGACAAAAATTCAAAAGAATACTATGAAGGGTACAATCCGCTAAACAACAAAGAGGTTGTCGAGGTGGAGGTTTCGGACGCTGCTGCTCACGCCTGGCTTGAGGTCTACGATAAGTCAAGAGGCGGATGGGTGATAGCGGATGTCACGCCGTACTCTACGGAGGCATCTCCGGGAGTCGGGTTCCTCGCGGGGCTTCTGCGACTCCTTTCGGGAGATGACTCAAATGCAGCTGATTCAGATGCGTCTGATGCAGCGGGAATAACCGATGATCTGCCTGCCGGAGAAACTATTATGAAAGGCGCAAATTCAGTAGGTATGGCAGCGGGTGCTATAGTTTTGAGTGTTATAGCGCTTATCTTTATCATACGTCTGATTCGGTTTATAGTGCGCAGAATATCGTATGCTGTGAGGTATTCGCGAGCAGACAGAAGTGGAAAACTTGTGATGGAATTTGAAAAATACTCCCGCAGGTACAAACACATTTCGCCTGAGGGCACGAGTTACCAAAAGAGGATAGCTGCAATACGCGAGGATGAAAAATCCACGCTCACTGAGGCGGAAGGAGCATATCTGGCAGACGAGATGGAAAAAGCAGCATTTTCGGGACAGGAAGTTGACAAAGAAACATATGAAGCAGTTCACAGGATGATAAAGTAGGATGATGACATTTTTTTGTGATAATAATCATATAATATATCATAGACATATGTTGAACAGATTGGTGAGTATACGCTCCGGATTGGATGGATAATATGAAAAAAAGACATTTTTGTATAATAAGTATGATTGTGGCGTTTTCGCTTGTAGTGGGAAACCCTGCTATCGGGGTGCATGTTATGCACGCCGATGAGACCACCGCTGAGCCACAGGAGACGCCGGAACCGACTGTAACGCCGTCACCCACACCTTTGGTCATCACCGATCCTGTGACGGGGATATCTATGCAGTATACGATGAAGAGCATCTACCCTGAAAAGACAGTGACTGAAAAAACCGAACTCAAGGATTCAGACACATTGGAAGTCTGGGTCGGAGACAAGATCACACTTACTCCGACGGTGACGCCTGACAACGCCACCGACAAAACACTCATATTTGAAAGCAACAACACGACTATGGCGACCGTATCTGAAAAAGGTGTCGTGAAAGTGAAAAATATGGGCGACGCGACTATCACCGCAACTTCACTTACAAATCCCGAAATATCATTTAAGTTCAATCTGCACGCATATAAAAATGCAATCAACGTTGTTACCGACATGGGAGCGATGGCTGATGACGGAGTAAGCGATACCAAAGCAATCAAAAGCGCTTTGGCGCAGGCGCAGTACCTGAATGAGGGCGATGAACTGAGCGTAAAAATCCCCAAGGGAACATACGATACAGACGGTGTTATGTATGCTTACTCAAACACGAAGCTTACGCTCGCATCAAAAACAATTATGAAACGCGCAACCTCAGCCGGTGGCAAATCAATGCTCAGAAGCCACGCGGATGAAAGCATAAAAGGATATAACCAGATAAAAAACTTCACTGTGACCGGAGGAACATGGGACGGAAATGCTGACGGCAGCGGATCTTCAGATCTTTTGTATTTCGGGCATGGACAAAATATAACCATAAAAGACACAACTGTAAAAAACACCTGCGGTGAGCATCTGATAGAGCTGGCGGGAATCAACGGAGCGACGGTGGAGAATGTCAAACTGAGCGGATATACATTGCCGAAAACCGAAGTGAGCGAATACACTCCTCTCAAAGAAGCTATCCAGCTCGACTACTGTTCAGCTGCATCGACACCATCGATGGTGCCCCACGACAACACTGCCTGCAAAGACATAACAATCACAGGTTGCACCATCAGTAATTATATGTGCGGTATAGGCGCGCATGGAATCACTTCAGGGGTGCATCTGAATGATATAAATATCATCGGGAATACATTTTCAAAAATAACAAATGTCTGCATAGACGCGAGGAATTTCAAAAACCTGCTTGTAAAAGACAACAAAGCCGAAGCTGTCAATGAATTTTTCTACGGGCTTTACTCTTCAGGAGTGATAAAAGGAAACACCATAAAATATAAGAGCTTTTCAAAACTCATAAAAGTACTTCTCAACACTCCAAACGGTGTAGAGCTGATACAGTCTGATTTTTCAATAGTATCAAATACCATACAGGGTATGAAAAATGGAATCTACCTTGGAACAGGAACGACGGCAACCGTACAGAAAAACAAGATTAAAAAGAATAAAAAATACGGAATTTATACTTACAGGGCAAATGTAACATTCAAATCAAACACCCTGTCGGGCAATAAAAAAGGAGTTTTCTACACCAACAAAGAAGCTACAATCAAAAGCTCTGATGATATCCGCTCCTACTATGTTGATTTGAAATCCGAGTACAAGTATACCGGAAAGAAGATCAAACCGATAAAAAAGATTGAAAACTTAAGCAAAAAGTATTATACTGTAAAATACAAGAATAATGTGAAAAAAGGTACTGCTACAGCTATCATCAAGGGAAAGGGCAAGGTCAAGAAAACAAATAAGCTGAAATTCAAAATAGTATAATCAACTTTTATAGGGGGCATAAGGAGGAGATTTGCAACCGAGCTTGGAAAAATTAAAAGACTGTTTTTCATAAAACAGAATACAATTAATACTGACTGAAATGTGAGGTAAAAATGTCAAGAAACAAAAAAGAAGAAGGTCTGACACTTCTCGGAAACAAAGGTACAGAATACGAGTATGATTATGATCCGGATGTACTTGAAACATTTGATAATAAACATCCGGAGAATGAATACCTGGTTACTTTTGATGCGTATGAATTTACAAGTCTGTGCCCGATTACCGGTCAGCCGGATTTTGCAAAAATATTTATTTCATACATCCCTGACAAAAAAATGGTTGAGAGCAAATCGCTCAAACTGTATTTGTTCAGTTTCAGAAATCATGGAGATTTTCACGAGGATTGTATGAATATAATCATGAAGGATTTAAAGAAACTGATGAATCCGAAGTACATCGAGGTGTACGGCATTTTTACTCCTCGCGGCGGGATTGCCATATATCCGTTTGTGACATATGCTGATGAAGAGCACAAAGAATTTGAAGAAAAAAGAAAGTTGGAATTCCTTTCCACAGTACATACATTGAGGAGGAATTCATCTTGAAAAAAGCAGTTGTTCTAAGTAGTGGAGGACTGGATTCTACCACTTGTCTTTCGCTTGCGGTAAAAGAATTCGGAGCAGAAAATGTATCTGCCGTTTCATTTTTCTATGGTCAAAAACATGACAAAGAACTCAGAGCCTCTGAAGCTATAGCTGAATACTTCGGTATAGCGCATTATCAGATGGATCTGTCGAGTATCATGCAGTTCAGTGACTGTTCGCTTTTATCCGGAAGTACCAAAGAAATCAATCACAAAAGTTATGCCGAACAGATAGAGGAAAAAGGCGAAGGAATCATAGATACTTATGTGCCTTTTCGAAACGGACTTATGCTCTCGGCAGGGGCGGCTCTTGCGATGTCTGTTTACCCCGATGACGAGGTTACACTGTGGATAGGTGTTCACGCGGATGATGCCGCAGGCAATGTTTATGCAGATTGCAGTCTCGATTTCGTGAATCCGATGAATGATGCGATAACCACCGGAACATACGGAAAAGTGAAGGTGTATGCGCCTTTTGCAGGGAAATGTTCAAAGTCGGATGTTGTGAGAATAGGACTTGAGAATAATGCTCCGTATGAGCTTACCTGGAGTTGCTACGAGGGCGGAGAAAAACCTTGCGGGGTATGCGGAACCTGTATAGACAGGGCGAGAGCATTTGCAGATAACGGAGCGGATGACCCCGCACTCAAAGGAGGAAAGTAAGATTAAAAAGACAGATAAAAACCTGATACTTATATGTATGATATTTGCGACTTCGCTTGTTATATCAAATGTTGTTACGGGCAAAGTTGTCGATGTACCCATAACCCTTTTTGGCGCTCATATCCAGCTACCGGGAGCGGCAATCTGCTATGCCATAACTTATCTGATGACAGATGTGATTGGTGAGATATGGGGAAGAAAAGAAGCCAATCGCTGTGTGTTCTGGGGATTTATATGCCAGGTGCTGGCATCGCTTATGATTTTGCTTACGCAGTATTTGCCGGCGGTAGATCCCGATATGCAGAAGTCATACGATGCGTTGCTTGGCCAGAACTGGGTAATTGTGCTGGGAAGTTTGACAGCATACATCGCGTCGCAGTCTTGGGATGTGCTCATTTTTCACAAGGTACGTGACAGGATGCTCGCAAAGGATCCGGAGAATTATCACAAGAGATGGATTTGGAACAATCTTTCCACGCTCACGTCGCAGATCATCGATACAATTCTGTTCATCGGAATCGCGTTCGGTTGCGGTTTCGGATGGCTGTTTGACTCAAAAATGTGGCCGACACTCGGCGCTATGTTTGTGGGACAATACATATTGAAAGCTATACTTGCGATTATTGACACTCCGGTGTTCTGTCTTCTCACGAGAAAAAGGAAAAATGGTGAAGAAAATAACTGACGATTTCGATCTCGAAAAAATAATGCTTTCCGGCCAGGCATTCCGCATCACAAAAATGTCGAACGGCGTCTACAGGTTTGTCACCGGGCAGGATGTTATGTATATAAAAAAAGTCGATGAAAAGACATACGATATTTCCTGCTCTGAAGAAAAATGGCAAGACACTTGGGCACCGTATTTTGATCTCGGCAGAAACTATGCATCTATCCGACGCGAAGCAAAAGGCAAAAGCGAATTTGTCGATGCGGCGATGGAGTACGGAAAAGGCATACGGGTATTGAAGCAGGACCCTTTTGAAACTCTCATAAGCTTCATCATATCTCAGCGGAAAAGTATCCCCGCAATATCATCATCAGTTGAAAAAATATCCGAAAAATACGGAAAAAAAACTCCTGACGGAGTAAGTCTTTTCCCGACACCTGAGGCATTGAGCGCTGTCCCGCTTGATGACCTCAGTAGTTGCGGACTGGGCTACAGAACGACTTATGTATCAGATGCAGCAAAGGCTGTTGTATCTGGAGAAATTGACCTCGAAAAGCTCTACGACCTGTCGGATGAGGAGCTTTTTGAAAATCTTATGCGCTTACGCGGAGTCGGAAAAAAAGTCGCGAACTGTGTGTGCCTCTTTGCTTACGCAAGGATATCTATGGTCCCCATCGATGTCTGGATAGAAAGGGCAATCAGAGAAGAGTGCGCCGGCGTGTCGCCGTTTGAACTGTATGGAGAAGAAGCCGGAATCATCCAGCAGTACATTTTTTTCTATGAGAGAGGGAAGAAGGGGAAGTAGATAGAATGTCTTGACGAATCACGTGCAACGGCGGGACGGTTCTATTTTTTTATATATCGTGCATCTTTATATGTGCCTATTTTTTTTATACTGTTGTTTTTCAACATTTTACTTAACACCAGCTCGACTGTTTTTACACTGATATCCGGAACCTTTTCCAGTATTTCCTTTTTTGAAATCGGAACAATTGCGTTTGCAAGAATACATTCAACTCTTTCGGATTTTTTTGCTTTTTTCAAAGAAATCTCTGTAAATGAAGCGTTTCAAATGCATCGGTATACTGAATTTTGCGAAACTCTTCCTTAGAACGCAAATCTGAAATAACATCTGACAGATTTCAGAAAGGAATAAGCGAATCTGTGCATTTGAACACCTGCTTTCTGCAACGAGTTTAATTTACTACCTAAATACTATCAAAAATTAGGTAGTAAGTCAATAGATAGTTTGAAAAATCGACGGAAAAACAATCCTCTCCAAGCCGTCACTTCATTCAGGAAAAAGTATAATTCTTTCGTTCAGGTTACCTTCGGCATCTTATCTGTCAAGCGAATATGAATCAGAG
>JAIKWQ010000037.1 GCA_024684535.1 Eubacterium sp. | reverse complement strand
ACCGGGTCCGATACCGGCGATAACTGCCAGGCCTGCTCCGATTGCAGATGCTGCTCTGATAATTGCCTCTGTCATTTCCATAACTATTTCCTCACTTTCTGCCGCTATCAGCGGACTTGATTTTCATTAAACATCATTTTTATTTATAACCGGCATTTCCGGTTATGATCCGTTAATCATCAATATCGGCGTGCATTTAAAACGACGCTAACTTCAATCACAACTCTGATTCTTTATAGATTACGGCGTCGTTTGCAATGCCGCTTCATGCTACACTGAGCCTTTAGTCATCAATGTCTGCGGCATTGGCAATAAATACCATTGTCAACATCGAGAATACGTATGCCTGCAGGGCACCTGCAAACACATCCAGATAACCATGCAGTGCTGCCGGCCATGCGATAAGTATGAATTTCGGCAACAATCCGTAGATGAGCGCCATCATCATTGTTCCTGAAAGGATATTGGCGAACAAACGGAGTGAGAGCGAAATCGGTGTCGCGAACTCACTGATGATATTCACCGGCAGGAACAAAAATATCGGCTCGAAAAGTCCTTTGATTTTGCCCATCTTCTGCCATTTGAATCCCTGATACTGTATCATCACAAATGTGATAAGCGCCAAAGGCAATGTGACACCGTAGTCAGCTGTCGGAGGTCTCAGTCCGAACAATCCCGACAGGTTACATACTATAATAAGTGTAAACACTACTCCGATATAGTTTTTGAACTTCGGAGCAAGTGTTTTTCCCATATTGCTGAGTACCAGATTATCTACTGTCTCAACCAAAAGCTCGATGATATTGAGTAGTCCCGTTGGAGCTTTTGTCGGATCAGCTTTTTTGATAACACGATTGCACACAATCGCAAAAACGATAAGCACAAGCATCACTATCGCCAGACACACATGTGTGGTGGTGATATAAACCTCAGCTCCAAAAACATTTAGCTTTTGATACCCATGCACATAAAAATCGACGTTTTCCATCCGGTTACCTCCGTTTCCAAGCAATATCTACCTGCTGTAAATTTATAAAAATATACCTTTTATTTTATCACTTCAAAATCTTCTTTTGTTATTTCTTTTGAATCATTTTTAACTTCATCAGATTTTTCTTCAAGTTCTTCCAACTCACTCTTTGAAAGAAGTCGACCATACTTCATCATCTGTTCTTTATCTTCAGGAAGCATCTGTCCGTTCCGCTCTCTCTCAAATACATACGGAACCATAATCGCTGCCAACTTCCTGCCAAACAGTCCCGCAAGGAGAGCAAAGGGGTTTATCCAAGCTGATATATAAAAACATCCAACTACTGCGACAACCTCAACTGAGATCCTGATAATTCCATTAACTCTTGAATGCATCACCGCTTTAGCTTCCGGCATATCAAGCTCTTTGTCTATGCAATGATACATATGAAGCATAAGCAATGTCGCTATCAGACTTCCTGTAACTTCTCCGATTATAAATGATATTTTATTCTTGCAAAACCATACTCCAATTGCGATCACTATAACGCATATAATCCATATTCCATACCAGACATGTCTAAGCGTTCTTTTTGCTGTTTCGTTTTGCTCGTTTTTAATTTTAATAACCATGTTATTCTTTCAGTCACAATAATTATTTTGAATTAATTATTCATTTTTATCTGAATTATCTTCTTTGTTTTTATCCTTTTTCATCTCTCCGGGCTTATACTTTCCTGTCAGGACCAGCATACTTCTGATCGATGCCAGAAAGCCTATGACCATAAATATTAGTATGATAAATCTTGTATTAAAAAGCCTGTCAAGATAATACCCGATCCCTAAACTCATCGCCATACAGACAAGTATCGCAAGTCCTATCTGAAGTATCAACGACAGCGCCTGCAGTATCTCTTTGTTTGCTTTTTTATTATCTCTTTTTCTCATTTGTTACCCGCAAGTTCTTTTGCCTTTTGTACACAGGCCATCTGTCCTTCGATAACTGCCGAACGGAATCCCATCTCCTCGAGAACTCTGACAGCTTCTATAGTTGTACCTGCCGGCGAGCAAACCATATCCTTGAGCTCTCCGGGATGTTTGCCTGTCTCAAGCACCATTTTTGCGCTTCCGTACACAGCCTGCGCTGCCATACGATAAGCATCGACTCTTGCCATTCCGTCAGCAACCGCCGCATCTGCCATAGCTTCTATAAACATAAACACATATGCAGGTGAACTTCCGCTCACACCAATCACTGTATCTATAAGCTTCTCAGGAACCACAGATACGATTCCGAAACTCTCAAAAATACTTATCGCAATTCCTTTTTCTTCTTCCGTAACCATATCTGAAAAGCACATTCCTGTCGCTCCCGCTCCAACCAAGGCCGGAGTGTTCGGCATCGTACGCACGAGATGAATCGCCTTGCCGAAATGATCCATAATCGAATCAAGTGTCTGACCTGCTGCGATAGATATCACGAGCTTGTCCTCACCTACTTCGTCCCTAATCTGCGGTATAACCTCTTCAAACTGATATGGTTTGATACTTATCAGAATCACATCTGCTTTTGATGCTACTTCTTTGTTATCAGTAGTTGTATTCACGCCATGTTTTTCGTGAATTTTTTTCAGAGCATCTTCTTCAAGATGCGATACTATAACCTCTTCAGGTTTAAAAATATCCGCTCCGAGGATACCCGTAAGTATCGCTTCTCCCATATTGCCACAACCGATTATTCCAAACATATTTTATCCCTCTATCATATCTATTCTTCTTTGATGTCTTTCTTCTCCCGAAAAAGGAGTATCCAAAAATGTATCGACAATCTTCATTGCAAGTCCCGGGCCTGTCACTCTGGCTCCCATAGCAAGTATGTTTGCGTCGTTGTGAAGTCTTGTTGCTTCCGCTGAAAAACAATCTCCGCAAAGAGCTGCTCTGGCACCTTTTACTTTGTTCGCGGAAATCGAAATTCCTATGCCCGTTCCGCAGATAATAATTCCTTTTTCACATTCTCCGGATACAACACTTTTTGCAACCTTTTTCCCGAACTCCGGATAGTCTACGGAAGAAGTGGAATTGCATCCGAAATCTTTGTAATCAAGTCCTCTCTCAACGAGATGTTTTTTTACGTCTTCTTTTAATTCAAATCCTGCGTGGTCACAGCCAATCGCTATCATATTTTCCTCCGAATTTTAATAATAATTATACCCAACCCATTCGTTTTTTAACCTCAAACAAAAGGTCTTTTAATTCCGAATAAGTTTCCTCGTAGGCTTGTTCCTCTCCGCCATACGGATCATTCACATCGTCCTCAAGTCCCACAAGCTCTCTGAGCGTAAACACGTGATCGGACACGCCGTAATCCTCGATCACCTTTACTTTTTCAGTGAAACTCATAGTAATAATCAATGTATGCTCATCAATATCAGATTGTTTTAACTGTTTTGATACCTGTTCTTCACAGGGCACACAGTGTTTTCCAAGCACTGATATTATTTTCGCATTTATAGGTTCTTCAAACAGTACAACCAAACCTCTTGAGCATATTTCAAAAGATTTGTTTGTGATGATACTTTTCAGTATCCATTCACACATAGGAGATAAATTCAGATTCTCCTTGCACACAAATATGACTTTGTCATAATTCCTTAAGTCTACAACCTGTCCGCCCGCCGCCTTCATCAGGCGATTCATCAAGGCATCTTCTTTGTCGTTTCCGAAAAATGTCTCGGCATAAACTTTTTTCACTCCAAGATGATCAAATTCCCTGAGTGAAGCATACAGTGTCTGTCCCAGCGTATGTTCTCTTTCCGATCCTATGCTGAGGACATAACCGCGATCATATATGTACTTTCTCTCATCTGTAGTCAGCACTCCAACCTCTTCAGCCGGAAACTGTCTCGTGAGCTCTTTTATCTTTTCTTCTACCTGAGCTTCTTCTCCTCTGACAACCGTCACATCAGCATCAGGTGAATAATGCTTGTACTTCATCCCCGGCGCGCGTGGTGCTTCATTCGCTGCGCTGTCGCTTGAGTCTATCACCGCATCCACTTCTCCGCCGTTTCCGATGACTTCCTCAATCATTTCTTTTGTGATAAATCCGGGTCTGAGTATCGCAGGTCTGAGTCCGGTCACATCTATGATTGTTGACTCGTATCCTATACCTACCTCTCCACCGTCGATTATCATATCGATTCGACCGTCGAGGTCCTCTATAACGTGTTTTGCATCCGTGGGACTTGGTTTGCCCGAAAGGTTTGCACTGGGCGCTGCAATCGGAACTCCGGCTTCTCTGATAAGCTCTGCTGCTCCTGCATGAGCAGGCATCCTGACAGCAACGGTTTTCAGGCCTCCCGTAACTTCATCCGGAACCGCATCAGACTTGGTAAATACAAGCGTCATCGGACCCGGCCAGAAAGTTTCAATCAGTTTTTCCGCCACCTCAGGAATCTCGCCGACAAGCCCGTCAAGCATTTCCCTGTCCGCTATATGCAGTATAAGCGGGTTGTCTGACGGTCTGCCTTTCGCCTCGTAAACCTTTGCGGCAGCCTCTGATTTTCTACCATCACAGCCCAGACCGTAAACCGTCTCCGTAGGAAAAGCAACCAGTCCGCCATATCTGATGATCCTAGCGGCCTCGCGAAGCTCCATTATATCATATCCTTCGGATTTACTCCACCGAATGACCCTGGTCTGCATACACATCTCCTATTTTAACATGCTTATCAGATTTTCACAAGCTTTACTTTATACTTTCTCCTATCGTATGCCATACGAATCCAAGTTCCTGTTCCATTGCCCAAAATGCCAGGTTATCTATTCCCGCCGCATCAACAGCTTTCAACTTGGTTTCGATAGATTTGTTGTTTTCCATCCAAATACTGTATTTCGTCTTGCCCTGCTTTTTCTCTGCATAGTACTGTCCGGCTTCATCATTCCACTCCGGTGTGAGGCCGTTTTTGAAAATCCAATCATCGGCGGTGCTCATACCCATGATGTCTGCCGATACTTTTTTCTTCGTTTCTTTCCACAATCTGGTGTAGAATGGCAAACCTATGGCTACTCTCTCAGCATCCACATATCCGAGTATGTCCTCGCAGCACTTCTTGACATAACCTATGGATGAAACCGATCCCGGTTCAACTTCTTTGTCTTTTTGCTTCACAGTAGTGTGCTCGTCATACGCCATTACGATCACATAGTCGGCAACTCGTCCCTGCTCCGCAAAATTATATACTGTATTGTTATACTCGGTAATTGCTTTTACATCCGAAGACACTATCAATTTTTCCTTGTGAGTTGAAATGATAAGTTCTCTTAAGAATTCAAGGTATGCCTTTGATGTTTTTGTTCCCACATCTTCGAAGTCTATGTTCAAACCGTCAAGTTTGTATTTTTTCGCTTCGTGAATAATATTGCTTATGAGTTTTCTTCTCGGTTTAAGCTTGCCGAAGACTTCAGCATGCTTGAAGTTTTTGTACTTAAAGTCAGAAACCGTACTCCATACTTTTTTGCCCTGAGCATGTACTTTTGATACATAATCCGCATTTGCCAGGCACTCTATATCACCGCCGTTTGTTTTGACAGCTATCCAGCTCGGGCAGATAACATTTACTGCTTTTGCTTCTTTGATATTTGACGGGAGTGTGGAACTTCCGTTATTTACATTGTGCCATCCGAGACAGAGTTTGCCTGACATAGCTTTTCTTTTGAATGAAGTCGGCTGGGATTCAAACTCCCTGACATTATTTTCTGTGCTTTTTATGCTTTCGTTCGGAATATATCCTGCGACACCGTCTTTTGTGACTATAGGCGTATACTCTTTTTCCGGCTGTTTTGCAGCATTTGCATAAACCGTTTCATCTGCTTTTACTTCCGTATAATACGGGTATTTTTTTCCGGGTCCTTTGCGCACTCTGACGTTTTCTTTAAGACTTATAATTCCGTACTTTCTGTTTCTGTCATGGAAAACAACAACTCGCGTCGGATCATTGAACTGTATGCAATCGCAAGCTCCGTTGGACATGATGTAATCAAGCATTACATAGAGTTCACCTTTTTTCTTGATAAGCGGTTTTTTCCCGTCAACTTTTTCTTTGACTTTTATATCGGTTATTTTTTTTTCAGTAACATAAGTCAGTATTCCGTCGCTTTTGTCGACATAAATCCTGTCATCAAAGTATGATGATGCAGCTTCAGCGGGGATATAGACTTTTTCATCTACGACTATTCCCTTTTCTTCCTTCAACTCCGTATCAACTACGATCGCAACTTCATCACCGGAGATGTTTAACTGGCTCGCGATGCTCTCCTGATCGGAACTCGGAGCATTAATCCTCCACAAAATGATAGCCGTAACAAGAGAAATCAGCGCAAGTCCACCCGCGATTCCTATGATTACGTATTTTCGAATTTTTCTGAGTTCGGCGCGTCTCCTATCCTCCACCTCAAGAGTGTGAGAATCATCGTAGTCAGACCCCGATCTTCCTTCCAATTCTTCTTCAAACATATCCGATTGTCCTCCAATCACACAACCCTTAATCCCAGAATTTTTGCTGCATTATCTCCGAGTATCATTTCTTTTTCTTTTTTGTGAAGAGAAGTGTTTTGTATCCACTTGATGCTCTTTTTCTGACTCGCCCAAGGCGAATCACTTCCGAAAAGCACTCTTTCGGCACCAAATGTTTTGACCATTTCTTTGAATTTTTCTTCGTTAAGCATCCCTTCGAGATTCACAGCCTCCGTCGAAAAAGATGTATCAAGAAAAATGTCAAGACCGGCAAGTTTGTCCATCACTTCATCCCACATACGCCATCCGCCCATATGCGCCAAAATCACCCTGTCTGCACCGGTTTCAAGCATAACCTCTCTCACCATATCCGGCGTTGTATGAACAGGCTCCGGCATTCCGATATCAACACCGGCGTGAACTATCACATACAGCCCGTAAGTAGCGGCAGTAAGGATAATTCTTTTGTATCTCGCATCGTTGAAAAACACTCCCTGGTAATCGGGATGTATTTTTATTCCTTTTATTCCCAGCGAGGCGATACCTCTGATCACACGCGCTATATCAGGCGTGTCCGGATGTATCCCTCCAAATGAAATAATTCCTTTTCTCTTGCACGAGATATTTGTCTTGTACGCAAACTCATTTATCCCGGGAACCTGCTTCGGATTGGTCGCGACAGGAAGCACAACGGAATAATCAATTCCCGCTTCTTTCGTCGACTCGATAAGTCCGTCTCTGGTCCCGTCCGTATGCGCGGATATACCGGCTACGTCTCCAAGTTTTTCCACCGTTTTTTCGGCTATCTTGTCCGGATAAATGTGTGTATGTATATCAATAATCATTCTTTTCTCCCTGAAACAGGATTTTCATCAGCCTTCGTAGCCCTGCAAAAATGCTTTCTGATTTATCTCTATGGTCTTTTCAGGGACAGTTTCTGCTATCACATCAAGCCACTGCTGTTTCTCAAAATCCATACTCTTTGCTGCCAAACCGATGATGATTGTGTTGAACACTCTGGCGTTTCCGAGTTTTTTTGCCTCCTCCATAGCATCGATGGAGATGACTTTGTAGTTTGACTCAAGAGACTCCAGTATACCTTCAGGATACTCCATAGCCCCCATAACTACAGGCATCGGATCCATCCTCTGGTCGTTTACTATCATCACGCCGTCAGGCTTCAAAAAATGTGCATATCGCATAGCTTCAAGTCTTTCGAAAGCAATCAGAACATCTGCCTGACCTTCCTCAACTATAGGTTCAAAAACTTCATCACCATATCTGACATAAGTTACAACCGAACCTCCTCGCTGAGCCATACCATGAACCTCGGAAAGTTTTACATCATATCCTGCCTTGCGGATAATCGCGCCGAGAATCCTACTTGTAAGCAGAGTTCCCTGACCTCCGACTCCGACTATCATTATATTTTTTGTCTGCATGATTAACTCCTTTCCTTGAGCTCTATGGCTCCAAACGGGCATGTGCGCATACACAATCCGCATCCGTTGCACATAGTGTCATCTATGGATATGGTTCCGTCTTCATTCTTTGTAAGCGCCGGACAACCCGGTTTTAAGCAGGCACCGCATTTTTTGCATTTTTCGGTATCCGGAACACAAACATTCGGGAACTTCATACCTTTGAGAAGAGCGCAAGGTCCACAGGCAATGATAACCGAAACTTCATCCTTTGCAACTTCTTCCTTCACTATCTTTTCAAAGTTTACTATATCAAAAACATCCGCTTTCACAACATTTTTGATGCCAAGCGATTTGCAAAGTTCATAGATATTTATCGCAGGTACCACTTCACCCTTCAGTGTCTTTCCTGTGGCGGCGTGATCCTGGTGTCCGGTCATTCCGGTGGTTGAGTTATCCATGATGATAACCGTTCCGGTTCCCTGATTGTAAACCATATTCATGAGGGAATTGACACCTGTATGCATAAATGTCGAATCACCGATTACGGCAACCCAATTTTTGATATATTCTTTTCCTTTGGCTTTTTCCATACCATGAAGTGTTGAAATACTCGAGCCCATACACAGTGTAGTGTCTATCACGCTAAGCGGCGGCACCGCGCCGAGCGTGTAACAGCCGATATCTCCGGCAGCGTGAAGCTTGAGCTTTTTGAGCACAGTAAATGTGCTTCTGTGCGGACATCCCGGACAGAGAATAGGCGGTCTTGCCGGCAGATTTTCATATGGTTTGATCTCTGCTTTTTCACCAAGTATAACTTCTCTGAGCAGGTTCGCACTGTATTCACCCTGTTTTGTGAACGCTTCTTTTCCGATGCACTCGATTCCCCAGGATTTAACCTGTTCTTCGATCACAGGTTCAAGCTCTTCGATTATATACAGCTTGTCGACCTTTGCCGCAAATTCTTCTATGAGTTTTTTCGGAAGCGGATATACGAGTCCGAGTTTCAAAACAGAAGCTTTTGGGAATACTTCTTTCACATACTGATACGGAATTCCGCTTGTGATAAATCCTATAGATGTATCTCCATACTCTGCGCGGTTGATAGCAAGCTCAGATGCATCATTCGCGAGTCTGTCCATACGCGCTTCCACATGAAGATGTCTTTTGATAGCATTTCCGGGCATCATAACATTTTTGCCGGGATCTCTCTCATATGGTTTGTCATCAGGAACAACTCTCTCACCGAGCTCAACAACACCCTGTGAATGTCCGAGTCTGGTAGTCGTTCGCATAATAACCGGTGTATCGTACTCCTCACTGATTCGCATCGCCTCAGCCACAAAATCTTTGGCTTCCTGTGAATCAGACGGCTCGATAACCGGAACCAGGGCTGCTCTGGCAACCGCTCTGGTATCCTGCTCATTCTGTGAGCTGTAGAGTCCCGGGTCATCCGCAACCACGATCATCAGACCGCCGTTAGCCCCGATGTATGACGCTGTATAGAGCGGGTCAGATGCAACGTTTAGTCCCACGTGTTTCATAGACGCCATAGCTCTGACTCCTATCATGGACGCTCCTATAGCAACCTCTGTGGCAACTTTTTCATTCGGCGACCACTCTGCGTAGATTTCGTCGTATTTAACTATGTTTTCACTGATTTCCGTACTCGGAGTTCCCGGATAAGCAGCGCTCACCTTCACTCCTGCTTCGTACGCACCTCTTGCTATGGCTTCATTGCCAAGCATAATCTTTTTTTCTGCCATTTTTATCCCTCTCATCTTTGTGTTTGTCATGTTTAAACCATAACCTTATACATTATATATGATATCCTAAAGATATGCAACCGTCAAAGCACTAAAACGTACATATAGTATATTTTTTTGAATATTCCGGCATCATTGTATGCATGTCTGCATATCTCATCACAGGTTTCCCTGAATTTAAATATATCTTTTTCAGATATCGTATCAGGTCCGAACGCCGCGGCAAATACCATATCGATATAACACTGCGCCGTCGTATGCGGAACACCGAGTTTTTCAGTCATCAATTCCACAAGCTCTCCGGTGGTCTGACCGGTATACACAATTCCACGTCCGGCAAAATACTTCGCCAGATGCCTGTGTGTAAGCCTGATCCTGCGCCTCTTGTCCTTGAGACCGGTAAGTCCCTTTCTGTACATCATCTTGCGCAGACGTCTTTGTCCCTCGCAGACTCCGGCTATCAGTATAACAATGATTATGATTGTTATTACCGTTCCGAGCACTGAAGACTCTTCACTTCCCGAGCCAAGTTCTCCTCCGTCAAGTCCGGTCTCTTCACTCTCTTCTTCGTTTCCGTCTATATCCTCGAAAATCATGTCATTTTTCGGAACCTCACTCGGTATAGGTGAAGGTGTCACACTGTCATCATTTGCTTCTCCTTCGCCCTTGCCTTCGCCGTTGTAACCTGAGTTATCTTTTTCTTCTTCCTCGAGCTGCTCTCCGCGTCCCGGAGTCGTCTCAAACGTCACAAATCCGTATCTTTTGTCGTATACTTCCACCCAGGCGTGTTCGTCTTTGTCTTTGACCTCGATTTCCTCGGGCAGTGAATTCTCAATTTTGTCAGCGGGGATATACACGCCTTCTACATATCTGGTCGGAATTCCGATACTTCTGAGAAGTATCGCCGCTGCCGATGCATAATAAGTACAATACCCTTTTTTGCTCTCTTTCAGGAAATACTTCACGGTATCTTCTCCGGACGGCGTTTTTCCCGGAGACTCAGTATAGGAAGTGTCCTGCGAGATAAACTGTCTGACAGTCTTCAACACATCACTTATATCTCCCTCGCCCTCAAGGTATTTATCTATAACTTTTTTGTAGCTTTTGCGGTATTCACCGCAGATGCTTTTCAATTCATCCGGAACTTCCAAATAGTATTTCTTCGCAAATGTCTCCAAAAGTTTGGTCTTTTCCTCATAATCCGTCCAGAACACCGGATCTACCAAATCCTCCGTCGGTGACATCAAAAGCTTCCTGATCACGTACGGATATTCATAATAATACTCTTCTTTGTAATCAATTCCCGGTTCTTTGACCTTCATTCTTCCGTTTTTCGAAGTTATGTAGCTTTGCACCGGAAGCACAGGAACAGCGTAGTTTCCATAGCCAAACGCCAAATTTCTCACTCGCAGATCTCCGCTCGCCCACAGATTGTCAACGCCTGTTTTTTCCTGATCCGCCACGTCGGTTCGCAACTGAACATGGTAGTTATCAGGTGTGATCTTGCTCGCCTCAAGCATCGTCAGATCCTGTTCATACTCAGGGGTTCTTTTGGTAGCGCTCCATTTGTTGTCTTTGTAGACATCTCCCACGAAGCTTTTTAAGTACAGTCCGTGTTCTTTGTTGAGGTCTCCGGAGACTTTCATGATTATTTTTCCGGTATGTCCGACATTCGCCTTGTTTCCGATTTTTCCGTAATCCATCTCGTCTCCGGAAAAATAAGCCCTGATCCATTCCATGACGTCATCATAGCTCCAGCTGCCAAGTGCTGTGAGAGTATTTTTCACTTCAAGAAGTCTGTCTTTGTTCCTCTCATATCTGGCAGGCGGAATAATGATATACGATACAACCCCGCTGATAAGTCCGACCATAACCAGGATAACTGAGAGCTTCTGCCTGAGTCTGCGGTCTGTGGAGTTGGTTCTTTGCTGTCTCGTACCGATAACCGCGATAAGTATGACCAGATACGTGAAAAATTCGATGAATCCTCCGACTCTTCCCACGAAAAATGGGATGAGCACAAACGGAGCCGTAAATATGATAAATACACTTGATTTTCTTCTTCTATAGAAAAATGCGCTGATAATCGCTACCACAAGCACTCCGACAAGTATGAGCACGAGCGTATTGGAAAACTGAACATTGACTTCTACCTCATCAAGATAGGACAGAAGCTCAACATTTGTCCCGGTGAAGTTCATAAATGCTTTCAAAAAGCTGTTGACGATAGTTATAGTTCCCTGGTATATCTCGGGACCGAACTTAACAGCCAGCGCCACATAGAACAAAAGAAGTCCGCCGATTCCGTAAAACTTTCCTCTTTTGAAGGTCTCAAGCACTGAGAAAAATGCATAGAAAAGAACAGCCCCAATCGCCAGGAAGATATACAGCATCAACCTGTCGTAGACCACATCCAAGCATCCCGTCATACATGTAAGCGCGGAAGCAACACCCAGATACACCATAAGTATCTGGATAAGTTCCATCAAAAATCTTCCGAACTTACTCGACTTCTTCACCAAAGTTCTCACCTCTTAAGTCCATAACTTCAATTCTGCTTCTGACAAGCCCACTGTTCGCAAGATCAGGCTGATCACACACCGTCAGATACATCGCCGTCTCCACAGGTCTTCCCTGATCCCAAGCAAGATACGCTTCTACAAGCTCTCCCGGCCTGTCAGTCGGTTTGTTTTTGAACAAATCCTGGAACATCCACAACAGTTCCTCTTCCTGCTCAACCAAACGCTCTTCCACCACATCATTTTCAGCATCATACCAAATGAAATGCTGAGGTATGGCGTTTTCTATCATATATAATGAAATTGAATATACTCCCTGAACAAGCAAATTTGCATAGTGTATGCGCTCATTTTTCTCACCGATTATACACAGATCGATAAAAATGTGCAGAGCCTTCGTAAGTGGCAGGCTTCCATCCTTCACCATATATTTTCCGGTTTTGGATGTGAGTTTCCAGTGAATCCTCTGAATCCTGTCACCGTCAACATACTCTCTGATATCAAAAATCTCTGACGGATCGTCACCTTTTTTGTACAAAGAAAATCTGTCGCTGTCCTCGTTGGTTTCGTTGTACCATCTTTCTTTGCCCAGATAGAACTCTTTCGTCGGCGGTAACACCAGTACATGTTGTGTATGGTACTTCTTCCCGATAGTCCAGGCAAATATGCTCAGATAATCGAAAATTCTGACTTTCCTGACATCTATCGCCACGTCGCCGCAGTTCATCATCGGAACCACTATCCTTCGGTCCCTCTTTCTGCCGGCATCTACTGAAAATTTCACCTTGAGCTTGCCTTTCTCTCCGGTGAAATAATTTTCATACCTTACCTTTGCAACTCCTTTCGTCACAGGAAGGATATTGTTGTGATTTTCCACTGACAGAGTTATCGCAGGTCTGGCGGGTTTATCCATGGTATCTTTTTCGGAAACAGGGTTTTTTGAGTCAACCGAGGCACTTACTCTGGTTCTCATAAAGATCAAAAAGACCAACATAAAGAGAGGAATAAAAACCAGTATGCCAACCAGCGCTACTGTTCCAAATTCCAGATAGAATATGCATATAAACATCCCCAATAGACAAAGCAGGGCGTACAAAAATGTTCCAATAGTCATATTTTTATCCTATGCTACACTTTTATGTATTATGCAAGTTTAGGTACAGGAACACGATTCACGATCTCATCGATTACGTCTTCCTCCGTAACGTGTGCCATTCTGGCTTTTCCATTAAGCAACACCCTGTGCGCAAGCACCGCAGAAGCAACCGACTTGACATCCTCCGGAAGCACGAACGCTCTTCCTGCAACATACGCTCTTGCCCTGGACATATCCATAAGCGCTATGGTTCCACGAGGGCTGACTCCAAGCGAGAGCATAGCGTGATTTCTTGTTCCGTCAACTATCTTTGAAAGGTAAGCCAGCACCTTGTCATCCACATGAATCTGTCTCACCTGTTCCTGCATAGCCACAAGCTCCTGCTTTGAGATAATCTCTCGTACAGAATCAAGCGGGTTCGCTCCCTGACGTTCCTTGATCAATCTCATCTCCTCTTCCATCGTCGGATATCCCATAGAGATTCGAATCATAAATCTATCAAGCTGTGACTCCGGAAGCATCTGCGTACCTGCAGAACCTACCGGGTTCTGAGTCGCCATAACTATAAACGGTATAGGAAGCTGTCTGGTCACACCGTCAACCGTAACCTGTCCCTCTTCCATAACTTCCAGAAGAGCTGACTGTGTTTTCGTCGAAGTACGGTTAATCTCATCTGCGAGAAGAAGGTTACACAAAATCGCACCCGGTTTATACTGATACTCACCGTCGGGGCCAATCATGTTAAATCCCACAACATCTGATGGCAGTACATCCGGTGTAAACTGGAGTCTCCTTTCGGTCAGCTCCATTGCTCTCGAGAAAGCAACCGCCAGTGTGGTTTTTCCCACTCCAGGCACATCCTCGATCAGGATATGTCCACCCGCGAGAATAGCTGTCATAACAAGTCTGATCTCGTGGTCCTTTCCTCTGATAACCTGCGCAACCTCGTGCAGTATGTTCTCTGTTCTTTCGTTCATAACCGACAAACCTCCAAGATAATATTTTTATACTTTTTGTAACCTTATCATAGAAAAATGATGCCATCCGGCATCACTTTTAAAAATCCGGTGCGGACCAGTCCGCACCAATTCAGCTTACTTTCATTTGGAATTTGCGAACCTCTCTCTCATCGTCCGCATCTATTTTCTCAATTCTTCCGCCTATGCTTCGAATCTTCTTTTCGAAATTCTCATATCCTCTTTCTATGTAATGAACCTGATCTACATAAGTAAATCCATCAGCCGCGAGGCCTGCGATAACAAGCGCCGCTCCCGCTCTCAAATCAGGCGCGCTCACATCCGCACCGGTAAGTCCGTCAACTCCGGTGATAAACGCGGCATTTCCTTCGACTGTGATGTTTGACCCCATTCTCCTGAGTTCGGATACGTACTTAAATCTTGTCTCAAAAATAGTCTCGGTAACGATACTCGTTCCCTGTGACAGCGCAAGAAGCGTAGTCATCTGCGGTTGCATATCCGTCGGAAATCCGGGATAAGGCATCGTTTTGACATTGGCATAAGAAAGCTTGTCTGATGCAGCAACTCTCACGCAATCATCGTACTCCGTAACCTTGCAGCCTATTTCGGTAAGCTTCGCGCTGATAGCCTCCAAATGCTTAGGGATGACATTTTTGATAAGTACATCTCCTTTGGTTGCGGCAACCATCAACATAAATGTTCCGGCCTCAATCTGATCGGGGATGATCGAATACTCACTGCCATGCAGTCTGTCAACTCCTCTGATTCTGATCGCGTCGGTACCGGCACCTCTGATGTTCGCCCCCATACTGTTCAGGAAGTTGGCTACATCAACTATGTGTGGCTCTTTCGCCGGGTTTTCTATAATCGTCTTTCCCTGCGCCAGGCAGGCAGCCATCATGATATTGATAGTGGCACCCACGCTCGGGCAGTCGAGATATATATGATTTCCTGTAAGTTGATCCGCTTTTGCGTCTATTTTTCCATGGTGGATGGAGACTTTTGCTCCAAGCTGCTCAAATCCTTTGATATGCTGGTCTATCGGTCGGCTTCCTATCTGACAACCACCCGGAAGCGCAACCAAAGCCTTTTTGTACTTGCCGAGAAGTGCTCCGACCAGATAGTACGATCCACGAATCTTTCGGATTGCATCCTGATCAACGCTGGTATCATTGATAAGCGCGCCGTTGATTCTGACAGTAGAAGCGTCAATTCTTTCAACGATAGCACCTATGGTTTCTATCGCTTCCAGCAAAACCTTGACGTCGTCTACGTCCGGAATATTCTCAATTGTAACCGGTTCGTTTGCCATGATGGCAGCAACAATAATTCCAAGCGCCGCATTTTTCGCGCCTCCTATTGTTACCTCACCGGACAGGGGATTTCCTCCCCGAATCGCATATTTAATCATACAGCTTGCAATCCTCCACGATAAACTACAAGGGAACACTGATCACATCAGTATACACCAAATTGTATTTTACCATAGGATTGACACATTCGTCAAGGAGTTTTAGAGAAGCATTCTGACTTTATATCCGAGTTGCTCTGACAACTCAGGATAAATTTCAAGAAAGCAGTCCATCTCATCAAACGGTCCGGCAAGCATAACCACGAATTCTTCACCGAATTCATGCATGACATCCAGCAGGTTTTCTACGGAATCTTTCGTCATTTCCGCTGCTTCCGTCACGAGCAGACAAGCCCCCAAAAGCTTTTCCATCTGTTCGGTCAGCTTGAGTCTGTTGAGTCTCTCGCTGCTGATTTTGACCACTTTTTTTGCGGATGTATATCCGAGCCTTGTGAGCTCTTTGGACAGCTTTTTAGACATTGTTAATATGGTTTTTTCCTCACCGCCTGCCAATACAAAGTGCGGTGGCTTGAAATCCCCTCTTCTGAGTTTGGCGATTGTATCTTTGGTAGTCCAGTATCTGATACCTCTCGCAGATATATCCTCAGGTCCTTCTTCATAATCTTCATCTACAGCAAAAAGTTTCTCAACCTCCGTCGATGCTGATGTTTTTTTCTCGCTGACAACAGGCGTTCCGACTGTTTCCGCCTGTCCTTTGTTGTTTAAATATCTGGCCTCAAACGACTCTCTGAATTCCTCATCCAGCGGCTTTCCGGATACGGTTCTGGGTTTACCGACGCTCTCTATCATCGGAGCATCCGGGTCAAGAGCCTCTGCCTGTTTAGTGTCTTCTTCCTGCATCATCTGAGGCTTAATCTTTGCGGTTCTCGCAAGTATATCATCAAGAGTCTCCTCAAGAGGTTCTTTTTTTGCTTCCAAAACTTCACTGTCAGCTATTCTGCTGACTTCTTTTGCAACGCTTTCCGAAATTTCCTCTTCTATTGAGTTCTCTTCTTCAAGTTTTGCAGCCAGGTTTTCCTCTATCTCACCGCCAACTTCTTCATCCGATTTACGCGGTTTGATTTCTTCTTCGGCGATAAATCTCGCGCCGCCGAACCAAAGATTCAAATCAGCCAGCTCTCTTTTGTAGTCTTCGTCCCTGCCGGCATCTCTATAGCACTCAGCGAGCTCTTTGCCCCACTGCTCCATATATTCCTGTTTTTTGAATTTTTCGAGAAGATCTATTCTTTCATCGAGCGAAGCGCCGAAAGCCTTCATCAATTCGTATCTCATCTCGAAGTCATCTACGGTCGCTCCTTCCATCTCCTCATATTTGTCGAGATAGAGACCTGCATCCACATAGTCCTGCACTCTGATAAGTGCGCGAATAAAATCCCTCAATGCGTGATGAGTACGCGTGAGTTCACACAACTGCGCATATGTAACCTTCATATCGTCAATACGCTTGGTCTTCTCCTGCAAATCAGCAATAACCCGCAAATCCCTGATGGATTCGGGCAACTCACCATCAAACTCGTCAACTATCTCCAAGGCCTCATTGTAGTGACCTTCCTCATAGAGTTTGCGGATTTTTATGCATTTCTTTTCTATATCGCGTCTTTTGTTCGCCATCAGTTTTACGCCTCCAGAAGGAACTTCTTCGTCTGTTCAATCTCAGCCGGAATATCCATTCCGTTTTTGTTAAATTTGTGTTCTATTGTCGTTATATTTTTCTCGATTTTTTTCAACTCAAGCACATGTCGTTTCGCTGCGTCCGCATATGATGTCTGAGTCACGAGTCCGGCTGCGATTTCCTGTGCTATCGGGCAATAGGTAAAAAGTATATCCCTTGAGATTTTGTTCAATCTCATAGCGCCTGCTGCTTCCTTGAGAATCCAATCGGTGTAATCTTTTGTAAATACGTCCCTGTGCCTGTTGCCGGCCTGCGTCAGCTGAGACTTGACTTTTTCTTTCTTCTCAGGCGACAGATCCGAATTTTTCTTGTAAAACTGCAGATAGTCGGTATACTCACTGGTAAGCGACGGATATCTGTAGTTGTTCCACTGCGCGCCCATATCGGTTCGACATTTTTCCCAACGGAAGTGAGCCATCATTTTTATCATGGTAGCGTTTATGTCGTTTTCCGTAAGCACAGGAAGAAGTATTCTCGCGTGAGTTGTCTTCTGTTTTCCCTCGATATCCTGCCACATCTGAGCTCCGCCTCCGCACACCGGGAAGAGGATAAAATCAGGTGTGTACCTCTCGATATTTGTAAAGTTGTTGACCTCTATCTGCTCATAGAATGTTCTGACCTCACGATAGAATATGGAGTAATCAACGTTTTCTATCTTTCTGACTGCCGCATTAACAGACGGTCCGGTCACAGCTGAAGTTGCAAGGGAAGTCATAATTCCCTCGGAACAAAGCACCGGAACAAATGTTGAAATATTTCCGTTTACCAGTCTGTCGGCATATCTGAAAAGCTTATCTATCTCGAAGTGCATCTTTGCCTTGCCGTCAGCCATTGCTTTCGGAAATGCAAGTTTATCGCCTTTCGGCACTTCCTTGCGCATATGCTCTTCGTAATCTTCATCAAATTCATCTTTTGACGGAAGTTTTCTGCCCTCATATATTTCACGCAACCACTCAGCCATCGTGTAAACGTGGCAATCAAGCTCTCCTGCGCCTATCTCCGGAAGTGTGACAAGCGTTTTCAGATCATCCTCTGTCAAAAGCTCTTCACTGGCATATCCGTATGTCAGAAAGAGTTTCACCGCAAGCGGAGGTTTCGGATCAGAAAAACTTCTGATCAATGCCGCTTCATATATAGTGAAAAAGCCTTCGGATATCCTTTTTCTGATAGTATTCGCTTCCTTGGTTCTTCCGAATTTATCTGATAACTTGAGGAAATCTTCGATACTCTTTTTGAAGTCCGCCGCAACCTCATCATCAACTTCACTGTAATTCGTAATCTGTGAAAGCGATCCTGAGAGTACACTCAAATCGATTTCTTCTCCCTGTTCATCACCGTCCTCATCAGGAACACTGTCAGACAGAAGCGCCATATATGTTTTCTCCATACCGCTTCTGTTGAGCTTAGGATCGGTGCCGACAGTGCCGATAAGCAGCTTTTCGCACTCATCAATCTTTGCTATTATCTCATCTATAAGAGAACTCAGGGCATCACTTTTTTGTCCCGATCTTTTCAGATCCAGCGCTGTTTTTGTCGCATATGCAAAAATATTCTTCTCATCCATGATAAGCGAACGAAACAGTTTAAAAATGTGCTCACCGTAAATTCTGCACCCATCTATCAGCGCCGGGAACAGCTCGCACTGCTCTATATAATGCCTGAATGCAACAAAAGATTTTGCGCCGAGGAACGATCTCTGAGCCTCAACCTCAATACCGGCTACCTCAAGATAGTAGTTTAGGTTTGCAGGAAGCTTCATCTCCTCCGGTCCCTCGGACTCCATTCTCTCTATAGCAGGTATCTCCATCGGGATAAGCCCGGCTTTTGTCGTTTCATTTTTATACTTTTCGTAACTTTGTGTCAAAAATGAAAGCAGCTCTCCGGAAGCATTGCGAAGTTTGTTGTATGATTTATTGATATCTCTGATAAAGAAGTTCTGTGAGGTTACAAGCAGCCCTCTGTACTGAGCCTTGCCCTCGAGAAGTTTTTTTACTTTTGGTATGTCATTGATAGGTAGCGGGTACACAGACACTCCGTCACCGGCTACATATGTGAAACTGTGCTCTCCTTTGGCCACATCGCATATACCCAAAAAATTACCGCTACCAAGAGTAACGATAATTCCCATAGAACTAACCGTAACTCTGCCCTTGAGCACAAGTGCAACGCAGGTAAGTTCATCACCTTTTGCAAAAATCTCAGTACCTGCCGGTACCGGTGTGGTCTCATTGATAGTGAGCTCAGCCGCCATTTACATATCTCCCTTATCTATAAAAAATCCGTGCGCCTTACTTCGAATAAAAGCACTGTGGCGTTACCGCAACAGTTAACTCAGTCCAGGCTTCCCCGCGACACACAAAGATCATCGCTTAGTGCTGCTTCGTTCC
This sequence comes from Eubacterium sp., assembly GCA_024684535.1. GTDB lineage: Bacteria > Bacillota > Clostridia > Lachnospirales > Lachnospiraceae > Eubacterium_F. The sequence goes on along the minus strand of JAIKWQ010000037.1, from coordinate 5,201 downwards.
CGACCTGACACGGTTCACGAGTCCCTGTTGCACAGGACCCAAACTTCAACGCCACTTATCCCGGGCTGCCCACAAAGCTAAAACCCTAGGTAAGACAACACCCCTTCTTGAGCTGATTGCAGGTACAGGGCACCGCTAACTCCCCGGCTGCACGGAAATCTTAACAGATTATCTCTTGCTGTTCAAGTCTGCAGAATCGTAGTGAATATTGACCTGCTTTTTGTCGTACATCTTGTAGAATTCCATCATAATTCGGTCTGTAACCACGTGTACCTGTTCTTCCTCCATATCAAGAAGCAGAACAATTCGCTGCGTCGCGCTGTACTTCGTAGTCGCATCCACACTTCGTATGGACTTGAGTACCGCTCTCTCAAGAATCGCCATAACTCTTTCGGTCTCATCGACTGATATCCTCTGTCCCGGATTCGGCGAGAGTGTAAAGAGCAATATTCTGACTCTCTGATGGTTTCTTTCAGCAACATCGGTTATATAGTTTACCATCGAGCCGAACGCCGGAGGATCTACTTCGAAGCCTCCCTTGTTCTTCTCGCGGTGTTTGAGCAGATTTACAAGCTGCTTGAGATCCGCAGACGCCTCAGCCTGTCGCTGTATATCATCTCCGTCTCTCCAGTTGATATAGTAGCCCTCATCGCTTTCATTTTTAGCGACGTAAAGAGCTTTGTCAGCGCGGTCATAGACCACATTGAATTCTTCTTTTTCGTGTTCGATAAGCGAAATACCTATGGACACCGAAAGCTTGCCGAGTGTTATCTGCTCATTTTTCTTTGCGTTGAGCTTCTCGTGGAACTTCTCGGCTATCTTCGCTGCGTGTTCAGGTGTCACAACCCTCGGGAACACCGCCACAAATTCGTCAGCTCCGAATCTGGAAAGGATACATTTTTCTCTGAAGCTGTTGATCAAATCCGCAACCGCCTTCAGGTAGATGTCTCCGACCATATATCCTTCTGTTTCGTTTATCATATGGAATTGGTCTATATCAAATATAAACAGACTTCCAAGTCCCTGTCTGGCTGTCTCCTGCAGAAGCTTGATACCGTAGTTTCTGTTGTAAGCTCCGGTAAGCTCGTCGTGCATATAGTTGGCGGCAAGCTGCTCCTCCTGCTTCTCCATAACTCGGGAAAGAAGCTCTGTCGTCTCCCTGACCTCTCTGGGCTCAGACGTAGGCTCGTGCGATATCAATCTGTTCTCTTCAAGAAGTTTGACCATCGCTCCAGCTACCTCGGGATCAAACTGGGTTCCCGCGCCTTTTCTGATCTCCTCGAGCACTATGTCGGGATCAAGTCTGTTCCTGTAGATACGGGTACTCGTCATAGCATCATAAGCATCTGCAACTGCGATAACTCTGGCTATTCTCGGGATATCCTCTCCTTCAAGTCCCTCGGGATATCCTCTTCCGTCATATCTTTCGTGATGATACTTGGCTCCGATGTCTATCTCCGGTATCATACCGATATCTTTCAAGATATCCGCTCCGATAACCGTATGGTTTTTCATCAGCTGGTATTCATCATCCGTTAGTTTTCCGGGTTTATTCAGAACTGAATCCGGAACACCGATTTTTCCGATATCGTGCAGAAGAGCTATAAACTTGATATCCTCCACCTGCTTAGGCGAAAAGCCAAGCTCTTTTGCTATGCTTCCGGAATAATCAGACACACGCTTTGAGTGACCCTGTGTGTACTCGTCTTTCGCATCTATGGTATTGGCGATGGTCTGTATCGTCTGCATCGTCATTTTTTGCATATTTTCACTTGCCTGGATATTACTTCTGTGAATCTGATCATACAGCATTGACGCCACAATCGATCCGATGATGCAAAGAACTATAACCGCAAGCTGAATCTCAACATCTCTACTGTTGTGAATATTGATGCTTCCGTCTTCATATCTGAACCATATCGAAATAAAATTTATCGAGCAGGTCAAAAGCCCGGTTACTATCACCAGCTTGACCTCGTGATAAAGCACTATCAAAACCAAAAGCGGAAGTATATAAGTGAATACCAGAATCGTGTTTCCGGTGAAAGTCACGAAACCGTACATAATCATGTATCCGGCTATAACCAGATATCTGAGCACTTTCCAGTCAGGTTTCCAGTGGTACAGGAAAAATACAACGATAGTCGGAATCGCAGATGCCATACTGAAATACAGCATGTATCTTTCCGTCCTCTCACCTTTTGCAACCTCTATTCCATATGTCACCAGAAGGATAACTTCGATGAGTATCCAACCGTAGACCATGTAAGAATTCAGTCTTCTTTCAGTGTCCTTCATACACTCCTCCACAAGTCACTATTATTGTGCCTTTTTCTTTGCTCTCAATTCTTTGAAAAAATCTTTCATCAGTTTAGAGCACTCACTTCCCATCACCCCTGATGTAAGCTCAACTCTGTGATTCAAGCCATCGCAGTTAAAAAGATCTATGACAGATCCGGCGCAACCCGCTTTCGGATTGGTAACCCCCATAACAACTTTCGGGATTCTCGCCTGAACGATAGCCCCCGCACACATCGGACAGGGCTCAAGCGTCACATACAATGTGCACTCTTCAAGTCTCCAGTCGCCTGTTTTTTTGCAGGCTTTTTTGATTGCCATCATTTCAGCGTGCATCAAAGCGTCTTTTTTCGTATTTCTCAAGTTATACCCACTGCCTATGATTTTTTCGTCCTTCACAATCACGCAACCAATGGGAGTTTCGCCTTTTTTATATGCTTTGCAGGCCAGATCATATGCCTTTTTCATATAGAATTCATCAGACATCTTTTCTCCCCAACTCGAAACGCACAAAGACGCATAGTAATGTTACCATATACTATAACTCAAAACCAAAAAAAATACAAGGGAATTTTGACATTTTTATCAATAATAAACTTGAAAAATAAACCGAATCTTGGTATAATCAAATGCGTGTTGCAAAAACCGACGAAATTGCGTCGGTATAAAAGGAAAGAGAAGAGGAAAACGATGAGTAAACAACCAAAAATAATACTTACCGGCGACCGTCCTACAGGAAAACTTCACGTAGGACATTACGTCGGATCACTTAAAAGAAGGGTAGAACTCCAGAATTCGGGCGAATACAAGGAGATTCACATAATGATCGCAGATGCCCAGGCGCTAACCGACAACTTCGACAACCCCGAAAAAGTCAGAAGCAATATTTCTGAGGTGGCTCTTGACTATCTTTCATGTGGTCTGGACCCTGAAAAAACGAATATTCTGATTCAGTCATACATACCTGAACTTACGGAGTTGACATTCTACTACTCGAATCTGGTTACGGTTTCAAGACTTCAGCGTAACCCTACGGTTAAATCCGAGATAAAAATGCGTGGCTTCAACACAAGCATACCTGTGGGCTTTTTCACTTATCCCATAAGCCAGGCTGCAGATATAACCGCTTTCAAAGCTACCACGGTTCCTGTCGGCGAGGATCAGCTTCCGATGCTTGAACAGGCAAGGGAAATCGTCAGAAGCTTCAACTCAACTTATGACGAAGTTCTCGTGGAGCCGGATCCGCTTCTTCCGGAAAACCAAGCTTGTTCAAGATTGCCCGGAACAGACGGAAAAGCAAAAATGAGTAAATCGCTCGGTAACTGCATCTATCTTTCGGACGAACCCGAGGATATACGAAAGAAAGTTATGAGCATGTTCACCGATCCTAACCATATACGTGTGGAAGATCCGGGAAGTCTTGAAGGAAATACTGTATTCACTTACCTTGATGCTTTCTGCAAAGATGATATTTTTGCAGAGCATCTGCCGGATTACAGCTGCCTTCAGGAGCTAAAAGACCACTATACAAGGGGCGGTCTCGGAGATGTCAAAGTGAAGAAATTCCTCTATCAGGTTTTGATGGAAGAGCTTTCACCGATCCAGGCACGCCGAAAAGAGCTTGAGAAAGATGTGCCGGCGGTGATGGAGATACTGAGACAGGGAAGCATCGAGGCGAGAGAGGTCGCAGCGAAGACGCTCGCAGAGGTTAAACACGCGATGCGGATTGATTATTTCGAATAATCAGTTTCTCCTCACGAGTTTAATCACCTGGGGAGCGACTGCCAGTACGACTACTATTTTTACTAAATCACCCGGGATAAATGGGATAACGCACAGGGAGAGCGCTGCGGCAATCGGTGTACCGGTCGAGATTACAAACCAGGCGGTGCCGGCTGCGTAGAGCACTACCTCTGCGAGGACCATTCCGAGTCCCTGAAGAACACGATTCTTAGTTTTGTCTATAATAATTCCGGCGATAACTACCATCGGGATGTAACCGATGATGTATCCGCCGGTAGGGCCGAGAAGTTTCCCTACACCTCCCGAGAACGCTGAAAACACAGGAAGTCCTGCAAATCCGATACACAGATATAACACTGTTGCTACAGTCCCGTAGCCGGTCCCCAACACATACACTGCCAAAAACAGCGCAAGCGTACCAAGTGATACCGGCACCGGTCCGATAGGTATGGAAAATGGTGAAATCACGCAAATCACAGCTGTCATAAGCGCAGTCATCACCATCATAACCATATTATTTTTTTCGTCCGTTCTTACTTTTTCTGTTCTGATACTCATTTCCGTTCTCCTTATCAAGCATTTTCAATTAAAAGTACCAAAAGGATTCAAACCAAATATAGTCTATACTATAGATTAAAAAATGTCAAGTCCGGCGTGGAAAATGTGAACGTGGTGTATGAACCCTATGAAAACTCGCATGAACAACAGTGGATTTTTCGTTCCGGGTTTGATATAATATATACAGCGCCTGATCCAAGAGTCGAAAGGAGGAGCACATAAAGGGTATATGTTTTCGCGTTACAAGGAACTGAAATCAGAGACGGCGCATATTACTGAAAAGGTTACATCACGAACGCACCTTCTTCGGTATATGTCAAGGAGGCACTGTTATGGATTATTCTTATCAGAACTCCGAATTTGAACTCAGGGAACAACTTGTGTATGCGCATTCACATGGGATAGATGTGGATATCGAGGGAATTTCATACAACAAGAGGAACCCTGAAGAGGTTCTTCGTATCATGGAACGCGGAAACTATATGGTTGATTTCGAGGGAGATGCACTGGGACGCATCATTGCAATTCACATAGACCGCGTGCGAAGTAATGCTCGATAATTATAAATTAGGTCGGAGGAAATACAAAAACAGGCTGTCACA
>JAIKWQ010000010.1 GCA_024684535.1 Eubacterium sp. | reverse complement strand
TGAAAATAATGTCATAGCAGAAAAGACAATGAACACGCTTTTGCACATAATGGAAGCATATACGGAGCTGTACAGGGAAAGCAAAAATGCTGATGTTTTGAACAGACTTAAGTGGACTCTTTCTGAAATGAAGGACAAAGTTTATATTCCTGAAAGGCACAGGATTGGTGTGTTTTTTGATGCGGATATGAATTCGATTCTCGATCTGCACAGCTACGGACACGACATAGAGGCAACCTGGCTTATTGACAGGGCGCTTGACGTAATCGGTGATGATAAACTGAAAAGTGATTTTAGGCCGATGCTTATGGATATCACTGAAGAAATACGCGAGAAAGCGCTTGTTGATGACTGGCTCTTGCCTGAGTGCGAAAAAGGAGTAAACTTGAAAAAACGCATCTGGTGGGTGCAGTGCGAGGCGGTTTTGGGCTTCTATAACGCTTATCAAAAATGCGGTAATTCTTTATACTTGGAAATATCAGAAAAAATATGGAGACAGATCGGGACATTTTTCATCGACGAAAGGATCGGCTCTGAGTGGTACAATGAGCTTTTCGAGGACGGAACTCCGGATGAATCTATGCCGATAGTCAGTGAGTGGAAATGTCCGTATCACAACGGCAGGATGTGCTTGGAACTGATTGAGCGTATCGGTAGCGCTGCGAATTTGAAAAATAAGTGAGCAAAATGGAAAAACGTTGCAACTAACTAAGTGAAATATCAAAAAATATCCTACTCGCAAGGAGGCAGCAGTATGAAATCAAGAGGAATTATCAAAAGAATACTTGCTATGACTGTGGTTGCATGTTTATCCTTATCATGTTTTTCTGTAGGTGTTTTGAAGGCAGAACAAAGTAAAAAAAATTTGATTGTCAACAACCCGGAGGATTTGGTCAGACCGATTTTTGAAGATAAGGGCAAAGGTCCGCGTTTGGGAAGCAGGGGAGATGGCACTAAGAATAGCCCATATGTTATATCTAATGCAGATGAACTCTTGTATTTGAGTGAGCAGGTTGAAAAAGGGTATAGTTACGCAGGCGATTATATAAAGCTTGGCGCAGATATTGATCTGACCGGATTTAAGCCTTACAAAAATGACATCGTGAATTCGAAGATGCATGCCAAAGATACATGGAAGCCTATCGGAGGATATTATGAAGATGGCATCGGCATGGATAAATATACATACGAACGTCCTTTTGCTGCTAATTTCAGTGGCGATTGGCATACGATCAAAGGCTTGAAAATATCCGGATATAGCAGCGATATAGGAGTGTTTGGACTCACTAAAGGAATCAATGGTTCAGGAAAAATAGAAGATTTGAATGTTGTTGGAGAGCTGAGCGGAAACAATTATGTCGGCGGAATAGTCGGATACAACGGAGACGGCTTTCAGATTGTGGAATGTACATTCAGGAACAGTAGCGTGAAAGCTAATGGTGAGGGCGCAGGTGGAATAGCAGGTTTATCAAAAGGAATTATCTTGGGATGCGCCGTAAATTATGTCAAAGTGAATGCTCTTCAGAGATGGTCAGGTGGAATCTGTGGATGCGCAGAGTGCAACATCGAAAAATCATATGCCTCCGGAAATATTGATGGGGCTGTTGATGTTGGCGGTGTTGTAGGAGAGCTCATAAACAGAAACAACGGAAATAACAAAATTTTTAAGAGCAATTCAGAATGTACCGTGAAAGGTGACTGGTATATCGGAGGAATTGCAGGTATGAATGAAAAAGGAACACTGGATACCTGTATAAATTACGGAAGTATTACAGGAACTGACTTTGTTGGCGGTGTCTGTGGAAAAAACACAGGAACCGTGAAGGAATGTAAAAATGTACGTGGAAAAGTTACCGGCGACAGATATGTCGGAGATTTGATAGGTGCAGACAAAGGTGAAAACGCGAGTGTGACGGCTTCAGTGTTTGGCAAAGGCGATACCAGAGTGGTCGTTGTTGTGTTGATAGTTTTTGTACTTGCTTTGGCCGGAGGAGTCATTTTTACAATGAAGCGAAAATCACAAGATGTATGATTTCGATTAATTTCTCACACAAAGTCTTGAAATATTTTTGATTTTGTGTTATAATCACCCACATTGGAACATTTTTGATGCAAAAGCATCGAAAAATCGTGATTTATGGAATAGAGGACGATTAACCGATGGGTGAGACAACGAAGAAATTGATGCTGATAGACGGAAACAGCATCATTAACCGCGCGTTTTATGGAGTTCCCGATCTGACTAACCACGAGGGACTACATACTAACGCAATTTACGGATTCTTGAATATTTTTCACAAACTTCTTGCGGATATAGAACCCGCTTTTGTTCTTGTCGCTTTTGATGAGAAAGCACCCACATTCAGACACAAAATGTATGACGGCTACAAAGGCACCAGAAAACCGATGCCTGAGGAGCTTGCTGAGCAGATGCCGGTATTGAAAAATGTCCTCGAGGCGATGCAGGTCAAATATTATTCCAAACCCGGTATTGAGGCTGATGATATATTGGGAACGATGTCTGCCGAAGGTAAAAAGGCCGGCTTGGAAGTGACTGTTGTTTCAGGAGACAGAGACCTGTTACAGCTGGTTGACGATACGGTCACAGTGCGCCTGCCGAAGTCGAAAGGCGGCAAAACTGAGGTTATAATATACGACAAATCTGCGGTGATCAGAGATTTCAAGGTGACACCGCCGCAGATTATAGACTTAAAAGGGTTTATGGGCGATTCGTCCGACAATATTCCGGGAATTCCGGGTGTCGGTGAGAAGACTGCCATAAGCCTTCTTGACACTTACGGGACCGTCGAAGAGGTTTTGAAAAATGCGGAGGACATTAAAAATTCCCGCGCAAAAACGGCGGTTTTGAAAGGTAAAGAGTTCGCCGTACTTTCCAAAGAACTCGCAACCATAAAAAGAGACTGTGAGCTGGAAATCGGCTTATCCGACTGCGAGCTCAAGGATATATGGAACGAGGAAGCTTACAAAGCCATAGAAAAACTTGAGTTCAAATCGATTCTTGCCAAGTTTGAAAGCGGCACGGGCGGTGGCTCCATAGAGTTTGCAAATACCGTTGTTTCAGATGACGCAAAAGAAATGAAAAAGTTTTTGAGCAGCCTGAAAAAAGGCGACTTACTTTCTGTGAAACTTATCAGAGCTGATGCTGGAATCAAGACTGCTGCTGACGGTCAGATGACGCTGTTTCAGGCCGATACGGGCTATTCGCTGATAGGAGCTGCTTTAGCTCTTGCTGATACGAGCGTAGCATTTTTCTCGACCGGAGAGAAGCTTTCTGAGCA
>JAIKWQ010000178.1 GCA_024684535.1 Eubacterium sp. | reverse complement strand
GATTTGCAGAAATATGTTGTAAAGTTGAAATTGGCGGATGAGAAGTCCGCTAATTTTACGTTACTGTTCAGTGATTGACCAAGCTGAGGAATGATAAGGAGTACAGCGATTTTTCTGTAGAGGTTTCACAAACTTTTCTGTTTCGGATTGAACAGATTTATGAGAAAGAAGATGTAACGATATCATATACATTTTTGTTTTGCATACGAGCAGTTTCGATGATTGTGAGGGCATCACAAATATGCTGCCCACCTGAATCACTCCGGAGAACGACAGCCTGCTTCTGTTTTCGTTTAAATTTACGTAATTCGCGTTCGCTGATATTGTTTGTATAATCGACTTCGGGATGGGTGAGAAAGTATAAATGGTCATTCTGAAAATCACGAAGTCTCTTTTGAAGATTAAAACCGTCCATGTAGTTCCTATCAGGCGGGTGTTGAGCATACTCGTCCGCGGCAAGAGAGAGGATTGATTTATATTTGTCTGTGAGACTTTGGACTTTTTCTTTTGGAATACCGGACTTATTTCGTTTGGCAGTATGGATCATTTTTTGTAGTAGATGATGCATTTGTTTGTGCCAGGTAAGATGAGGTTCATTTTCCATAGCCCCGACCAGGTATCGCAATACATGTGCTAGACATTCCTGATGATCGGATCCATAGGAATAGTAGGATACGTCATGATCATGCACAAGAGTTCCTGCGAAGTCCTTAACAGGAGTATGAGACAGACCTTCATGTCCTTTGTGATCCGTATGCTGATATAAAACGTATTTTTTATCCGTACATAGTATTACTGCTTTTCGAGAGCCGTTTACATTACTTACGGTTGCATCGGAATACAGAACATCAGCATGGGTGAGCAGAGAAAAAATCTTTGCTCTTTCGGATTCAGTTGCAGTGGAGAAAACAGATGAAAGATTGCAGATAGTTCCGGTGGAAAGAGTGACAACGTCTTTGGTCAGATCGGATATAAGTTGTCTGGTCTTCGAAATAGAAACGTTGTAGTAGTTGTTGAGAAGAAATGCGAATGCCTTGATCGATGCCCCGTAATTAACGTCGTTAATAATGCCATCCGGAAAGGGGGCGTGGAGTCTTGCTCCGGTGATCCGGTTGCGATACTCATCTGCAATGAAATCCTGAACGTTGATGAGTATCTGTATATCGATCAACTGCTTTGTTATACGTTTGCCGGTAGGATAGATATCAGGATTATCTGTAAATGAATTGGGAGGCGGTAGATATACAGGTTCCTTTGTGGGTGTTAAGCGTGATGCCGTGTGGGCTTTGTGACCAGGCTGCGCACCTTGTTTTTTACCGGTTGGTTTGCGGCTGTTGGGGATCTTTTTACGAAACGGAAGAGCAGAAGAAGGCAGGGAGGAGTTTTCAAAATTTGTATTTACTCTTTTTTCCAGTTTTTTATTTGTCCCGTTAAGCATGAGAACTTCGGCTTCAGCCTTTTCAGCGCGTATGCGTAGTGACTCGTTTTCGGCACTAAGAAGGGAGATCTGTTCCCGTAAGCCAAGGTTATCCATCTCAAGATCATAACAACGGCGTTCCGTAAGCTTCCAATGCTCTTTGGCAGACTCGTGTTTTCTGTCATTAGTTTTGATGATCTGCTCCAGATGGCGGATGCGACGCTCGAGAGACTCTTTTTCTTCGACAGGGAAAAGACCTGATGCTTGCTTTTTCAGTCGTTTGTTTTCGGCACGGAGGGACATCAGTTCCCGCCGTTGGATTTCATGGGCTTCTTTAAGGGTCAAGGCAAGTGCTCCTTATTTGCGCGATGATTGATTAAGACGACTGAGTTCCTTTTTAAGAGCGTTTATCTGGAGAATGAGTTGACGATTCTCATCCTCTAATTCCTGAATACGTTTGTCCTTATCAATATCAGGAGCGGATAAAGTTGGTTTAGATTTGGCACCTTTGTTTCTTCCGTCAGTAGGGATCATTTCTCCGGTATCGGGATCGATCTTTCCGATAAGCGTGCGTTTTGCACGAGAGCATTTTTTTTCTTTATCATAGTAAGATTTGGAGTCATAGACGTAAGTGATGCCGGAACGTTTGTCGAATTGTTTGATGATTGCCATGCGAATACCTCCTATATGGTTATGAGATAATTGTAACACATAACCATATATAAATCAATAGAAAAGTACGAGAAAATACTTATTTTATGCGCTTTTTTCAGAAAAATTGATGCTAAAAATATGGTTACGAGATAGGCATTCTGGCTAACCACTGAACAGTAACATGAGAACATACGTTCAGAAATGAGTCCTGTTTTTGGGACACGCAATCTGGGCATAATGGTATTGTAAGAAATCTCTTCGCTTCGGGGTTGAAGAGACAGATTAGAAAAACTGTAACAGGGGGTAGAAAACGATGAAGAAGAAGT
>JAIKWQ010000134.1 GCA_024684535.1 Eubacterium sp. | reverse complement strand
GTTCGTGCTTAATTTCCGATAAACAATTATTCATATTTCCCTCCTTATCTTTTTTTTGTGTAAAATTCATTTATATATTTACTGAGTGCCGGAATGTCGAAAAACGCACTATAGTCTTCAGTTCCATCTTCTTTCTTTTTTACCTCGATTTCTTTGTCCGGAGTCACTCCTTTTTCAAGATAATCTCCGTCTTTGGTCGTCATAACAAATACTGAAGAAAGTGAGACAGGCAGTCCATCTCCCAGTGGTGGCGAAATGATAGTACAGGAGCCTCCTCTGGTTTTTTCACCCAGCACCATGATGCCATATGACTGCGCAAGAAAAGGAAGTAAGTTTCCTGTTGAAAAAGAACACTTGGATGTCAAAATCGCAAAATTAAACGGGTACTTAGTCTCCTTATCCTTTTTTCTTTGCCTGTTCTTCGTTTTCAGCCTTTTCTACGTCTTCCTTAAGTTTTCCGATGATTTTCATTTTTTGTACCTCCCATATAAATCTTCCGATTTTTGCTGTTAACTCGTTGTTTCTCACTTTTTCATTTTTTCACATAGAGTGTATATCCGACGAACAACATCCACTTTGGCCAGTTTTTCTTGGATTAACAGGTGTTCAGGGGGCACTTAACAAGACGTCGTCTTGCAGGTATGATCGGCCATTTCTATTCCCCTGATCCTTATGGCAGACGAACCTCCTATTACGAATAAATATCCACATTCCATTAAAGTATTTTGTGGCGGATTCGTCAACACCTACTTGACCTTCCCCTTAAACGTCACACTGAGGCTCTGGCCATTGGTGAGTTTGAGAATGATCTTGACAGTGACGGCTCCCTTTTTCTTTCCCTTGAAGGTAAGTGTCGTATACGGAAGCCCGTCTTTTTCATCGTATTCAAGTTTGTAGTTATGGACGTTCTTAACGCGCGACTTGCCGGTCGTGAACTTGTAGGTTACATTTTTTATTACTTTATCCATGCTCTCCTCTATGAAGAGAAAAATTTCCTGACGCTTGTTCTTCTTTACGGTGAACTTGCCGTTACTCGGCCACTTGCCTTCCAGAACATCTTTCAACGTATACTTTGTTTCTTCAGGCTCCGAATCCGAATCAACAATCCCTTCGGCTGTACTACCAATGGTGATCGTCTTGTTCTCATCATCCATCATTGTCGGATTGAAAGCGTTCGTGGCAATCGGGAACAGCTTCGCAAACTTTACGGTTCGGTACGGCTTATCCATCGTGTGTACCTCTTCCGGATCGTATTCATCAAAGTCCTTACTTCCCTTCAGAAAGTAGTTGTAATTCGGGCGACCATCCGAATCATCCGGATCATCCCAAGTCACGTCAAGATTGTACCAACGGTCACCGAGTGCCACGATATTCCAGGCGTGTCCTTCGGCATCATTACCAGTCCCGGCTACACCACCGATATACTTACACGGAACCCCGGCCTCCACCAACAGTTTGTACATGCAAAGCGAATACGCGTTGCAGACACCCTTCCTATTCTTTATAGCACCATACATCGAAAAATAATCAACGCTTTTACCAGCCTTGTATGTGATAAGGTCGCATACATAGTCATGGATGGTCTTCACCTTTTCATAATTACTCATGCCGTCCACATCAAGCTCAGCTAAGATCTCCGGTACTTTTTCATTGACATACGCTGTCTGTGCGAGCGTCTCCAGATACACCGGCTTGATTACCAGCTTTTCCCCTTCGGCATAAAAATCATGTTTTTTTGTCGACCAATCCAGGGAACCTGTTACATAGTCCGCATCGTCCGATGTCGCCGGATCATCCTCAAGCGCCATATCACAGAAAAAGAATGAAAAGTCATCATTCTCAGTCACATAGGCCAGATCCTTCTTTGGTCCGGAATAATTCACCTCGATCTTTTTCGACTTTTTCATACACTCCTGATTGACGATTTTCGCCAGCTCCGGAAGTGACGAAGCGGTCTGCGCCGCGTACGCCACCGTCGGACCGGTAAAAACAAGCCCGAGGATCATTACCGTTACCGTTACTCTTTTCCACGCTCTGTTCATAAACTTCCTCCCATATAAATCTTCCGATTTTTGCTGTTAACTCGTTGTTTATTCACAAAAACGGCACCCGCCGGTTCCCTTAAGCGCTCACTCAAAGGATCCAACCCCCAAAACTGTACCATATGTACCGAAGTATAGCATATTGCGGCTCCTATGTCAAACTTGCAGTCGCAACTCTTTTGGGCTTTTCACTTAGTTAGTTGCAACTTTTTTCATTTTTACTCACTTAAGTTGAACAGTGTCTTGGATTCGCCAAGCCACGCAAATTCCGCCTACGGCGGAAGTTTGCCCATGTGGGTCAAGTCTTGTCCACCACCCGCATACAAAAAGAGACCCTGACGGGTCTCCTTTTGTATGCGGATGGTGGGACTTGAACCCACACGATGTTGCCACCGCGAGATTTTGAGTCTCGTGCGTCTGCCAATTCCGCCACATCCGCGTTGTATCGAAAACAACTCTGATATCTTATCATTTTTCATAAGTGATGTCAAGTTGTTTTATAACTTAAATCTGCCGATACTTCCCGTAAGCTGCTCAACCATATTCTGGTTTGATTCTTCTTCGGACCTGATTTCTTCCATACGCTTTGTGACTATGTTAGATTTTTTATGTATGGTTTAGTTATTTCTAAACAATCAGGTATTGTACGCTCCTACTGTGCTTCCCAAATCGTTTGATTGTTCTTTGATCGAATCAGCTCTATCCGATACCTGACTGATTATTTCATTATATGTCAGATACCTGTTCTGCTGTAAGTTCCATCGTTGTTGCGTTTTCTTCTGATATAGCCGTATTTTCATTGATTTATCCTATGATTTGTAGTATATTTCCTTGTCTATCATTTTTTCCCGTTTCGCTATGATAGTCGAAACAGCCATATCTCCTGTTGTGTTGTTCATCGTTGCGAACATATCAAGGAACGGATTAATAGCGATAATCAGTCCCATCGCCTCGATCGGAACCCCGATATGCTCAAGTATGATTCCCAGGCACACAAGTCCCGCTCCCGGAACACCCGGCGCCCCCAGTGAAAGCATAATAACCGTAAACGCCATAGAACCTATAGTTGTAAGCGACAACGAAACTCCGTACATCCTCGCCAAAAACAGAGCCATAACTATCAGGTTCATCGTCGCGCCGTCCATATTCACCGTAGCGCCAAGCGGTATCGAAAAACTGGTAAGTTTAGGTGAGATACCGAGTTTTTCGTTACATATGCGCATATTTGTCGGCATTGCCGCACTACTTGACGAAAGCGCGAAACTCGTGATGATTCCCTCCCACGCTTTTTTGAAAAAAACGAGCGGATTCAGATTCGCAATTATCAGTATCAATAAACAATACACCAACATCATACAGGCGATGCACGCGAAAAATGTCCCGCACATACTCAGTAACGACAAAAGCGTTTCACCGCCAAGCTGTATGATCAGAAGCGCTACCGAACAGAATACAGCAACCGGGATAAATCTCGCAATTATCGTAGTTATCGTCAGGAAAAGGTCATTGCATGCTTCAAGTATTCTTGACAAAAGCTTTGAATGCTGACCGAGCATACTAACCGCAACACCGCATATAACTGCCAGGAAAATAAGCTGCAAAGTATCTGATTCCAAAAACGGTTTGACGAAGTTATCAGGTACAATATTTATGATTGTATGTAAAAGCCCGGTTTCAACATTCGTATCAACGTCAACCGAGCCCGCAGCAACCGTACCAAGTCCTGCGCCCCACTGACCGGGCTGAATCAGATATGAGAACAAAAATGCCAACATAGCGGCAATAATTGTCGTCATTATGTACATTCCCATAACTTTCGCGCCGATACGTCCGAGTTCCGATAGATCCTTGAACTGCGAAAGGCACGTAACAATCGAGAAAAATACAACCGGACCGACTATGATCTTCAACGCATTCATAAACATTGTCTTGACAGGATCAAGCGCGTATGTACACATAGCATTTGTGATTTTGTCGGGAATAATTGTTGAAGCTATGATACCAAGCGCAAGTCCCAAAACAAGAGCTACAAAAGTTGCAATAAGCGAAGATTTTTCTGCTTTTCCGGCAGCTATGGTAACATAATTTGTTCCGTCTTTGTAGGAATACTTGAAATTTTTTCCATGCGCTTTTAAAACTATTGCGCGCACTGCTCTCTCTGTTTCGAAGTCGTCTTCTTCAATCGCCTGGTTTAACGCCCCTAAGTCAACTTCTTTTCCGGGCGCGCTGATATCCACGCAGATATCACCCATTTTTTTTCTGACACAGATTCTGACTTTTGCATCATCATCTCCATGATTTTTGAATCCGACGATG
>JAIKWQ010000120.1 GCA_024684535.1 Eubacterium sp. | reverse complement strand
GACGATTCACAATTAGAGAGGTCCTGCTTTAGTGGACGATTCATAATCAGGGTTGCTTGGTCAATCAGGCAACCCTGTTTTTTCACTGAGAGGGTAAAATGCGAAACTATTATACTTTGAAGTATCGGAGGAAACTATGAGAACTATACAAACAAGCAAAATAACCGAAACAGTAAGCAGAATGTGCATATCTGCAAATATAAAACTTCAAAATGACGTGAAAAATGCCCTCTACGGCGCGGCTGACAGAGAGGATTCAACTATCGGGAAAAAAATCCTTTGTCAGTTGAAAGATAACCTTGATATAGCAGGCTCAGAAGATATCCCTATCTGTCAGGACACCGGTATGGCCGTCGTTTTCGTGACTGTCGGTCAGGAAGTGCATATAGAAGGCGGAAGTCTGACCGATGCCATAAACGAAGGAATCAGACAGGGATACGGAGAGGGTTATCTGAGAAAATCAGTAGTTTCTGATCCTATCGAGCGTGTGAACACCGGCGACAATACTCCGGGAATCATACACTACGATATAGTACCGGGTGATGAACTTACGATAACAATCGCACCCAAAGGTTTCGGAAGCGAAAATATGTCTCGTATCGAAATGCTCAAACCTGCTGATGGTATAGAAGGCGTAAAACGCGTAATCCTTGATGCTGTTAAAGCAGCAGGACCGAATGCCTGCCCGCCTATGGTTGTCGGTGTCGGAATCGGAGGAACATTTGAAAAATGTGCCGTCCTTGCAAAAAAAGCTCTCACCCGAAATCTTGATCAAAGCTCAGATATAAACTGGGTTGCCGATCTCGAAAAAGAAATGCTTGAAAAGATAAACGGACTTGGCATAGGTCCGGGAGGACTCGGCGGAAAAACTACCGCTTTGGGAATAAATATCGAAACCTATCCCACACATATAGCAGGACTTCCCGTAGCAGTCAACATCTGCTGTCATGTAAACCGACACATAAAAGAATCCATATAAACTACAACAAATCAAACGGGCATCTCCGACTGTGGAGACGCCCGTTTTTTGAGTGCGTTGGCATTTTATGCGGTTTTATTCATGATTATTTTTTTGTTATCCGCCATATCAACCTGCTGAATTGTTCCTGCAGAACCGTCTTCACGTAGGAATACCCCTGATGAACGAATCATCGCCTGCGTAACATTTGACGAATCGTTCAACGAAAATTGAGTAGGAGCATTGCCGAGATAAATAGCTCCTATTCCTCTGACCCCGAGTCCTACAAGTTTGTCATTTCCGTCGGCATCCTTTGACCAGATTTTCAGCTTATCAAAGATAGGATCTGCTTCATCTATCCAGCCGTTGCCATCAGAATCATACACTGATAACTCTGCAAATCCGTCTCCTGATTTTGCACCGAAAAGCTCACTTCCGTCGTTTATCTGGCCGTCTCCATTTTTGTCATAAGCCAGATAACCGCAGGCCTGACCTAAGATAGCTATGTTGTCAAGCTCCCCGTCACAGTCAAGGTCGAATTCGAATTTTTTGTCAGATAGCTCCACACTTGGCGCATCAAAGTTTATCACAAGAGGATCGATAAACTTTGCAGATAAACTCTCTTTCTCACCCTTTGATGCTTCCATAAAACTCCTCGACAATCCGAGCGTCAGGTCGAAATCTATCTTCCTGCCGTCTTTCGTCATTACGCTTCCTTCTGACATAAAAGCTGTGCTTTCAGATTCAGAAGTTTCGTAATCCCATTCAGTCCGTTTCATACTGACTTCGAATTTTTTGGCCGAGTCAAGATAAGCTGTTGTCGATTCACCTTCAAAAGTTACCGACACCACCCTTGATCTGACGATGCCTCCCTGCATACCAATACGGAAATTTTCCATGAAGCGTTCGAAATCCTCTCGACGCCTGTGGATTAGAAGTGAAAAAAAATCGCGTAGAGTCATCTGTTTTTCGGATGACGTACCGTTTGAAGCAAAAACCCTGACAAACAAAGCGTCACCGACGACTTCTTTCATCTCGTTTTCTGCTTCTTCCGACAGAGTCGTACTAGTCTCACTTTCTGTGAGTTTCTGAGCTTTTTCCTCTGTCTGTTTTGCCCGAATTTCGGATATGGGCTGTCCATTTTTGTTGTACGAATTGTACAACTCGACGACTTTCGTCGCCTCATCTCTTTGCGTGATCGTTCGGCTCTCCCTAGCTGCAGGCGTGGTAGTTGCACTCAAGACTTCGCCCCAGCTTGAGACAGATGAACGATCCCGCGTCTGTCTGCTATAAGCTCTACCTGAACTCATAGTGACATCGCTTGAACCAATCACCATGGCTACACACCTCCATGTATTAAGTTTTGATCACGCGCGGTTTTACCCGCGACAACTACAGTTACGTACTGTATATCGGCATGATTTGCCTTTTGTTTTAGGAAAAATGTCCCGAACGGAAAGATAATCAGAAATCTATATCAGGTGTCAAACTCCATTTGTAATCAGGTTTTATAGTCTGAAGTTTTTCACATACTTCTTGCAAAAGAGCGTGTCTGTCTTCAACTTCATAATCGATTATTATATCCAAATAAATAGTCTTTTTTTCTTCATCTATATAGAATCCATGTGTTTGAATTACTCCCTCAAAACTCATAGCTGTTTCGGATGCTTTTTCCCTGAGAGAGATGACATCTTCATCAGTTGTGTTCAGCGCATAGATACCCACACCTGCCATAATTACACTGTGTTTTTCATATACGCGTTCAGCAATTGATCTTGCAAGCAGATCAATCTCTCTTGCGGTAAGTTCTTCCGGAATTTCCACATGAACTGAAGCGACATACTTATCCGGTCCGTAGTTGTGGAGTATCAGGTCATAAGCACCCATCACGTCTTTTTCTTCACATATGGTTGCCTGAATCGCTTCCATCAGTTTTCTGTCAACTCTTTTTCCAAGTATCTCATCGAGAGTATCCTTCATTATTTCGATACCGGTTTTTATGATTACCAGAGAAATCAATACACCTACATATGCTTCGAGATTAAGACCTGTAATAACAAAAATGATCGCACTTGCAAGTACGGATGCAGATATGATAGCGTCGAAAAATGCATCTGTTCCTGATGCTATCAGTGCTCCTGAATTAACTTTTTTTCCAACTCTTTTTACATACCAGCCTAGGAAAAGCTTGACAACCAAAGAAACAGAAATGATTACAAATGCTGCTATGGTATAGTCAGGATTTTCAGGTTCAAATATCTTTTTAATCGATTCATAACCGGCTGTGATACCGGCATACAAAACCAGACCTGCGATGATGAGCGAGCTTAA
>JAIKWQ010000102.1 GCA_024684535.1 Eubacterium sp. | reverse complement strand
ATATACATCTCTCTGCAGTTAAGTTCGCTGCCGTTTATGGATGATATTTCTTCACTGTTTTTTCCATCAGCTTTGATGATACGGATCTTGTAACCTGTCATTGAATTGTTGTCTACAGTATAGATATATGTTCCGTCGGTTTTTACTATATCTCCCTCAGCAACTCCTTCAACCTGCTCATCCGTCTTGGAATAATCCCCTGCCGCAGAATTGCCCATAGATTTAAAATTGTTACTTTCTCCGTTTCCGTTTGCAGATGAATCGGCTGCGGGAGCAGGCGCTGTATCAGCCGACTCTTCCCCTGCCGCAGGAACTTCCTCCGGAACAGCATAATCTACACCTTTCTCCATATCCGAATATCTTCTGTTGTTTTCTTCATTGTAACTGTTGATCATTTTGCAGATTTCTTCATACGTCATTTCAGGCGCACCGGCTTGAGACTGTGCTCCGTTGCCTGAAGGGTTTTCTGCCAGAACACCTTCATTTTGCGGCTCATATCCCGCCGACTGATGCTTAATAACAGCAAATGCTGCCAATCCGGCTATAAGCATCACTGCAAAACTTGCTGCCAATGCGGTAAGCACCCCGAATGTTGACTTTTTCGGAGTCGTTACCTGTTTCACACCCTGAAGTTTTTTCTCAACATTCTCAGGACTCAAGCTCTCAGGCACCTCGATGTCGGCCGCTTTATTTTTTATCTCATCATAGATTTCTTCTTCATTCATAGGTTCGCACCTCGCTTTCGGAATATTTTTATTCTTTCTTCTTTCTTTATGGATAGTGTCAAATCAGGCTTTCTCTAAGTTTTGCGAGCGCTCGCGCTTTGATAGACCTGACTGAACCCGGACGAAGTTTGAGCATATTTGCAATCTCTGTGGAACGGTACCCTGAAAAAACTGAAAGTGTCACGACGAGCCTCTCTCTGTCATCGAGAGTTTTCAAAAGACCTGCAAGTTCCAGGCTCATATAGCCTTTTTCTCTTACGGGCTCATCGTAGTCCTCCGGCAGGGCCACTTCATTTCTTTTTCTGAGCGCCTGCCTGCATTCGTTGGCAGTTATCGAGAAAAGCCAGGTTTTAAACGCCGAGTCCTTTTTCAAATCTCCCAGCCTTTCGTAAGCTTTCAACACAGCTTCGCTCACCGCATCCTGTGCTGCAGCGGGCTCATTCATATAGCACAGGGCAAAGCGGTATAAATCTGTGTAGTACTTTTCATATAACTGCGCGAATGCGTGAGCATCGCCGTTTTTTGCTTGTGATACAAGCGTCCACTGAGTATCTGTCATATGCGCTTCTCCTTTTCGTGTCCGTTTGACTATAAGATGAATCAGAAAGCAGAAGTGTTGCAAGAATTTTTAATTATTTTTATTTTTTGCTTTTTCGAGAAATTTTTCGTTATCGATTATGAATCTTTCGTGCTTGCCTTCGGCTATTTTTCCGGCTTCATCAGAAACCGTCACTTCAAAGACGAGTCTTTTCCTGTCTATCTCTGTGAGTTCTGTTTCACAGGTGACAACCCCACCGAGATACGTAGCCGATATATGTGAGATATTCACAAGCGTTCCCACAGTGCCCTGCCCCTCCTCGAGCTCGGGCGATACGCTTTTCCACGCCGTTTCCTCGCACAGCGCTATCATAGCCGGCGTGGAATAGACCGGAAGCTCACCGCTTCCGATGACTTCGGCAGTGAGCTCCTGTGTTACTTTTATAGTCTGTTTTCCTTTAATCCCCGTTGTTAACATTTTTTCTCCCTATTAAGAATTTAGCTTGCCTTTGTATTTTTCCATATCAATCAACCCCTCGCTTTTCGCCACAACAGTTGTTGCAACCATATCGCCCAGGCAGTTGCTCATAGTTCTGAACATACCCACAATCGGGTCAATTCCCATAACCAATCCGATAGCTTCCACCGGAACTCCTATCTGCGTCAGAAGGACAGACAGACAGATAAGACCGGAGCCCGGGATTCCTGGAGCGCCGACTGACAGAACTATGATGGAAATTACCATCGACAGTATCGTCGAACCTTTTATCTCTACGCCGTATGTAGCTGCCAGCGCAAGCGCAAATACTCCCAAATGGACGCAGGTTCCGTCCATATTCATCGTCGCGCCAAGAGGTATCGACAAGCTGTAAACTCTTTTGGAAATACCGAGTTTTTTCTCTGCGGCGTCCATATTGACCGGAATCGAAGCGTTACTTGAAGCCAACGAGAACACTTGCAGCATAGTCGGCGCGTATTTTTTCACAAAAGGCAATGGATTCATCCTTCCGAAAAGAAGCATAAGCAGACAGTATATCGACATCATGCATACCAATCCGAATACAAATGTTCCAAGCATACCGAGTACTGACAACATCGTTTTTCCGCCGAGCGAAAGCATCATCGAACTGATTGAGCAGAACACAGCAAGTGGCATAAACTTTATGATTATATTTGTGATCTTAAGGAAAAGCTCGTTGCAAGCTTCGATCAGATCTTTTAACACACGTGAGTATTTACCAAGCATTCCGACCGCGATACCTGCGATAACCGCCAAAAAGATTAACTGTAACATATCTGCCTCGAGAAACGGTTTAACCACATTCACCGGAACAATATTTACAATTGTATCAAGTATTGAGACGTCCATCGTCTGGGAAGTAATCTTGGTTGCATCCACAGCTTGTCCGATATCAATTCCGCCTCCCGGCTGAAACAGATAATAAGCACCAAGCCCGACTCCAACCGCAATAACAGTTGTCATCAGATAGAAACCGAGAACCTTGCCTCCGATTCTTCCCATATCCGACAAACTTCCAAATTGAGAAATACATGTAATAATTGAGAAAAATACAACCGGCGCAACAACCATTTTCAGCGCGCTCATAAACATCGTTTTAATCGGAACAAACACGTATTTGTCAAGTCCGCCGTTTAGACTTTCAGAACCGAAATTGGAGAGGATAAATCCCACTATTATCGCTAACCCCAACGCCGCCAGTGTCTGATATAATAATGCTTTCTTCGAACGTACCACCGTCATTCTGACGCTGTTTACGCCCGCTTTGTGGTTGTATTTAAGGTTATTTGTATAGGCTTTGAGCAGAATACCGCGTATAGCTATACCGGTATCATTTCCTACGTCTTCCAGTCCGTCGGGCGAAGCTTCGGCAATGTTTCTGCTCAAGTCGAATTCTTCACCGTCTGAAACTATCTCTATAGTGACTGTTCCAAACAATGCTTTTGCGTAAACCTTGAACTCACTGTCCGGTTTCGCCCGTTCAACCAGGCTTCCGATTGCCTCTTCTGCGGTCAACACAGCCCTGATAAAATCTTTGCCTTTGATTCCGTATCCCGAGAGAAATTCTCTGACGAAATCAACTGCGCCACCAACACCGTTCAAGTCGGCCGTAAAGTTTTGTGTGTTTCTCATGATTGTTCTCCTTTGGTTATATTTTTATTTATTATCTCAAATCAAATTTAAGCTTTTCCATTTTTTCTATCACGTCATCGCACCATTTGTCAAACTCAGGGTCTTCGACCTGACACTCGGGATGCGAGAGTATGTAGTCAAGCGATATCCTGACACCTTTGTGAAACGGAACACAGGTTGTCATCTGCGGAACAAGCTCTTTTAACTTACTGTTGTCAAACACAACCGAATTTGATTTGTCGCCGATGAGCGAACCTGTGTAATCAAATTTTTCTCCCACCGCCGCAAGAAACTCTGATGCGATGTGATACGCGTAAAGCTCCACACCAAGCGCATCCGCTATAGTTTCATAAATCTGATTCCAGGTCAGATTCTCATCTGACGTTATCTGAAAAGCCTCACCTACGGCTTTTTTATTTCCCATAAGTCCTGTGAAACCTATCGCAAAATCAGTGTTAAATGTCAACGTCCACAGACTGGTGCCGTCGCCCTGTATGATGACAGGCTTGCCCTCTTTCATTCTTTTTATAACCTGCCAGAAACCTTTTGTTCCATGAACTCCGAGCGGAATATTTTTCTCATCGTATGTATGACTCGGTCGTACAATAGTAACGGGGAATCCTTCCTCGCGGTATTTTTTCATCAAGAATTCCTCGCACGCAATTTTATCTCGCGAATACTGCCAGTAGGGATTTGCCAGCGTTGTTCCCTCGTTGATGATGTAACTGCTCACCGGTTTGTGATACGCCGACGCAGAACTGATAAAAATGTACTGATTGGTTTTACCCTTAAATAATCTGTAGTCGCGCTCCACCTGATCAACGGTGAAACCGATAAATTCGCAGATCGTATCAAATCTGAGGTCTTTGATTTTTTCCGCAACATCAGATTCATCCGAGATATCCGCAGTGATTTGGTGAACGCCTTCGGGAAGCTGTGTTGTTCTCTTCCCTCTGTTCAAAACCCAAACCTCCCAGACAGGATCTTCAACAAGTCTCCTCACTATGGCAGCGCTAATCTGCCCTGTTCCACCGATAAATAATGCTCGCATCACCCATACCTCCTATCGTTTATTAATTCCCCTATGTAACCTGCAAAACAATCTTTTCAGGACAATCACCTAAATATTGTAACGCTTTTTTCGGGCTGTGTCAAAGAAAATCGGCAGGGATATTTCTCCCCACCGACTGTGTTTGCGCCTTTACCGCTGCTTATTCAAATATCTGTCCCGGTAATTTAAGCTTTTCTTTTGGTGGAAATAATCTGTCGAATTTCTCCACATCTTCGTCCTTCACATAATACCCCTGCGGTGTCTGATAAACTCCGGTCACACCGTCAAGATATCCCGGAATCAACTCCCTGCAAAGAAAGAACGATGAATCTGCATCCTCAGGTAAATCGTGATACCTGATGCCAAACTCACTTGCGTAATCAAATCCGCACTTGGAGTAAAAATCGATATTCCCCTCAAAAAGAACTGCTCCGTAACCGAGCGCTGCAGCATCATCAAGGCAGTAATCAAGCAGCTTTTTTCCATATCCTTTGCGCTTAAACTCAGGTTTGATACCTATAGGCCCCATCGTGAGAACAGGAATCATTCTTCCGTCATCGGCCTCTATGATTGTCTTCATAAAAATGTTCTGCCCGATCAATTCACCGTCTTTTTCCATGACGAAATCCAGTTCCTTCACGAAAGCAGGATCATCACGCAGCACGTGGATTACGTAATGCTCACTGCATCCCGGTCGGTAAACATTCCAAAACGCTTCTCTGACAAGGTTCTCAACTGCTCTGTGTTCTTCGTTTTTTTCCAAACGAATTATAGTGTCATTTTTATTCATTGTTTTGCCTCCTGAAAATTGTTGACTTCAATTGCCTCTAAACTTCTCGTTTATCATCGGCGGGAGGTTTGACTGATTGCATGCAAACCTCCCGGTCAGCCTACAATCTCCAATGAGTTGTACTTTTTCAAACAGCACTCTCCTTAAATATGTTTTTATTTATAATCAAGCCCTGTGGCTGATTATGCTTATGGTGTTTCATATTGGGTAGTATAAATCAATATTGGGGTAAATATGTGGCAAGGACGTCTGAATTTTCTTTGGAAGGAACCTGCCCTTTCAAGTACCTGGAAATAGTTTCCTCTTCAAATCCGAGAGCAATGGATAATGGCTTCCTACCATTCCTTATCTCATCAATTGTTGTCATTCTTTTCACCTCATCATTTTTTTGTGATAGTAGTGTTTAGCTCCTGCCACCTGACATAACCAACAAACATTGCCGAACAAGGTCAGGCAAGAAGCAGATGCCAATGTGCCCGAGCGAGGCGATGTTTGAGCCACGTAGTGGCGAGTTCCGCCGAGAGAGGGTACAAGGGATTGGCAAATGCTACGAGCCGACCGGCGTTCGTGCGTTTGGTGGTATGTCCGGTGGCAGAGCTATATATCTACTTAAAAATAATATTTTCCACAATTGTAGTTTGCAGTCGGCGACATGGCCATTTTTCAAATCATATAATTCTTCATTTCAGAAAAAATGCACCGAATCCGACTCCTCATGTGGCAAAAATTGCACCGAATTCGACACCCTATGCGACAAAAATTACACCGAATTCGACACTCCCAAAAAAACTAACTCTGGTCAGATTCCTTCTCAAACACCTATTTTTCGATGTTTTTGTCAAGTTCTGCCCGATTTTCGCGCACGTTTTTAGCTATTTCCGCCCGATTTTCGCGCACATTTTTAGCTGTTTCTGCCCGGTTTTCGCGCAAAAATCATTTTCCCCAAAACCTCCACAGCTCCTGCTCCACATCGTCTATCGTCACAGTCCTCACATCCGACCATTCGCGTGGAAAGTGAGAGCGGTATTCGTTTCGGATAAACCTGTCATCAAGCAACAGTATGACACCTCTGTCAGTATCGGTGCGGATGACACGACCTCCGGCCTGCAGCACCTTGCTGAGTCCCGGAAATTTGTATGCGTAGTCGAAGCCGGCGGAATATTTTTCTTCATAGAAGCTTCGATAGAGCTCACGTATATCACAGACCATCGGAAGTCCCGTTCCGACTATGGTAGTTCCGATAAGCTTGTCACCGGGCAGGTCTATACCTTCGGAAAAAATCCCGCCCATTACGCAAAGCCCGACTGTGCCCTCAGCGTTAAATGCAGACAGGAAGTCCTCGCGATCAGACTCTCGCATAACCCTGTCCTGGATCAAAAGATTGTACTTATCCGGGAGATTAACGCGGTCTGATACTTCGTCCAAAAATGCATACGAAGGAAAGAAAATCAGATAGTTTCCGAATTTGGACGCAATAAACTTTTCTATATACGTAGCTATCCGTGCATACATTTCGGGTGATCTTTTTTTGTATAGCGACGTCACGTCTTTGGCAATTATTACATTCCTGTTTTCAGGTGGAAAAGACGACGTTGCATAAACTGCAGGGTCTGACGGCTCTCCTCCAAGTTGCTGTTTGTAGTATCTGATTGGAAGAAGCGTTGCCGAGAAAAATACACTCGCCGTTACCTTCTCGCATATTTCCTTCAGTTTGTCTCCGGGCTCCATACAGCCGAGCGTCAGCCTGAAATTGCCGTCTTCATCATAGTCGGTATAGATACGGTAGTTTTCATCCAATTCATCATATATGGCAACAAAGTTTTTCATCAGGAAGTATAGTTCAAGTGTTTTATCCCTTTCAGGAAGACCTTTTTCGGCAAATATTTTAAAAATATCATCATACTTTCCTATGGATCTGTAGAGCTTAAATGACAAGCTTCCTATGTCATTTATAACTGTAAAGCCATCTGAGTTTTTTTTGAGTTCCAAAAGAGATTTATTTATACTCTCAAGTGATAAAATAAATGAATGAATCTTGCTTTTTATAGGAACTCTATTTTCCTTTTTTTCTTCTTTTCTGAATGCTTTTGCAACCGATAAAAAGTCTTCTTTTATGATAGATGCAGAGTACATTTCACGAGCTCTGTCAACAAGGTTATGGGCCTCGTCTATCAGCAGTATATTTTTCGTTTTTCTTCCGTCTCCGAAAAACCTTTTCAGCCTTACATTCGGATCAAATACATAATTATAATCACATATTATTGCATCACAAAACATAGCCGCATCAAGGCTTAATTCAAACGGGCAAACATTGTACTGAGAAGCATATTCATTGATCGTTTCTCTTGTTATTTTTCCGGACTTGGTTATAAGCTCATATAGGGCATCGTTTACCCTGTCATAATGTCCTTTCGCTCGCGGACACTCAGTGGGGTTACACGCCGGTTTATCTAGCATGCAAAGTTTTTCTTTTGCCGTAAGAGTTATGGGCATAAATGTGAGGTCATTTTTCGTTAGGAGCGAAAAACAATCTTCTGCAACTGTTCTTGTGATAGTTTTTGCAGTAAGGTAAAAAATCCGTTCGGTCTTTCCCTCACCCATAGCTTTCACTGAAGGAAATACTGTTGATATGGTTTTCCCGACACCCGTCGGAGCCTGGATAAAAAGCCTTCCTGCATCTGCTATTTGTTTGTATGTATAAGCAATCAGCTCCTTTTGCCCCGGTCTGAATTCATACGGGAAATCAAGTTCATCTATGGAAGCATTTCTCTGTTTTTCGTGGTCGTGCGTCCATATAGCCCATGGTTTATACTTGTTTATCAGCTTTTTGAACCAACTTCTGATTTGTTTTCTTGTTTTCTTTTCGGTGAAACGGCGAATCCTTTCTGTTTCCATATGACAGTATGTTATCTGTACGGTGATTTCGTCGTCCGGTTCATCTTCAAGAATCATGTAGGCGTAGCACATCGCCTGCGCCAGATGAATAGGATCGGGTGCCTCCATATCTTTTACGGAATGCATCACACCTTTAATCTCATCAACCAGGATCCCGTCTTTTCGCATAATTCCGTCAGCGCGGCCTTCGACAGTAAGTGTGAATTTATCTCCCGAATCAGGGCTTTTGACAGATACAGACGTGGAAAGAGGGACCTCAGCTTCGTAGCCCGGTCCCATAGATTTTTGGATTTTCCTATGTATACGGCTTCCCATCTGCATAAGCTCTACCGACGGGCCGCCCGTCTCCGACGTCGTGATATCTCCCTCACGCAGTATAAACTCCACGAGGTTACGTACGGAGATTTTGACAGTATCTGTTTTGGTTTTCATTTTGATGTTTTATCACAGATCCTCAAGCTTTTTATGGATGAATTCATCCCACTGATCGTCTCCGTCATCATCTGATTCCGAAGCATATTTACTCTCAGTTTCAATCTCTACTCCTTCAGGAAGCTCATCGTCATCCGCCTGCTCCATAATAGATTCAAATACGGCACCGACTTCCTCAAGCAGGTTTTGGTCTTCGATATTTGTGAGTGTGAACTCAACCTCATCTCCCTTGTCTTCGAATTCAACTCCGAAAAGATATGCCTCAGCTATGTTTTCGTCCGTAGGAGTCACAGCCGCATAATAAGCATCATCATACTCAAACATTGCGATAACCTGGCATTCTGTTTCTGTTCCGTCTTCTTCCTCAAGCGTCAGGATCACATCTTCCATTTCATTAAGATCAGGTAATTCCATCTTTTTTTCCTCCAATAATAATTCATTTATTTTTCAAAAGCGTCGGATCTATTTCCGTCAAAAATCTGGATATATCCGACGTTTTGTTGTGTCTTTTTTTGACATATGACAGATGCAATTCTTTCTTCGCTCTGGTCATCGCCACATATAGCATCCGTCTTTCTTCCTCTATTTCATCCGGTAATACCGCTTTTCTGTACGGGCAAACCTGCTCGACCAAAGTTGGCACATACACCACATCGAATTCAAGTCCTTTTGCTGAGTGCATCGTCATCAATTTGATTCCCTGAGCGTTGTTTTCATTTTTGCTCATCTTTTCTTTCATACGCTCATCATAACTTTCAACGTAGGATATCCACTCGTAAATACTCTTCATCCCTGCTGCTGATTCCTGTATTTCGTCAGCAGTCTCGAGCCAATCTTCGGGTTTTATTCCGCTTTCTTTTGCCTTTTCTTTCAAAAAATCATTGTATCCGATCTGATACCTGATGAAATGAATTGCAGATAATGGAGTCATATTTTTGATTGTCTGCAACCCGTCCTCGAATTCTTTGATGCGGTCTATCATCCAGTACTGATTATTCTTCAAATAATAATTCCTGACATCTCGCATATCAACTGTGCTTCCCGTAAATGCTTTTCTGCTGATATATCTCACAGGTCTGTTGATGATTTTTAAATACGATTCTCTGGAATTATCTCCAAGAGCAATCTTTAAATAAGTGGTTATATCTCTTCCTATGAAGCTTTTAAAAATGTTCGGAACGCTCTCTTTCATGGAAAAATCCATACCGTATTCCATCAGTTTTCCGGCAAGTGTCCTCATCTGGACATTTGTCCTGAAAAGCACCGCTATCTGTTCAGGTTCCACACCGTTACTTATGTGTTTATTAATCGATGAGCAAATCATCTCTGCTTCCGACCTTAGGTCTGCAAACGAACCTATATGAACTTTTTCACCGGTTGTATTATATGCTTTTAAATCTTTTTTATATCGTTTTTTATTTCGATTTATAAGTTTGGTTGATGCTGACAAAATCTCCGAAGTACATCGATAATTCATATCAAGCGTTATTGTTTTTGCATTCGGATACTGTTTTGTAAACCCAAGCATTATGTCAGGTCTTGCACCTCTGAAACCATAAATTGATTGGTCATCATCGCCCACTATAAAAATGTTATCTTCGGGCGATGCGAGCATTTTTATGGTTTCGTATTGCAGTCTGTTTATATCCTGAAATTCATCTATCAGCACATACTTGTAAACTTTTTGCCATCCCTGCAATATGTCTTTTCTCTGCGACAAAAGATCATAAGCATACAAAACCATATCATCAAAATCAAGCGCTCTGTGAAACTTCAGTCTTTCCTGGTATCCGTTGTAAATCTGTCTGAAAATCGATTCCGGACAGCCCGCAGGATAGTAATTATTTATGTCTATTCTGTCGGATTTCACGCGGCTGATTTCTTTTTCTATATCTTCTAAAAATTCCTGTTTGTCCTCAACCTCATAATCCGTTTCGGCTATCGCCTCTCCGATAAATCTGTACTTGAGGCTGTCGGTCACTATGTCCTTGTTCTCGAAATGATATGCTTTTTTCAGAATCCCGAAAAATACAGAGTGGAAAGTTCCGAAGTTTACACCTCGATACTTCCCCTCACTCATCGCTACAAATCTGTCTCTCATCTGCTCTGCAGCAGCTCTTGAAAACGTAACCACAAGTATTTGTCCGGGCAGAACTCCACACTCGGATATAAGGTTATATATCCTGTTTGTAATCACATATGTCTTGCCCGCTCCGGGTCCCGCAAGCACCATCATCGGTCCGTCTGCATGGTGTATTGCATCATACTGTGGTTTGCTTGTTTTCATTTATGAGAGTTTTTCTATACCTTTTTTTATCCTTTCTATGGATTCTTCTTTTCCGAGTATTTCCATAATCTCGTACGCTCCTCCGGGAGTCATCTGCTTACCGGATACCGCTGTACGAAGTGGCCAGAGAATCTGTCCGTTTTTGCATTCTTTTTTCTCTACATATGCCTTGCAGACAGCTTCCAGACTGTCATGTGTAAACTCGTCAAGTTTTTCAAGTTCAGGAAGAATTTCCGTCAATGCTTCCAGAGAATTTTCTGAATTTGTTTTCATTTTTTTGTGAGTATACATCTCGATATCATAGTCAGGAAGCGCCTCAAAAAAGTCTATTTTTTCTGCAATATCAGTGAACACTTCTATTCTTGATTTAACTAGATCCGCTATGTATTTTTTGTCTATATTTTTGCTTATTATTTTGTCTATTTCAGGCAGCGCATATTCGTAGTATTTTTCATCATCCATAGCCTTGATATACTCTCCGTTCATCCAACGAAGTTTATTGATATCAAACACAGCAGGAGATTTGTTTATCCTCTTGTAATCAAACACATCCACAAGCTCATCCAGGCTGTAGATTTCTCTGTCCTCTGAAGGAGACCATCCGAGAAGCGCAACATAGTTTACAACCGCTTCGGGCAAAAAGCCGAGTTCCATCAGATCTTCAAATGATGAAGCCCCTGATCTTTTTGAAAGCTTTTTGTGATTCTCATCAGTGATTACCGGGCAGTGGATATAAACAGGTATATCCCATCCGAATGCCTGATACAAACGGTTGTACTTCGGCGCCGATGAAAGATACTCATTTCCTCTGACAACGTGTGTTATTCCCATCAGATGATCGTCAACTACATTTGCAAAATTGTATGTCGGATAACCGTCTGACTTCATAAGCACCATATCGTCAAGCTCTGCATTCGGCGCGGTTATGGTTCCGTAGATTACATCGTCAAAAGAAGTCTCACCCTCGGTGGGGTTGTTCTGTCTGATAACATACGGGATACCGGATGCCAATTTTTCTTCCACTTCTTCTTTTGATAAAGACAGACAATGTTTATCGTACTTTGCTACATCATCGCCTCTTTCTTCGACTTCTTTGTGAAGTTTTTCAAGTCTTTCTTTGGTACAAAAACAGTAGTACGCCTCACCTTTTTCAACAAGCTGTTTTGCGTACTCCATATATATACCTGTTTTCACTCGCTCACTTTGAACATACGGGCCAACTCCGCCGTCTTTGTCCGGTCCCTCGTCGTGATCAAGTCCTGCTTTTTCCATAGTGGAATTGATCAGATCTATAGCGCCCTCCACGAATCTTTCCTGATCGGTATCCTCGATACGAAGCAGAAAATCACCCTTTTCATGCTTTGCAATCAGGTACGCATAAAGTGCTGTTCTCAGATTTCCCACGTGCATTTTTCCTGTGGGACTTGGTGCAAATCTGGTTCTGATTTTGTCGCTCATTTTAGTCCTCCATTGCGTCAAGATAAGCTTTTAAACATGTTACGGTTCCGTCAATTCCTGACAAATCACTGCGTATAGCAAGATCATAATTCAGGACATTGTCCCAACGCTCGCCGACATGATATTTATAATAATTTGCTCTTGTTTTATCCTTTTTCAGTACGAGCTCCGCAGCTCTCGTCTGTGGAAGCATATCGACATCAATCGACCTTGCAATCCTAAAATCAACCGAAGCCGAAATGTAGAGATTCACGATATCTTCTCTGTCTCTGAGGATGTAGTCCGCGCACCTTCCGACGATTACGCAGGGGCCGCTTTCCGCAAATTTTTTGATAACATTTGCCTGCGCCAAAAAGATTCTGTCATCCAGAGAGAGACCGGCGTATCCGATATCCTGTGTCGAGAAAACATTCATCCCCATAGCAATCGAATACAGCAGACTGTTTGTTGCTTTTTCCTCAGCTCTCTCAAAAGCAGCCTCTGCAAAGCCGGTTTCTTTTGCTGCTTTTGATATGATTTCATTGTCATAAAACGGAATATCATAGCTCTCGGCCAATTTTTTTCCGATTTCACGACCACCGCTTCCGTACTGTCTGTTGATAGTTATTACTCTGTTCATAATCCCTGAAACTCCCTTCAGAATTTATTTGAAAAATGCATCGATACCGTTTGCAATACCGTTTACCATTTTTTTCTGATAAGCCTTTGTTTTCATTTTTTTGTCTTCAGTCGGATTGCTCATAAAGCCCATCTCGATGATGGTTACGGGAACTTTTGCCCAGTTGATGCCGGTCATAGTGTCTGTATACCACACACCGCCTGTCGATGACATATATTTTTTTGCGCCTGTAGCTTTACAGAATTTTTTGATAACGCACTTTGAAAGCTTTTTGCTTGCTTTGATAATCTTCTTTGACAGGTATTTGTTGTTTTTTGTCGGCGCTATGGTCATAGCTCCCTTAGTAGCCGAGCTTGTTGAAGAATTTGCATGAATCCTTATGAAAGCATCCGCCTTTGCCTTGTTTGCAATCTTTGCGCGCTCAACATTTGTTATGTTTACGTTGTTTTTTGTACGAATCATGATGACTTTGTATCCGCGTTTTTCGAGCACTTTTTTGAGTTTCTTGGCTATAACGAGGTTGAGCTTGTACTCAGGATAGTGTGTAACACAACCGCTTGTACCGCCTGTCACCTTCATTTTCATCGTTTTTGAACCCGGTCCGTTTGGCTCTTTGCCGGTATTTGCCTTTGTCTGGTGTCCGGCATCTATACAGATTACCTTCTGTTTTGTAGCCGCTTTCAAACGTGGTTTAGCTCCGATTACTGATGTGACCGTAAGTGCCAGAAGCAGCATAACTGCGAGTATTCTACGTGTTTTATTCATCGTTTTACCTCCCAAATCTACCTGTTAAACCAAACTGCCTAACTATTCTAACATCTTTTGCTTGAATTTTCAACTGTTTTTGTGTATTATATGAGGTATATTCAAATACAGACCATATCTTTGGAGGTAATAAATTGACTAATTCTGAAGACATAAAAATATCCCGTATGTGGATCGCACCACTCATAATAATGATTGCGGTCGTTCCGCTGATAACAATAATTCACGTATATGACTGCGGACTGGAAGCCAATTCCTGGTTTTCAAGTGGAGGAAAACTGTATGACTTTTTCCTTTACTACAAGGCGTTTGCCATACGCGCAATGGGAATTTTCGCGCTGTTTTTCATGATATATCTTATGGCTTTTTATGACAGAAGTTTCATAAACAAAAGAGCAATTTTACCACTTATTTCGATTGGACTTTTCGGTGTCTTTTCGCTTATTTCAGCTATTTTTTCAAAACATACTTACGAGGCATTTTTCGGTGGTTACGAGCAGTTTGAAGGATGGCTTGTTATCTTTGCATATATTACATGTTTTTTGCTTACTTTTGGTTTTATCAGAACTGTTAAACTGATCAGATTCCTTCTCGACGTCCTGATGATAGGCGCAGCAATTGTTGGAATCCTGGGCTTTTTCCAGGCGATAGGCATAGACTGGATTCAAAGTGGTTGGGCAAAGTATCTCCTCACTCCGGAGATTGCAGATCAGACAGATATATCGAAATTCAACATTAAATTAAACTTCGGAAAAGGTATGTCATATGTGACATTTTATAACCCGAATTATGTCGGTTCGTATGTTGCTTTGGTTCTGCCTTACTGTGTTTATATCATCATAAGCGGCGAAAAAATATGGAGAAAAATAACCGCATCCGTAACATCTGTTTTA
Organism: Eubacterium sp.; assembly: GCA_024684535.1. Classification (GTDB taxonomy): domain Bacteria; phylum Bacillota; class Clostridia; order Lachnospirales; family Lachnospiraceae; genus Eubacterium_F. Next base: position 898 of record JAIKWQ010000102.1, on the reverse strand, counting down.
CTGATTATTACATTGATTGCATCCAAGTCATTAACCGGTGTTTTAGGTGTATTAATTGCAGGAGTTGTCGCAGGAATTCTGCTTTTACCACGACTTAAAAAAGCAAAAATAATAGCAATTTCAACCTCGGTTGTTTTGATAGGCGCAGCAGCTGCAATCGTAATCCTGCAGCCTTCATTTTTCTCGAAGTTATTCGGTGAGGGGACAGAGAATTATTATATAGAATCGATGATTACAACAGACAACAATATCAATATAACAACCGGTTCAGGCAAGGTAATAACAGTTACTGCAGACCTTGACAGACTGGCAAACACCTTTGGAGATATCAATAATACAATTACAATTAAAGATGAAAACGGAAAAGAGATAAATACAACTTCCAATGCTGATATGACTTCACTTACTATATCCGAAGACGGTGTGGAATCACTTCGCTTTGGAGAATCAACAAACGACAAACCTATAGAAGACGGCACTTCAAATCTGCTGTATGTTCAGGACGGGCAAAACATATGGAACTTCGTACCGATAGATGATAAGCTGATGCATTTTAATTCCTACAAACGCGTTGCTGATCTGCACAACATAAAAAAAGCAGGTTTTGACAAAAAATACTACTTCGCATCAAGACGAGGTTACATCTGGTCGAGAACGTTGCCGCTTACCACCGAGAATCTGTTTGTCGGTGTCGGTCCCGACAACTTCGTATATGCTTTTCCGAATGACGACTACGTAGGTAAAAAATATATGGGTTATGATAATCAAACCATAACCAAACCTCACGATATGTATCTGCAGATATGGATTCAGGACGGATTGCCGGCGCTTATCGGCTTCCTGGCACTGTATATCATATTTATTATCCGCGCGGTCATACTTTGTTTCAAAAAGAAGG
>JAIKWQ010000093.1 GCA_024684535.1 Eubacterium sp. | reverse complement strand
TGACAAAAAAATACCACAACATGTTGTGATTCATCTTGACATAGGCAAAACAAGGTGCTATAATGAATCTCAGTTAGCCTCAGTCGGACATCGGGGTCCGAGATGGGAGTTTGAAGGAGTCACAGAGGAGAATTCATATATGTAAGACAAGAGTAGACTCCTGAAAATATCGTATATTTTATGAAAAGAAACTGTAAACAAACGAAAACAAACGAAAACTGTCGAAAGGAGTTGTTACAAAGTGAAGGTTATCAAAAGAGATGGTCGCACCGTAGATTATGATCGCAACAAAATACTTGTAGCGATACGTAAGGCTAATGCAGAGGTGGATCAGTTCGAGAAGGTCAGTGATGATGCGATTGACGGAATCGTAGCCGGCATCGAGGGTATGAGGAGAGAGACGATGCTGGTCGAGGATATCCAGGATATCATCGAGCAGAAGCTGATGGCTGCAGGAAAGTTTATGTTGGCGAAGAAGTATATCATATACAGATATACGAGAGAGCTCGTGAGAAAAGCCAACACCACAGACGATTCTATCATGAGTCTCATTCAGAATTCAAACAAGGATGTTATGGAAGAGAACTCAAATAAAAATGCGTACGTGGCAAGTACACAAAGAGATCTTATAGCGGGAGAGGTTTCAAAGGATCTTACAAAGAGAGTTCTTTTGCCTGAAAAGATAACCAAGGCGCATGAAGAAGGAGCTATACATTTCCATGATATGGACTATTTCATTCAGCCTATTTTTAACTGCTGTCTGATTAATATAGGAGATATCCTCGATAACGGTACAGTTATGAACGGAAAACTTATCGAGTCTCCGAAAAGCTTCCAAGTTGCATGTACAGTTACCACACAGGTGATTGCTGCGGTTGCCAGCTCACAGTACGGTGGACAGTCAGTGGATACTATTCATCTTGGAAAATATTTGCGCAAGAGCGCTGAGAAGTTCCGTGAACGCTATCTCAGAGAATTCGGTGACAAAGTTGATGCTGAGTTGGTTGAACAGATGGTTCAGGAGAGAATCAAGGATGAGCTTCGCTCAGGAGTTCAGACAATACAGTATCAGATCAACACATTGATGACTACAAACGGTCAGTCGCCATTTGTTACATTGTTCCTGTGCTTGAGACCGGATGATGAATATATCGAAGAGAATGCTATGATCATCGAGGAGATTCTTCGTCAGCGTCTTGAGGGAATCAAAAACAAAAAAGGCGTGTATGTAACACCGGCGTTCCCGAAACTTGTGTATGTGCTTGATGAGTTCAATAACCTTTCCGGAGGAAAGTTTGACTATATTACAAAGCTTGCAGTAGAGTGTTCGGCAAAACGTATGTATCCTGATTATATATCTGCAAAGAAGATGAGAGAGATAGAGGATGGACACGTATTCTCACCGATGGGATGCAGAAGCTTCCTTTCACCTTGGTACGATGAGAACGGCAATGCTAAATTCGAGGGACGTTTCAATCAGGGAGTTGTTTCTCTCAACCTTCCTCAGATTGGTATTCTTGCAAAAGGAAATATGGAAGAGTTCTGGCAGTTGCTTGAGCAGAGACTTTCACTTTGCTTCGAGGCGCTGATGTGCAGACACAGAGCTCTTGAGAAAGTAACATCGGATGTCAGCCCGATTCACTGGCAGTATGGTGCTATCGCAAGACTTGAGCCGGGTGAGTCCATAGATCCGCTTCTTCATGGTGGTTATTCGACTATATCACTTGGATATATCGGTCTCTATGAAGTTACGAAGCTGATGACAGGTCAAAGCCAGACAGAACCTGAAGGTGAGGCATTTGCTAAGAAGCTTATGACGAGACTTCGTGCCGCTACAGATACATGGAAGGCTGAGACGAATATAGGATTTGCTCTTTACGGAACACCAGCAGAGAGTCTTTGCTATAGATTTGCAGAGATTGACAGGCAGACATTTGGGGATATCGAGGATATCACAGACAAGGGTTATTATACAAACTCTTATCACGTTGATGTTCGTGAGAAGATCGATGCATTTGACAAATTTGCATTCGAAGCTCAGTTCCAGAAGATATCACAGGGCGGTTGTATCTCATATGTTGAGATTCCTAATATGCAGAACAACATACCTGCGCTTGAAGAACTTGTTAAGTACATCTACGACAATATCATGTATGCAGAGTTCAATACAAAATCAGACTTCTGCCATGAGTGCGAGTTTGATGGTGAGATAATCATCAACGATGAGGGCGAATGGGAATGCCCGAACTGCGGCAATACAGATCACGAAAAGATGAACGTTACAAGACGTACATGTGGATATCTCGGTGAAAACTTCTGGAATGTCGGAAAGACAAAAGAAATAGGATCCAGAGTATTACATATCTGAGGACGATATGAATTACGCAGATATAAAACAATACGATGTGGCAAATGGCATCGGTGTGAGAGTCTCGCTTTTCGTGAGTGGGTGCACTCATGGTTGTGAAGGATGCTTTAATAAAGAAGCATGGGACTTTGAGTACGGAAATCCATTTACTGAAAAAGAGATAGAAGACATCATAGAGTATATGAAGCCTTCGTATGTGGCAGGATTGACACTGCTTGGTGGGGAACCGATGGAGCCACAAAACCAGGAGGGTATACTTCCTCTTCTCAGGAGAGTGCATGAGGAATACCCCGAGAAAAATATTTGGATGTATACGGGATATCTTTTCGATGAAGACATACTTGACAGAATGTGCAAGGAAAGTGATATTTCAAAAGAAATCATTTCCTATATAGACATTCTTGTAGACGGAGAGTTTATCCTTGCCAGAAAGAATCTGAAGGTAAACTTCAGAGGCTCTGACAATCAGAGGATAATCGATGTCAAAAAATCTCTCGAAGCCGGTGAGGTTGTTCACTGGGAAGGAGAGAAAACCTGATACTATAAGCCGTAAGTAACAAAATGCACTAGACAAAAGTATTGCAAAAGCCTTGCGAAAGCAAGGCTTTTGTGATATGATATAAAGACTATTGGACTTTAGGAGGGTATGACATATGAAAAGTGCGAAAATATGGTTCAAAAAACTTGACCCGTCTGCTACGGCTCCGCATTATGGAACTGAGTTTTCCGCAGGCGCGGATTTGTATGCCTGTATGAAAGATCCTATCGTGATTGAGCCGGGTACTACGGAGTTTGTTAACACCGGTCTTGCGATGGAGATTCCGGAGGGGCTTGTGGGACTGATATATGCAAGAAGCGGACTGGCATGCAAAAAAGGACTTGCGCCGGCTAACAAGGTTGGAGTAATAGACAGTGATTATCGTGGTGAAATCATCGTAGCGCTTCACAACCACTCAAAGCAGGAACTGGTTGTAAAAAGCGGCGACAGAATAGCGCAGATAGTTATAACACCGTATGTGTTCGGTGATTTTGATGAAGCGGCAGAACTTGAAGCGACCGTTCGCGGTGACGGAGGTTTTGGTTCTACCGGAGGATATGAGTGATAAACGGAGGAAATATAAGTTATGGGAATGACAATGACACAAAAAATCCTTGCAGCTCATGCAGGGCTTGAAAGTGTGGAAGCAGGTCAGCTTATCATGGCAGATCTTGATTTGGTACTTGCCAATGATATCACCGGACCGGTAGCAATCAATGAAGTAAAAAAGCTTAATAAAAAAGAAGTCTTTGATAAGGATAAGGTATGTCTTGTGCCGGATCATTTTGCGCCGAACAAGGATATCAAATCGGCAGAGCACTGCAAGATAGTCAGAGAGTATGCAAAAGAGCACGATATAACAAACTACTTTGAGGTCGGCGAAATGGGAATCGAGCACGCGCTTCTTCCGGAAAAGGGATTGATAGTTGCAGGCCAGACCTGCATAGGCGCTGATTCGCACACCTGTACTTATGGAGCGCTTGGAGCATTTTCAACCGGAGTGGGAAGCACGGATATGGGTTGCGGAATGATCACCGGAAAAGCCTGGTTCAAAGTACCTTCCGCTATCAAGGTGACGCTGAAAGGCAGTTTAAAAAAATGGGTTAGCGGCAAGGATGTGATTTTGCATCTGATCGGCGAAATCGGAGTGGATGGTGCACTCTATAAATCTCTTGAGTTTACAGGAGACGGTGTTGCGAGTCTGTCTATGGATGACAGATTTTCGATAGCGAACATGGCTATAGAGGCCGGGGCGAAAAACGGTATTTTCCCTGTAGATGAAAAGACCATAGACTATATGAAAGAACACTCTACGAAAGAATACAAGGTTTATGAAGCGGATGCTGACGCCGTATATGACAGCAAAGTGGTAATCGAACTTGATAAACTTGAGCCTACGGTTGCATTCCCACATCTTCCTGAGAACACAAAAACCGTTTCAGAGGCAGGCGATATAGAGATAGACCAGGTTGTGATCGGTTCCTGTACGAACGGAAGAATGGAAGATATGCGAGTGGCAGCGGAAATTCTGAAAGACAAAAAAGTCAAAAAAGGAATCAGGTGTATAGTTATACCTGCAACTCAGGATGTGTATCTGAAGTGCATAGAGGAAGGTTTGACGCAGATTTTCGTGAAGGCGGGAGCGATAGTAAGTACACCGACATGCGGACCATGTCTTGGTGGCTATATGGGAATACTTGCCGCCGGAGAGAGAGCAATCTCTACAACTAACCGTAACTTCGTAGGACGTATGGGGCATGTTGACTCAGAGGTGTACCTGGCAAGTCCTGCTGTTGCAGCGGCAAGTGCTATCACAGGAAAAATAAGCCAACCGTCTGATATTATATAAGAAAGGAAATACGAAGATGCAAGCATCAGGAAAAGTTTTCAAATACGGAGATAATGTCGATACTGACGTTATCATCCCTGCAAGATATCTGAACTCTTCGGACCCCGAAGAATTAGCAACACACTGTATGGAGGATATAGACAAAAGCTTTGCGGGCAGTGTGAAAAAAGGCGATATCATAGTGGCTACAAAAAACTTTGGTTGTGGTTCGTCCAGGGAGCACGCGCCTATAGCTATCAAAGCTTCAGGGGTTAGCTGTGTTATCGCAGAAACATTCGCGAGAATATTCTACAGGAATGCCATCAATATAGGACTTCCGATCATAGAATGTGCAGAAGCCGCAAAGAATATCGAAGCCGGAGATGAAGTTGAGATAGACTTTGACACCGGAGTGATTGTGGACAAAACTAAAAATGAATCCTACCAGGGACAGGCATTTCCGGAGTTTATGCAAAAGATAATTCATGCGGAAGGTCTGATCAACTATATTAACAGTGAGGCTTGATTCTCATGGCAAAGAAGGAAAAGAACAATACTCCGAAAAAAGAAAGCACCGTTTTACCTATAATAATCGGTGTTTTAGTAGTGGCTGCGCTGGCGGGTGTGATACTGTTTTTCGCGAACTACAAGAGCGATTCTTCTGAAGGAGAAAGCTTGATCGTAGCGACAAAAGAGTCTGAAGGTGACGGTGAAATCATCGATTACGAAAGCAAGGGCGCCCTCAAACTCGCTGATTACAGTAAACTCGAAGTGGAAAAAGAAAAAGATGACAAAGATGAAGATCTGATTTCACGTATGTGGGAGGAGTATACGGAAAAATGTACCGTAAACGAATACCCGGACGGATACTTCGAGGAAGCTGTGAGAGACGCCAAAATGGAGTATGCCGGTTTTGCAAGTGCTACCGGAGTTTCGTATGAAGAACTGCTTGAAAGCTATGGAATGGATGAGAGCACTGTGAATGATGTGGCCGGAGATACAGTGGAAGGCCGAATGATCGCAGCAACCATTGCCGCTAAGGAAAACCTGAAACTGACGGATGAACTTGAAGAAAAGTATCTGATGTCACTTATGGAATATGAGGAAAAGGAAAGAGAGCCACTGGCTGACCTTGAAGAAGATTATATGAAGGGATACAGCGGAAGATACAAAGACGACTGTATCGTTGAAATGGTCAAAGAGTGGCTGTTTAAGAACAAAACAACTGTTAAGGGTTCATGACGTGGGGTGAAGATGCAAGAGTTTGATCCGAAAGCGCTTCTTGACTCGTTGGAGTACGAGAGTAGGGAAGCTTATGACAGAGCAAAAAAAGAAGCCGACTTCATAGTCAAGGTGTCAGAAAGCGTTGACATCCTTGAGCCGAAGACGGCTTTGAAGTTATACAATAAAATAGTATCCGAAAAATCTCTGTCGTCGGTGGTTGGGTATGAATTTCTGACATACTTAAGGGAAATTATATCTGAAGGCGGACTCGGAAATGTCGATACGCTTGCACACATACCGGTACGTGAAATAATCAAAACAGAAAAAGACACTCTGACTCAGACTGATTTTGAAACAGAAAAATACAGAAAACTCTACGAAGGGCAAAAGCTGATAAATAAAAAAATAAAAATAGCGCTTTTTGCCTGTCTTTTGGTCCTTGCGGGCTTCGTTATTGTAAATTTTCGATTAGAATATTCAATTTTCACATATTTTACAAATTATAAGGCTAATATGGAAGAAGAACTGATTGACAAATATGAAAACTGGGCAAAGGAGCTTGAGGAAAAAGAAAACTCTTTGAACAGTGATCAGTGATTGGAGGATAGGCCTATGAACGGAAATACCATATTGGTTGTTGATGACGAAGAAAGACTCAGAAAACTGGTGAAAGACTTTCTTGTAAAGCAGGATTTCAAGGTTGTTGAAGCAGCAAATGGCGAAGAGGCTGTTGACATTTTTCTTGAGAACAAGGATATAGTCCTGGTTATTCTGGATGTAATGATGCCGAGAATGGATGGATGGGAAACCTGCAAAGAGATAAGGCAGTATTCAAAAGTCCCAATCATCATGCTTACGGCAAGAGGTGCTGAAAACGATGAGCTCAGGGGATTTGAACTCGGCGTGGATGAGTATATCTCAAAACCATTCAGCCCGAAAATATTGGTTGCCAGAGTTATGGCGCTTCTCAGGAGGTCAGGCCTTGGCAGTGAGGAAAAAATTGAAATCGGCGAAATCGTGATGGATAATTCCGCACACCAGGTCAGCATATCAGGCAAGCCTGTGGAACTCAGTTTTAAGGAATACGAACTTTTGTCGTACTTTATAGAGAACAAAGGAATTGCGCTGAGTCGTGACAAGATTCTCAATCATGTCTGGGATTATGATTATTTCGGAGATGAGAGAACTATAGATACCCATGTGAAAAAACTCAGAAGCAAAATGGGAGAGTGTGGAAAGTATATCAAGACGGTTTGGGGCATAGGATATAAATTCGAGGTGGACTGACATGAAGCATTCAATTAGAGTCAGATTGATCCTTATCGTTTCCATAGTGCTTTTGATCTCTATAGCATGTGTTTGCGTTGCGAACATTTTTCTGCTGCCGAATTTCTATCTTCATACAAAAATATCCCAGATGGATTCAGTCTATGAAAAGGTTGTCGGAATCTGCGAGGGGGTAGATCTCGGAAGTGTTGAGGCAGATGATGAGAGTGGCGTGTATGACCAGCTTGACGGAATCAGTGGTAACTCCGGCGTGAGTCTGAATATCCTGAAAATTTCCGCTGATGAGGCAGGCACTATAGCAAACATTACTTATGTGTATCCCACGGGGACGGATCACCTGAAAAATACGTCGGTAAGACAGCTTGAAAAATATGTCCGCGCCATGTACTTCGGTGAGGCGCTGGATGATAACTTTGAGTTGTTAAAAAAGACCGAAAATCACGAAGTATACAACGTATATGATGATCGTATCAAATCAAACTATATTGAGCTGACAGGTCAGCTGCCGGATGACTATTGGATCTATATGAGAGCGAACCTGACGGGTGTTACCGAAAACGCGGCTGTATCGAACAGATTTCTGATCTATGTCGGAATAGTGGTGCTGTTAATAAGCATCGGCGTGACATTTTTCATCGCCAGATCCTATACCAGACCTATCCTTAAGCTTGCGGGCTGGGCCAAAGAGATGCGTTCGCTTAATTTTTCGACCAGATACGAGGTGAATCGTACAGATGAAATCGGCGTGCTCGGAAGGAGTATGAATGATCTCTCCGATGAGCTTGAGAATACAATTTCAGAGCTGAAAACAGCGAACAACAGACTTACGCTTGATATAGAAAGAAAGACCGAGCAGGAGCAGATGAGACAGGAGTTTCTCGCGAATGTCTCGCATGAACTGAAAACTCCGATTGCGCTGATCAGAGGGTATGCCGAAGGGCTGCAGGAAAACATAAATGATGATCAGGAAAGCAGGGATTTCTACTGCGAAGTGATAATTGATGAAGCTGACAAGATGAACCAGATGGTGAAAAAACTCTTGAGTCTGAACCAGTTGGAGTTTGGTGAAAACCAGGTGCAAATCGAACACTTCGACATTAGGGCAGTGATTGAAGGCGCGGCCAAGGCTTCAGAAATCGTTCTGAATGATAAAAATGTCGAGCTTCGGATGGGATTACCTGAAGAACCGGTGATGGTTTGGGCAGATGAGTATATGATAGAAGAGGTTGTCACAAACTATTTGAGCAATGCCATAAATCATGTGGAAAATGATGGTATAATCGAGATTAAATCAGTTACAAACGACGAAAAAACGAGGATTAGCGTGTTTAACACCGGAAATCCGATTCCAGAGGAAGATATAGATAAAATCTGGAATAAATTTTATAAAGTTGACAAAGCCAGAACCAGAGAATACGGTGGGAACGGAATTGGTCTTTCAATCGTAAAAGCGGTGATGGATGCCCATAATCAGCGGTTTGGCGTCAATAATTATGATAACGGTGTTGAATTTTGGTTTGAGCTTGACGTAACAAAACAGTAAAAGTGACATTTTTTCTAAAAGTTTTACAAAAAAAAATATCAAAGAATTATTGAAGTATCAAAAAAAGTGTGCTATAATACTTTAGTATTATCATGACTTGAGAGAGTTTAAGGAGGAACATGTTGAAGAGACAGTCGCTAGGGATTTTGTTGACCCTGGCTGTTATGCTTTCACTTGTGGGGTG
>JAIKWQ010000070.1 GCA_024684535.1 Eubacterium sp. | reverse complement strand
GGAGACAAAACCTAAGACCGGGATCAGCATAACAGCGCTGACCAAAAGGATCGTGCCGCCTCTGGTCGATGTGCAGTCGAAGAGGACGTAATTTATCTTGAACGGCATCGAGATCGTCGTGGGCGGTAGCATCATCATACCCATCGACATAAGCGTCGAGGCGACGACCATATCTATAACTATGAACGGCAAATACAACAAAAATCCCATGATAAATGCCGTCCTGAGTTCGCTTATCATAAACGCAGGCAACAGCACCGTGGTCGGGATCTGATCTATGTCATCCACAACCACATCATCTTTTTGCTCCTGTATATCCAAAAACAATTTGATATCCTTGCGGTTTGTCTGCTTGAACATAAACTCCCTGATAGGAGCAAGTCCGGCATTTAGCGCTTCCTCTTGCGTAATCTCTCCTGCATCAAAGGGTTGTATCGCATCTGTGTTTATCCTCGCCATGACAGGCGACATGATAAAAAGCGTTATAAACAAAGCTAATCCCAAAAGCACCTGGTTTGGCGGTGCTGTTTGGGTTCCCAATGCGGTACGAACAAAATGAAGCACCACAATAATCCTGGTAAATGATGTCATCATCAGCAGGATAAACGGTGCTATCGACAAAACCGTCAACACGAGAAGAATTCTTAGCGGAGCTGACAGCCCTGTGCTTCCAGCGTTTGACGAAATATTAAACTGAAAATCCTCCGGAGAATCAGGATCCTGTCTCTCCCCGGTTGTCGTTCCCTCTATATGATCCTGATCGGCATCTGACTTGACAGCCGGTGCCGCATAGGCTGTTTGGGACGATTTGATTGTACCACAAAAAAAGGTTACCACTACCAGTACGACCATCAGAATGACAAAGCGGGAAACTGCCTTAACATTCTTTTTCATACACATACGTACCAACCTTTTCTTGAATTAATTATTATTTTTGTCTTTCTTTAATCTGCCGATAACCTCCTTGAACGACAGAGTACCGGCAGAATTATCTGCACCCGACAGATCAAGCTGATCCTCCGAAAGCTCTGTTAAAAATGAAACATCATCTTTCGAAATGCCAATAGCATAGTATCCGGTTCCTATCTTTACAATCTGAATGTATTTGTTTGTCGCTATGCGAAACGTCTCTATAACCGAGATATTTTTTGCATGCGACTGTATTGCGCCGGATTTACCTACCCATTTTGTTGTAAAGTATGTTGCTACCAAGATCAGAACAAAAACGATCAGGACAACAACCAACTGAATTATATTGGATAGCATCGATCAACCTATCGCTTTCTTGACAGCCTCCAGTACGCGGTCTGCCTGAAATGGCTTAACAATAAAGTCTTTTGCACCTGACTGGATAGACTCAATAACCATCGCCTGCTGTCCCATAGCTGAACACATGATAACACAGGCATTGGCATCTCCTTCTTTGATTTTTTTGAGAGCCTGGATCCCGTCCATTTCCGGCATGGTGATATCCATCATAACAAGGTCAGGATTAGTCTCATTATACTTCTCAACTGCCTTCGCTCCATTTTCAGCTTCACCAGCAACGTCATACCCATTTTTTGTAAGTATGTCTTTGATCATGACTCTCATGAACGCTGCATCGTCGCAAATCAAAACACTCTTCGCCATTATGTTTTTCCTCCATATCAAGATTCTTTTATGATCTCAGTCACTCGTATACCGAAGCTTTCCTCGATAACAACGACTTCGCCTTTTGCAACAAACTTACCGTTTACCAATACATCTATCGGTTCACCTGCCAGCTTATCCAGCTCTATGATAGTACCCGGTGAAAAATCAAGTATCTCTTTGATCGATTTACTTGTTCGTCCGAGTTCCACCGTAACCTCCAGAGGTACATCCATGATAAGGTCGATGTTTTCCGGAGCTATACCTGACAAATCAGGCGGTTGCATAAAGCTTTGGAACTGAGCCGGTTGAATGTTGTAATCCATCGGTGGCATAGCATACATAGGCTGCCCTGCCGGCATTTGCATCTGAGGTTGCATCTGCGGTTGTCCTGCCGGTGGCGGAGGCGCCGCTGCTGCAGGTGCCGGTGCCGGTGCCGGAGCAGGTTCTGCTGCTGCCGGTGGAGGTGCCGCCGCTGCTGCTTCAGGAGCAGGTGCCGCTTCCTCCGGTTCGTCGGATATACCGGCGAACTGTCTGTACACTCTCCTCGCGAAATCTATCGGATAAAGCTGCATGATCTGTGAATCCACAAGATCGCCTATCTCCATCCTAAACGCAACCTGTACAAACCTGTCATCAACCAGTCCTTCAAGCTCGTTTTTGATGTTCTCCGCAAGATCAACTCTCGTTGCCGTCGGAGGACTAATATCAACCATTTCATCAATCATAGAGGACATTGATGTCGCTGCCGACCCCATCATCTGATTCATAGCCTCACAGATAGCACTCAAGTGAAGCTCCGAGAGATCCTGGTCGGTACTCGTTCCGTCTCCTCCCATCATCAGATCAGTGATGACTTTTACGTCGTCCTCTTTCAGGATGAGGATGTTTTTACCCTCAAGTCCTTTTACATATGAAATATGAATAAACACACAAGGTGTCGGTTGATCTCTTGAAAGATCATCCATGGATATCGTCGTTACCTGTGGTGTCGTGATATCCACTCTGTTGTTCACAAGTATGGAAAGCGTCGTTGCCGCCGTTCCCATGCTTATATTGGCGATTTCTCCAAGTGCATCAGCCTCATCACTTGTAAGGCCGTCCGAATCACCGCCGCCCCCTGTATCCGGAGCAGCTTCTTCCGTGGCTACTGCATCGCCGCCACCATCTTCTTCCATGCTGCCCAGAAGAGCATTGATCTCTTCCTGCGAAAGCATTCCGTCCATTGGGCTACTCCTCTCTGTAGATTGATTTTATCTTCACCGCATACGAGTCCTCATACGCACCCGGAATAGCAGAGAATTTTTTTATATTTCCGACATATACATCAAGCTCATCCTCAACGTGTGTATCAATCTTTATGATATCACCCGGAAGCAGATGCATAAAGTCGTTGACTGAGATCGCACTCCTTCCCATGATCGCCCTGACAGGTATCTGGGCTTTTTGGAGAGATTCTTCGATGACCTCTTTGTAGGTTCCGATCTCGGTAGTCTCATTGCTTGAATACCAGTTTTTGGTATTTAGTTTGTCGACGACAGGCTCGATAACCTCATAAGGAATACATATATTCATCAAGCCTTCGGCATTTCCTATCTTTATGTTCATCGTAATGATGGACGTCATTTCGTTTGGTGTGACAAACTGAGCAAACTGTGAATTTGTCTCTATCCTGTCAAGGATAGGTTCGATCTGCACAACCGTCTGCCACGGTTCAACCAGCATGTTGACACATACGACCATTATCCTCTCTATGATCGTTAGCTCTATCTCGGTAAAGTCCCTGGCTTTATCAAGCGGTTGTCCGTCGCCTCCAAGCATTCGATCCACTATCGCATACCCAAGGCTCGTAGCCATTTCCATGATGATATTTCCCTCGAGCGGTGAAAAACTCACAACGCCCAGAAGTACCGGATTTGACAGGGAATTCGAAAACTCCTGGTATGTCGCCGCCTCAGAGTGCATCACCTCTACCTGAACATTTTTCCTTAGGTACACAGGCAGAGTAGTCGAAAGTAATCTGGCATAGTGTTCATATATGAACACCAATGTTCGCAGATGCTCTTTTGAGAATTTACTCGGTCTCGCAAAGTTGTAGTCTTTGACCGGCCTTTCGTCCTCTTCATCAACGGCGTTCGGATCAAATTCTCCACTGTTTAGTGCTGATAGGAGATTGTCTATCTCGCTCTGGGACAGCACATCACTCATAACGCCTCACC
>JAIKWQ010000173.1 GCA_024684535.1 Eubacterium sp. | reverse complement strand
TGTAGTGATGGGCAAGATAAAAAAAGAAAAAACGTATTCGTACAAAATGATGCTTCCGCTTCTCGTCATGGCATTTTTGCCGCTTGTTTTCGGCGGAAGTATCGGTCCGGAGGCAGGGCTTACGGGGATTATCGCCGCGCTTTGCTATTGGGTCGGTGACAATGTCAGGTATGCAAGAGAGCAGAAAAAAAGATATTCTGAAATCGGTGAAGCTTTGACGCTGGGAGTTATCTTCCACGCGCCGTTGTTTGGAATATTTGCGGTTGAGGAGGATACAGAGGAAGGAGAGGCACCGACTCTGCCGAAGCTTCCGAAACTGGTTTTGTACGGTATAGCCATAGGGGCGGCATTTTTGATAGCGATGTTGCTTACACACTTTTTCGGAGCTGCTTCAGAGGGACTCCCGAGACTTACTGATTATGGCGCGCAGGTGTCTGATTATCTGCTGATACTTGCATACATACCGATTGGAATTATACTGTATTTGTTCTTTGAACTAAGTGAAAAAATAACAAAAATAATCAGCAAGCCGATACCTGTGATTCTTCGCAGTACAATCGGTGGAGTACTGATTGGAGTCGCGGGAATGCTCGTTCCGATAACGATATTCTCAGGCGAAGAGCAGATGGGAGAACTTGCAACGACATTTGCTTCCTATGCCCCCTGGTTTTTGATTGCAGTTGCATTTTTGAGATGTTTTTTGACGACCTGGTCTATAAATTTCGGGTTCAAGGGAGGACATTTTTTCCCGGTTATTTTTTCCTGTGTTTGTTTGGGCTTTGGTATAGCAATGTTGATTTTTTCAGACGGAGCGGCTTCGCACGTTGTATTTGCAGCAGGTGTTCTCACCGCGACGGCGCTTGGTGCACAGTTAAAAAAACCTATAGCGGTGGCTATGCTTCTGCTGCTTATGTTTCCGGTCAGAATGATTTTGGTTATATTTTTAGCCGCAACTATCGGCAGTATGATAGGTAAAAAAGTAGATAATATTTCATCAAGGGAGGAAAACAATGAACAGGAATAAAACATTTTTAATAAGAATAATCAGAAGCGCTGTGGCAGTGATTTGCTTATCTGCGCTAACTTTTACAACGCCGGCGATAGCATACGCGATTGAATCAGCATCAAATTTTAATGAGCTTATGGAGATAGTAAGCAAACATGTTGTAGAAAGAGACAGCAAATTTTCGGTTAGTTATACCGGAGATGCAGAGGAGATTAAACACAAAGATGATCACTATCAACTTCTGGTTGACCTTGAATTAACAGATGATCCCAATACTACGGATGATGCAGATTATGTGGCAGGAAATATTGATTTGAATGTTTTATTCAGGAGGGGAATATACTATATTCCTTACAACAATACATTTAATTACACGATGAAATATTATGAAACATTGCCTCAGACTCAATATGTGAATGAAAATGTTCCCAAGATACTCAAAAAAATCGGGGTGGATGGTATGAGTACATACGAAAAAATTGATGCTGTTCATAAGTATGTGTGTAAGCTCATAACCTATCCTGATCATCCTGAAAAATATGATTATGCTTCCATAGCAACGATGTATGACGCGCTTGATACCGGATATGCAATATGTAACAGTTATGCTTTATGTATGTATAAACTCCTGGTTTCTGCGGGTGTTCCCTGCAAGTATATAGGTGGGGAAATCAAGGATGGAAAAGACTCGGGTGGACACGCATGGAATATAGTCGCCGTCGGAGACAGATGGTATAATCTGGATGCAACGTGGGATGATGATGAGGAAAAAGGAATCTCTAAGGCTTTCTTTTTGAGAGGAAGCTCTGATTTTGACAGTTTATCTACGAGTGGCAAACATGTTATGGACATACAATACAGGACCGGTGCTTTTGCAAAAGCATTTCCGATTGCGAAAAATGCATTTTTGCCGGCGCTGATGGATGACGAAAACAAGATAATAAAAATCGGTGACAGCAGCGGAAGTACAGCCGGTGATCAGGAAGAAATGACATATAAATCAAGCGATATCGTATATACCAAATCTCCGTCATCCGGTAAATTTTCCGTAAAAAAAGGAAAAAATAAGCATCTGTTGCTTGGCATGCATGAAGGATCAGATTCGCTGGTAAAAAAGGTTACATACAAGTTTACAACAGGTAAATCACGAGTAAAATCAGTGAAAAACTATGGAGTGGTTGAGGACGAAGGTCTGTTTTATACCCATTTGTCTTTCAAAGGAAAGAAAAAAGGCAAGGTGAACGTAACGGTAACTCTGAAGCTTAAAAACGGACAAAGTTTGAATTATAAATTTAAGGGAAAAGTAAAATAAAAGACAAGAAAAACGGGTAGGGAAAAACATGCTGGACGTACTTATAGTAGAAGACAACAAAGAAGTAGCAAATCTACTCTGTGATTTTTTGCAGAGAGAAAACTACGTTGTGACTACGGCAGGTGATGGAGAAAAAGCATTGCACCTTTTTGAAATGTATGGTGCGAAGCTGGTTGTGCTTGATATCAACCTGCCCGGTCTTGACGGGTTTTCCATTTGCTCCAAGATCAGAGAAAAATCCAATACTCCCATACTTATCGCAACTGCAAGAACTGATAAGTCCGATCAGCTCAAAGGCCTTGAACTCGGTGCCGATGACTATATAGAAAAGCCGTATGATGTTGATATACTTATCGCGAAGATTCGGGGCATTTTTAAAAGAAGATATGAGACCGAGATTCTCAAGGAAGGCGATTTGGAACTGAACACTGTCAAGCAGACACTTTCGGTCGGCGAAAAAACTTATGAAATATCCGGCAAAGAATTCGAGCTTTTGAAACTGCTCCTTGAGAACAAAGGCACTACCATGAAAAAAGAATATATATTCAATACAATCTGGGGCAGTGACAGCGAATCTGAGTTCCAGACGCTGAATGTTCACATCAATTCTCTGCGAAAAAAGATAGAAAAAAATCCGAAAAAACCTGAGCACATAGTTACGGTTTGGGGAGTGGGGTACAGATTTGAGTAGACTTAACAAAATATTTATACCCGTATTTATTATAGAAATAATAATCATAATATTTGGGAATATTTTCTGCATTTCTTCATTCGATGTCGGAAGTGACAAAAGCTATCGAGTCGAAGCAAAAAGGCTGATGGATGATATCAAAAATGCCCGCATCGACACCGGTTCGTCTTCCGATAACTCAAAAAACAGTATTACATATGATAAAACTGTCTATCCTCATATCCTGTCAGTAAGTATCTATGATTCGAAAGCAATCGCCGACAATTCGTATATTGTCGAGGAGGCAAACGGAAAACTCTATCGCATAGAGTACAAAACAGATATCTCATATAAACCTATATACTATATGAATATAGGTTTTGCACTGATGATTGTTCTGACTCTCGGAATATATATTTTTGTATACAGAAAAATAGTCAGGCCGTTTTCTTCTATGGAAAAACTTGCGGAAGAACTGGCCAAAGGAAATCTGTCGAATCCTGTAAAAGAAGAAAAAAGCAAGGTGTTCGGCAGATTTTTGTGGAGTATGGATATGCTCAGGGAGAAGCTCGAAGAGAGCAAAGAGAGGGAACTTGAGTACCAGAAGGAAAGAAAAACACTGATGCTTTCGCTCTCACACGATATCAAAACTCCTCTGTCTGCAATCGAACTCTACACGAAAGCGCTTTCTTCAGGATTGTATGATACGGAAGAAAAACAGAAAGAAGCGTACGCGGGAATAGAGAAAAATCTCGGGGAACTGAGTGGGTATATAGCAGAAATTACCGCAGCATCCAGAGATGATTTCCTGATGCTTGATGTGAAGGAAGAAGAAATATATTTAAGCTCAGCGCTGAAACGGATCAGAGAATACTATACGGAAAAATTCACGTCTCTTCATACGAAGTTTGAAATAGCCGAGTCGGGCAACCCTCTGATAAAAGCTGATGAAAACCGTCTGGTCGAGGTTATGCAAAATATACTCGAGAACGCAATCAAGTACGGCGACGGACGAGAGGTCAGCATATATTTCTCAGAAGAAGAGGATGCAAAACTCATACATATTAGAAACACCGGCGACTCACCCGCCGAAAATGAAATGGTCTATCTTTTTGATTCATTCTACAGAGCAGCCAATGCCAAAAAGAAAAAAGGCACCGGTCTCGGTCTCTATATCAGCCGCCAGCTCATGCGCCGCATGAATGGTGACAT
>JAIKWQ010000111.1 GCA_024684535.1 Eubacterium sp. | reverse complement strand
TAAATTTCTAAATGGAAAAATAAGTGGGACGGGCTTGTCCTGTCCCACTTTTTTTAAGGCTTAAGACGAAAAAACACGCAGAGAAATACTTTTGAATCTTAGTTTCCTTAACAGGAAAAGAATATAATTTTCGTATAGAAGGGAGCTTGTTGCGATGGCTAAAAAATCGAATTCAATCGCGGTGAGACAAAAAGGGAACAAGCTAAAATACGGAAAATGGGGTTTGATTTTTATCCTTCCATTTTTTATTGCGTACGCAGTATTTCAGTTTTATCCTCTGATTATGACATTCTATAAAAGTATGTTTACAGAGTATCAGCACCCGATAACACTCGAACAAATTTCCCAGTTCAAGGGACTTGACAATTACGTGAACTTGTTCCAGGGTACGTTTTTGAAGTATTTCGGCAATACGATGATTCTGTGGTTGCTTGGTTTCATTCCTCAGATTCTCGTTTCATTGCTTTTCGCATCCTGGTTTACAGATATCAGACTTAAACTTAAGGGAACAGGTGCGATGAAAGTCGTTCTGTATCTCCCGAACATGCTTATGGCATCTTCAATCGCCGTTCTTTTTGCAAAACTTTTTGCTTTGGACGGACCGATTAACCAGATGTTTGGAACAGATGTTTTCTTCCTCAACAGTGAGTGGGGTATCAGACTAATCGTTGCCGGTATCAACTTCCTGATGTGGACAGGAAATACAACCATACTTCTTATGGCAGGTATTATGGGTATTGACCCTGCATTGTATGAGGCGGCCGCTATCGATGGAGCATCTGCGAGACAGCAGTTCCTCAGGATTACGTTGCCGATGCTTAAACCGATTATGCTCTATGTGCTCGTTACATCTATGATCGGTGGTTTGCAGATGTTCGATATTCCGAACCTTATAGTCAAAGACGGTGGTACCAGCCAGGTTGCATACACGGTTATCATGGATGTATCCAAGGGTATTGCCGGATCCGGAAACGTAGGTCTTGCCGGAGCCGAGTCAGTTCTGCTCTTCCTGATCGCAGCTATCATAGGTGGAATTATGTTCAAGTCTATGGAGAGCGATGAAGAGAAAGAGAAGAGAAAGAACCGCAAGCGCCAGAAGATGGAAGCCAAGATTGCGAAGGGGGTGTGAGTAAATGACTGAAGATTTTAACGCAAACCTTACAAAAGAGGAAATGCGCGGTCATACATTCCTCATTATCAGAAGAATAGTTGCTTACACTGTGCTTATAGCAGTCTGCTTGTTGGCTATGTTCCCATTCATCGTGTTGCTTATCAACACAACGCATGATTCAGCAACTATACAGTTTAGCTTTACGCTTTTACCGGGATCTGAGTTTATCACAAACTTCAACAACGTGCTCGCAGATTCATCTCTGCCGGTGCTCAGAGGTATGTTGAACTCATTGATCGTAGCTTCAGTATCCTGTGTAATTGCAGTATATGTATCAGCGCTTACTGCATATGGTATATATGCTTACGACTTCAAACTCAAGAGATTAGCAAACACATTCATCATGCTCATCCTTATGGTACCGCTTCAGGTATCAGCCGTTGGTTATGTGGATATGATGAAAGCTTGGGGATTCTACAACAACAACGCTTTGCCGGCTATGATTTTCCAGTCACTTGCTATGCCGGGTGTATACTTCTTCATGAAGCAGTATATGGAAAGTGCGTTGCCGCTCGAGATTGTCGAGGCAGGACGAATAGATGGTGGACACGAGTTCTACATCTTCAACTTCGTCGTAATGCCGATTATGAAACCGGCTATCGCGGTTCAGGCAATATTCGCGTTCGTAGCATCATGGAATAACTACTTCCTTCCAAGCTTGTTGACAACAACAAACTCAAAGGTTGCTACACTACCTCTTATCGTATCAGGTATGTCAAACATGGATTACCTGACCGACTATGGAAAGGTTTATATGGTGCTGGGTATGGCAATCGTGCCACTTATCATCGTATATCTGTGCCTCTCCAAGTACATCATCAGAGGTATCGCTCTTGGATCAGTCAAAGGTTGATGCAAGAACAAAATTTACGATTTCATATATCCCGGACGGTTTTCGTCCGGGATATTTTTATGCAATTTACTCTTGCCTTTATAGCTGGATTAGGTTAAAATATATAGGTGGATATTTTTGACCGGAGGTGAGACATAAGTGGAGGAACTTGCAAGCGAGCTCATAGAAGCGCTGAACTGTGATACCGTCTTTACAATACCGATTTTCGGTGGTATCGCTGTGTCGGAATCTGTGGTGGTTACGTGGATCATCATGGCTGTGCTTATAGTAGTTGCATTTATCATGACACGCGGTCTCAAGGTCAGAAACATCTCGCGCAGACAGGCTGTCATAGAGACGATAGTCGTCAAGCTTACGAATCTTACGGGTGATATGGTCGGAGAGAAGGGAAAAGCCCTCGCGCCATATCTGACAACCGTTCTTTTGTATATCGGAATAGCAAATATTGTTGGAATTTTCGGGTTTAAATCCCCAACGAAAGATTTGAATGTCACATTGGCGTTGGCAGGAATGAGCATACTCCTGGTTCAGTTTGCGGGTATATATTATCTGGGAGTGAAAAAATGGCTGAAAAGTTTCACACAGCCGGTTCCTGTTGTAACACCGTTCAACATACTTGATCTGGTTACCAGGCCACTTTCACTTTGTATGCGACTTTTCGGTAACGTACTTGGCGCATTCGTCATCATGGAGCTTCTTGAGATGGTGATGCCGGTTGTTGTGCCTGCGATATTCAGTGTGTACTTCGACCTTTTCGATGGAATCCTGCAGGCATACGTACTTGTGTTCCTGACTTCGCTATACATCAAGGAAGCTATAGAAGAAGAGGAAGAGGGCAAGTCAAAGAAAAAGAAATTCAGAAGAAAAATAGCCAAGCTTGACCCGCCTAAAGAGCAAAAAAAATCAGCATAAAAAATGTGTGAACATTTTTATATACAGAATAAACAGAAATATAAAAAAACAGGAGGAAACAAAAATGGGAGTAATTGCAATCGGAGCAGCAATCGCGGTTTTTGGTGCTGTCGGAGCCGGACTTGGTATCGGTATCGCAACATCGAAAGCAGTTGAGGCAGTGGCAAGACAGCCTGAGGCAGATTCGAAGATTATGAAAAACCTGATTCTCGGATGTGCGCTTGCAGAGGCAACGGCTATTTATTGTTTTGTTATCGCGATACTTATAATCATGATGCTTGGTTCATGATGGAGGGAAAAACATGCTGCGTATAGATTTCAACCTGGTATTTACAGTCATCAATATGCTGATTTTGTTTGGTGCGCTGTGGCTTGTGCTTTTCAAGCCGGTCAGGAAGATACTTGACGAGCGTCAGGCAGAAGCCGACAGAGAGTACGACGATGCCAAACAGAAACAGGAAGAAGCTGAAGGGCTCAAGGCTGAGTACGAAAAATCGCTCGCTTCCATAGAAGAAGAGCGTACCGAGACTCTGGCTGAGGCGAGGAAAAAAGCTGATGACGAGTACCAGAGGATTGTTAGCAATGCCAACAAACAGGCAAAAGAAATTACAGATCGTGCGGTTGTAGAGGGCGAGAATGAAAAGAAAAAGCTCCTCAAGAGCGCTGAAGGTCAGATTGCCGATATGGTTGTAGAGGCTGCAGGAAAAGTGGCAGGAACTGCAAACGGAGCGGAGTTTGATCGTTCTTTGTATGACGATTTTTTAGCAAAACAGACGGGAGAATAATATATGACACAGACTGCGATTGATTACGCGTCGGAGCTGGTTAATACTCCCGACGCCAGAGAACTTATCGGCGATGTGTACGACATACTGAAAGCCGTACCCGCCGTAAGAGAAGAACTTGAGGATGATACTGTCGCGCTTGACACAAAACACGTTGTGATTGACAGGATATTCCCGAAGAATATCCGAGGATTCTTAAAACTCTTATGTGATAATCACGAATTCGGTCTCTTCGATGAAATCAGAGATGCTTACCTTGATATGCTCAAAAAACCACAGGCATCTGACTCTGTGGCAGAGCTTATCTATGTGACGAAACCCACTGATGAACAGCTTGTTCGTATCAGGGATTTCCTCGACAGAGAGTTTCACAACCGCGAGATGGAGCTGGAGCTGAAAGAAGATCCGTCGCTTAAGAGCGGTTTTATCATCAGAGTCGGTTCCAAAGAATACGACTGGTCTGAAAAAGGACGTATTGAACAGCTGAAGGCGAGATTAAATTCTGCCGTTGCGAGCACACAGACCGCATCGGAAGAGGGAATCATATCTATCCTCAAATCGACTATAGAAGAATTCGAGCTCGAGGCTACAGACAAAGAAATCGGTGTTGCCACCTGGGTCGGTGACGGAATCGTCAATATCGACGGAATTGACCACGCAAACTACGGCGAAATAGTTATTTTCGACTGCGGTGTCAAGGGAATGGTTCAGGACGTACGTCGCGACGACATCGGTGTAATCCTTTTCGGTTCCGATTCCGAGATACACGAGGGATCGCGAGTTGTCAGAACGGGAAAAATGGCCGGAACGCCGGTTGGTGAGGAATTTTTGGGACGAGTAGTTGACGCGCTTGGCGCGCCTATAGACGGTGGAGCGCCTATAGATACGGAGAATTATCGTCCGATAGAGACGGCTGCACCCGGAATCGTTGACAGAAAATCAGTTTCCGTTCCTATGGAGACAGGAATCCTGTCGATAGACTCGATGTTCCCGATTGGACGTGGTCAGCGAGAGCTTATCATAGGTGACAGACAGACCGGAAAAACATCTATTGCGATGGACACGATTCTGAACCAGAAGGGGAAAAATGTTATCTGCGTTTACGTGGCTATAGGACAGAAATCTTCAACCATAGCAAAACTTGTGGGAACACTGAAAAATGCAGGCGCTATGGACTATACCATTGTGGTTTCCGCGACAGCGTCGGATCCTGCGCCGCTTCAGTATATAGCGCCGTATTCAGGTACAGCACTTGCCGAATACTTCATGTATCAGGGCAAAGACGTGTTGATAGTATACGATGATTTGAGTAAACACGCTGTAGCGTATCGAGCGATTTCTCTTCTTTTGGAGAGGTCACCCGGACGTGAGGCTTATCCTGGAGATGTATTCTACCTGCATTCAAGATTGCTTGAGAGGTCGGCGAGACTTTCTCCTGAGGCGGGAGGAGGATCTATCACCGCGCTTCCTATCATAGAGACGCAGGCAGGAGATGTATCGGCATACATACCGACAAATGTCATATCAATCACTGACGGACAGATATATTTGGAGAGCCATTTGTTCTTCTCAGGTCAGAGACCTGCGGTCAATGTCGGACTTTCGGTATCACGTGTCGGCGGTGCCGCGCAGAGAAAAGCTATGAAAAAAGCTGCCGGTTCAGTTCGTATCGATCTGGCTCAGTATCGCGAGATGGAGGTGTTTACGCAGTTTTCATCAGATCTTGATGATGCTACGAAAAAACAGCTCAATCATGGTAGAGCGCTGATGGAGCTTTTGAAACAGCCACTCGGACATCCGTTTTCTATGGCCGAGCAGGTTATAACTCTGGTTTGTGCAAACACGTATGTGTTCGACGATATACCGATTGAGCAGGTTCTTGATTTCAGAGCAAAACTACTCGAGCATTTCCACACGGAAAAATCGGATATTATCACAGAGCTTGAGACATATCTTGAACTTCCGAAAGAGCTTCAGGAGCGCATAGAGGAAGAATCAATAGCATTCAAGAAGGAGTATACGAATGCCTAATACCAAAGAGTTGCAGAATCGCATCAGCAGTGTCAGAGACACTATGAAGATAACCAATGCGATGTATATGATATCATCGATGAAGCTCAGGAAAGCGAGAGCGAGACTCGCGGGAACGGAGCCTTATTTTGAGAGCCTTGTTTCCGAGATATCAAACATTCTTCTGCACATGCCTGATATGGAGGACAGGTATTTCGCTACTCTCGAGGAAGAAAAGGATAAGGAACGGAAAAAAGGATATATCGTCATAATCGGTGACAAAGGAATGGCCGGAGCCTACAACCACAACATCATAAAAGAAACAGAGAGACTCGCAATTCAGGATGACCGTCTGTTTGTGGTCGGAGAAGTTGGTCGGCAGGTTTTCAGTTATGAAGGGTATAACGTAGAACCGGATTTCAATTTTTCTGCAAATAATCCCACGATGCACAGAGCAAGGGAAATCGCAGAGAACATCATAGAACTTTACAAAAATAAAGAGCTTGATGAAGTATATGTAATATACACGCAAATGATAAACTCGATGAGTTCGGAGGTTCGCACCGAGAGGCTTTTGCCGCTCAAGACGCACACATTTTTGAAAGAAGAACTGATAGAGAAAAATATGCGCGAGCAGGGCGACAAGACCAGAGAACAGATAGAGCAGGAAGCAGAAGACTGGTATTTGATCTACCCTTCTGCAAAGGATGTTCTCGAAAAATTGGTATACAATTATATAACGGGTTATGTCTACAGTGTGCTGGTGGAGGGATCCGCAAGCGAGGAAAATGCCCGTATGATGGCTATGCAGGCAGCAACCGACAACGCGAATGAGATGCTGACCTCGCTGTCAATCGAATACAACCGCGTCAGGCAGGCGGCGATAACTCAGGAAATTACGGAGGTTATCGGAGGAGCCAAAGCATTAAGGAGGAAACGCGAAAAACATGGAAAAAAATAACTCATACATCGGAAAAATAGTCCAGGTTTCAGGACCGGTGGTTGATGTCGAGTTCGTTGACGGACATCTTCCTGCGATACGTACTGCCCTGACGGTCGAAGTCGACGGAGCAAATCGCGTGATGGAGGTTGCTCAGCATATCGGTCACGATGTGGTCAGATGTATAATGCTTGCCGCCAGTGAGGGACTTCACAGGGATATGGAAGCTGTGGCAAACGACGAGGGAATCATGGTTCCCGTCGGACCTGAGACGCTCGGAAGACTATTTAATGTTTTGGGCGAGCCTATCGACAAAGGTGAACCTGTACAGTCGAAAGAAAAATGGTCCATCCACAGAGAGCCGCCTTCATTCGAGGAGCAGAGTCCGGTTGTCGAGATACTGGAAACAGGTATCAAGGTTATCGATCTGCTTGCTCCGTATGCAAAAGGTGGAAAAATCGGTCTTTTCGGAGGTGCCGGAGTCGGCAAAACCGTGCTTATACAGGAGCTTATCCACAACATAGCTACAGAGAGTGGCGGATACTCGATATTTACCGGAGTCGGAGAGCGTTCACGTGAGGGTAATGACCTCTGGACCGAGATGGGCGAATCGGGAGTCCTCTCAAAAACAGCGCTTGTATTCGGTCAGATGAATGAGCCACCGGGAGCTCGTATGCGAGTTGCCGAAACCGGACTTACCATGGCAGAGTATTTCCGTGACGTAGAAAATAGAGACGTGCTACTTTTTATAGACAATATATTCAGATTTATCCAGGCGGGTTCAGAGGTCTCAGCACTTCTCGGACGTATGCCTTCGGCAGTTGGATATCAGCCTACACTTGCCGGGGATTTGGGTGAACTTCAGGAGAGGATAGCATCCACAAAGAAAGGATCTGTTACTTCAGTTCAGGCGGTATATGTACCTGCGGATGACTTCACCGATCCTGCGCCTGCGACAACATTTTCACATCTGGATGCAACGACAGTGCTTTCAAGAAAAATTGCTGAACAGGGAATTTATCCTGCTGTTGATCCCCTTGAATCATCATCACGTATTCTTGAAGCAGATGTGATAGGAGAGGAACATTATTCTATCGCGAGAAGAGTTCAGGAGATATTGCAAAAATACAAAGAACTTCAGGATATCATCGCAATCCTCGGAATGGAAGAGCTTTCGGAAGCAGATAAACTCACTGTTTACCGTGCGCGTAAGCTTCAGAGATTCCTTTCACAGCCGTTCCACGTGGCAGAGAACTTCACCGGAGTGCCCGGAGTATTTGTTCCGCTGTCAGAGACGCTCAAAGGATTCAAGATGATAATCGACGGTGAGCTCGATGATCTCCCGGAGATGGCATTTTTCAATGTGGGAACTATAGAGGATGCCGAAAAGAAAGCAAAAGAGATACAATTCGGTAAATAAATGATGAGGACAGGTGTATATGAACACATTTACGCTGAAAATAGTCGCCTGCAACCGCATTTTTTATGAGGGAGAGGCGGAAATACTCATATTTCAGGTCGAAGACGGCGAGATGGCAGTCATGGCCGGTCACGAGCAAATGATGACAGCTATCGAAATCGGCGAGCTTCGATTCAGAACGCCTGACGGCACTGAGCACGTGGCGATAGTTTCTGACGGTATTCTGACCGTCAAGCACAATCTCGTCGATGTGATTGTGTATTCGGCGGAAAGACCTGAGGAAATCGACAAATTCAGGGCAGAGGCGGCAGCGGAAAGAGCCAGAGAGAAACTCAGCCAGAAACAGAGTATAGTAGATTATCATATCACAGCGACATCGCTTGCCAGAGCTATGGCAAGACTTTCAGGTCGCGACAAATATTTAAGTAAGTAATATTAGGGAGGGATATAGCTATGGATGAAGCACTCAAAAAACAACTTTTGGATCAGCTGAATGCTGAGATGAATGTGAAGAAAGAGAACAAGGACGCAAGGTTTGATTCTTCGACAGGAACGCTGTATACAAATTCATTCAGGAATTATGCGGTAGCACACGTTGATACCGAGAACTTCACGAAGGGAAAAGTTTACGAGGGTGGAGATATCATCAACGGAAAAATGCGTGTCATCGATGACACCAACAGGCCCGCAAATATCGATGTGGGAGACTATGATTTTGAATTCAGACTTCATGTCATGGAAAAATGATTATAGATTATGAAGTATAAATTGCAACGGAGGAGAAAGAAAAATGAGTGATACATCAAATTACGGCAAGGGCACACAGTGCGTTCAGGCCGGTTACAGACCTACAAACGGAGAACCGAGACAGGTACCTATCATCCAGTCAACGACTTTTAAGTATGACACCAGTGAGGATATGGGAAAGCTGTTTGACCTCGAAGCAACGGGATATTTTTATACCAGACTTCAGAACCCGACGAATGACTACGTGGCAGCTAAGCTCACTGAGCTTGAAGGCGGTACGGCCGGAATGCTGACATCATCAGGGCAGGCGGCTAATTTTTTTGCTCTTTTCAATATCTGTGAGTCAGGTTCGCATATAGTTTCATCTTCATCCATCTACGGGGGAACTTTCAACCTGATTTCCGTTACGATGGCAAAAATGGGAATAGATGTGACGTTTGTTTCGCCTGATTGCTCGGATGAGGAGCTGGAAGAAGCATTTCAGGACAATACAAGGGTTGTATTTGGCGAATCCATCGCGAATCCGGCGCTTACTGTATTTGATATAGAGAGATTTGCAAAAGCAGCGCACGCTCATAGTGTACCGCTGATTGTTGACAACACTTTCCCGACACCGGTGAACTGCAGACCAATCGAATGGGGTGCTGATATCGTTACGCATTCAACGACAAAATACCTCGACGGACATGGAGCAGGGGTAGGAGGCGCTATCATTGACAGCGGTAAATTCGACTGGATGGCGCACGCTGACAAATTTCCCGGCCTCTGCACTCCGGATGATTCATATCATGGTATCACATACGCCGAAAAATTCGGCAAAGAAGGTGCGTTTATCACCAAGTGTACTGCGCAGTTGATGCGTGATCTCGGTTCGATTCAGTCACCTCAGAATGCATTTATCCTGAATCTCGGTGTGGAATCGCTCCACGTTCGTATGCCTAAGCACGTTGAGAATGGAACCAAAGTTGCGGAGTTTTTGGAGAAGCATCCGAAGGTTACTCACGTAAGCTATCCGGGACTGAAAAGTGATCCGTACTATGAACTTGCACAAAAATACTTCGGCGGCGGTGGCTGCGGAGTAGTATCATTTGAGATAGAGGGTGGCAGGGATGCTGCTCAGAAGTTTATGAAAAAGCTCAGACTTGCTGCGATAGAGACTCACGTTGCTGATGCCAGAACGTGCTGCCTCAACCCGGCAACATCGACACACCGCCAGATGACAGATGAGCAGCTCGACGCGGCAGGAATCCCTGCAGGACTCGTCAGAATGTCATGCGGCCTCGAGGACGCTGAGGATTTGATTGCGGATCTGTCGCAGGCGTTGGAGTGAGAGTGGTTAGAAAAAAATAAATAATTTAAATCGGATTAGCCCGATAATACAATATGCTCAGGCCCGTTTGCACTTATACCTGCACCTCGCGTTGTGCGCGTTGAAAAAACCAACGCTGCGCAACGAGGGCAGGCGGAGACCTTCGCATTGATTGTATTATCGGGCTAATCCTTGTTGATTGATAGAATTTAAAATCGAAAAATGTATTTTATGACATCACTCTTGTGATTATCGTTGAAATGTTATTTGCCGTCATCATTTCCGTATTACCCTCATGAGTTTCGATAGCTGCAAGGGGAACGGTTGTATCGCTAGAAGACGAACTGTCTGTACTGCAGGCTGTCAACAATATACCAAAGATAGCGATTATAAAGAAAGCATGTAATTGTCTTGATTTATTTAACATAGAAAAACCACCTCTGTTTTGTATTATGTTTTTTGCAAACAACGATTTCAAGGGCATTATAGCATAATCGGGGGGTGTCAAGCTTTTTTTCTGTGTGATATACACTAAGAGATTTTTGCTTTGACGCTCTTTGATCGAATACGGGTCTTGACTTAGAAATGATTCAGTATTATGATTATATATGTTTAGATGTGTTCAAGAAAAATAAGCCACGAACAACAGAGCAATTGATACTGTGGCTTGATTTTTTGTCAATTACAGACACTGCGCAAATGCAGGAGTTTTTGAGTGAACATCCGGAATACGTAGAAATATACGCCAGAGCCTGTGAGATGCTGGCTGACAGAGAGGAGTTGTCGAATATGTTAGCAGAATTAGCATATGAAGAAGATATAGTTGCGAGTATCAACAAAACTAATGAAAGCAGAATCCGGGTGATGAAGAATCAGCTTAAGGAAAAAGACGCTCGAATACGAGAGTTGGAAGCTAGGGTCTCCGAGCTTTCTGAGAAAAATAGGAACGAAACAGGAGGAACTACTGTATGAAAAAGAGATTTCTGGCAACTTTGCTTTTGCTCTCGCTGTCTCTGAGTGTTTTTTCGGTTCAGTCAAGGGCCGAAGAATCGCCGATAGCTACTGAGCCTGAGGACAACGTAGAAGCAACTACAGAGGATGTACCTACAGGATATGGTTACTCATACCGGATATATGATTCATGTAGCAAAAAAACAGGATATATTTCGTACCCCTTTGAGCAATGCACAGATGGTACTTGTTTTAATATTGGAAAATCGGTGTTTTCCGCATATATTGATATAAAAATCTATGAAAGCAATGAATCTTTTTCATCGGGAGCTGCGCCTATAGAAGCGCGACGGGACTACATAGAACTTGACAAAGTAAAAATATATAAGAAAATCAAAGGCCGGACGATGACGGAGGCCACCGCTGATGATATAACAATCAAGCCGTCTGATGAATTTACACCGGTTGATTCCGGCGAAAAGATTTACGAGATTAATGCAAAAACCGAAGCAAAATACTATGTTGAACCTGATAAATACGGCGATTGCGTCGCATTTCTAATCCGAAAATCCGAGATGCTTGGATACATACCTGTCTCAAAAGGACCGGATGCCAGAGAAAAATACGATGTTACCGTTAAAAAAGGAAAAACTAAGCAGTGGTATTTGCATTACACCAACGGTTTGGATGAGCGAAACCTGTCATACAAAAATGACAAAAAAGGAATAGAAGTCTATAAAATGGGTATTAACAAAGGCGGTGATCATTATGTATCAGGTAAGTCA
>JAIKWQ010000100.1 GCA_024684535.1 Eubacterium sp. | reverse complement strand
TCAGCGCTCTCACAGGTCCAAGCACTTTTGACAAAGATATAAAAGCAACATCTATCGATACAAAATCAACCTTTTCTCCTATATCATCAGGCGTCACATATCGGATATTCGTTTTTTCCATCACGACCACACGCTCATCCTGACGCAGTTTCCACGCGAGCTGATTGGTGCCGACATCTATCGCAAAAACCTTTTTCGCGCCGTTTTGAAGCATACAGTCAGTGAACCCACCCGTCGACGATCCTACATCCATACATGTTAATCCGTCAAGTTCTATCGGAAACACTTCTATCGCTTTCTCAAGCTTGAATCCGCCCCTGCTTACATACGGCATTTTTTTTGCGCGAAGCTCTATCATTGCTTCTTCTGAAAAAGTGGCACCCGCCTTATCCTCACGCTGTCCATCCACGAAAACCTCACCTGCCATGATGTGCGCCTTCGCCTGCGTCCGGGATTCAACAAGTCCGAGATTAACCAACAATACATCCAAACGTTCTTTCATCAAAAATGTTCCTTTCGCCGTAATTCATCGTGCCTCAGCATACGCCTCGCTTATCCTCGCCACCACAGATTCGACATTAAGCCCGTATTTTTCAAATAATTCATCCTTGCTTCCATGCTCGACAAAACAATCCGGAACAGATATATTCACAAACCTCTTAACTCTGATTCCTTCGCCCGATAAAAATGCCCCAACACTCTCGCCGAATCCTCCGCTTATCGTGCCGTCTTCCATAGTTACAACAACGCGGCGCGACGAAGCCTGTTCTTTCACAAGCTCTTTGTCAAAAGGTTTTATAAATCGCATATTTATAACCGCCGAACGGATCATTTTTTTATCAAGTTCCGCAGCCGCTCTGATTGCCGTTTCCACCATATCTCCAACAGCAAAAATAACAACTTCTTTGCCGTCTCGCATAACTTCGGCTCGACCGAATTCTATAGGTGCTCTGTCTCTGTCAAAGTTTATTGCCTCACCTCTTGGATACCTGACAGCAACAGGACCTTCGACATTCTCAACCGCGAAATCAAGCATATCCTCAAGCTCTTCACCATCCATAGGTGCCATAACTGTCATCCCCGGCATAGAGTTCAAATAAGATATATCATACAACCCCTGATGCGTGCGACCATCTCGTCCTGTGATACCGCTTCTGTCTATCGCAAAAATAACAGGACGCAAATCCAGGCAAACATCGTGTATCATCTGATCGTAAGCTCTTTGCAAAAAAGTCGAGTATATCGAAACTACAGGCCTGATACCTCCGGCTGACATTCCGGCAGCAAATGTCACCGCGTGCTCTTCTGCTATGCCTACATCAAATGCCCTGTCGGGGTATTTTTCTATAAAGTCCATAACTCCGGTT
This sequence comes from Eubacterium sp., assembly GCA_024684535.1. Lineage (GTDB taxonomy): Bacteria > Bacillota > Clostridia > Lachnospirales > Lachnospiraceae > Eubacterium_F. Next base: position 14,886 of record JAIKWQ010000100.1, on the reverse strand, counting down.
CCGTCGGGCATAGCCGCACACACTGATACAACCTCAGGATATTTTTCACCTGCTTTCACAAGCCACTTGCCGAAAACATCAGTGTAAGTGTCCGTATGATCGGTCTCGCTTCCCTGTGGAATTCCGGTTTTAATATCAAATTTATCTATGCCATGGAACAGCTCAGGATTTTCCATCGCAGGTTTATAGCCTTTGCCCTTTTGCGTCACCACATGCACAAGCACAGTCTCATTTTCCATAGACGACGCCGTCTCAAATGCGGAAACCATATCGTTTATGTTGTGTCCATCGATTGGTCCGATATATGTGAGTCCCATATCCTCGAAAAGCATTCCCGAAATCAATAGTCTTTTCAGTGAATCCTTCGTTTTTCTGATCTGACCGGCTATGGGCGTTCCGAGAACAGGAACTTTGTCAAGAGCATCTTCTACCGAAAGTTTCAAATCCCTGTACTTCGTATTTGCCCTGATTTTTCCGAGATAATTTGACATACCGCCGACGTTTTGCGCTATAGACATTTTGTTATCATTTAGCACAATTACCATCGAAGTTCCCAACGCTGCGGCATTATTCATAGCTTCGTAAGCCATTCCTCCGGACAGAGCACCGTCACCTATAACGGCGAAAACTTTCTCATCCGTGCCTTTCAAATCCCTTGCTTTCGCAAGTCCCAGCGCAACTGAAATAGAGGTGGAACTATGCCCTGTACCAAATGTATCCGACGCATCTTCAGCTATCGACGGGAATCCACACAGTCCGCCCATCTGCCTGAGTGTCCACATAGTGTCGGCGCGCCCGGTTAAAATTTTGTGCACATATGACTGATGTCCCACATCCCAAACAAGCTTATCTTCCGGGAATGTGAGACACAAATGAAGCGCCATCGTAAGCTCAACCACTCCCAGATTCGACGCGAGATGCCCGCCCGTCTCACTGACGGTCCTGACGAGCTTGCGCCTGATCTCCTTTGCCAGGGCTCTGTACTCCGATGGCGGAATATTTTTAATATCATTTGGTTTATCTATTTTGTCAAGTAAACGTTCCAATTGCACTTCTCCGATAATTTATGATTCTCTTTCGACCAGACGCATAAAAATGTCCCGAACGAACTTCTTCGTAGTCTCGCTTCCTGAAGGTATTTTTAGTGAATCAAAAAGCTTCAGGGCGTGCTCAGTATAAGCTTTTACAGCATTTTCGCTTTCTTCGATTCCATGATGCGCCACATATGTTGATTTTCCCAGTTCCTCATCACTGTGAATCGGCTTTCCGAGCTTATCTTCATCTCCAATCACATCGAGGATGTCATCCCTGATTTGGAATGCTACGCCGATTTCTGCGCCCATTCTTTCGATAGTCATTATATCAAATTCATCAGCGCCTCCAAGCACTGCTCCTACCATCATTGCAGCTGCGATAAGGGCCCCTGTTTTGTTTCTGTATACATACAAAAGCATCTCATCGTCGACAAAATCTCCGTTATTCTCGACGTCAACCACCTGGCCTCCGACCATTCCGTCAACACCGGATCTGGCAGACAGATAATCAAATGCTTTTACAGTTCTTTGCATCTGCTCTTTTCTGGACACGCCGCTTATCGTTTCGCACGCATATATGCTTTTCATCGCGTATGCTACCTGCTCATAAGCCATATTAAGCAACGCATCTCCCGCAAGGATCCCCAACGCCTCACCGTATACTTTGTGAGTTGTCTGCTTGCCTCTGCGAAGCTCATCGTTGTCAAGTGCAGGCAGATCATCATGCACCAGGCTGTAGGTATGTATCATCTCTATAGCCATCATGAAGTGTTTAAGAACTGTCTCATCCCCTCCATCATAGAGACGGAAAAACTCTCTCATAAGCAACGGTCTGAGGCGTTTTCCACCCGCAGTGATACTGTAGTTTGCAGCCCCAAGTATAGTCTTGGCGTAGCCTGATTCCTCAGGTAGCATGCCGGTTATTATATCTTCTATTTCTTCGATTTTGCGTTCGAGCATACGACTTCCTCCTGTTTTACCGAAAAAATGATTTATTCGTCATCCATAAGTATTTTTAATTCTTTCTCAACTCTGTCGATGGTTGCGTTGCCCTGCTTGACGAGTTCCATGCCTTCGGAGAATTCTTTGTAGCTTTCCTCCAGCGAAAGGGGCTCGTTTTCAAGGCGGGTGACCTTAGCTTCGAGCTCGCGCATTATTTCATCGAGCTCAGGTTGTTTCTTGGTTGCCATGATTATTCCTCCCGTTTATTATTGTTTAATTAAATATTTAAGAATGCTTGGTCGGTGTGTAAGCAACTCACTTCACCGGTAAAACATCCGTCACCTGAGAAACCACCTGTCCATCCGAAAATGTAAGCGTGAGCTTATCACCCACAGCTAGGTCACTAGCCTTTTCTACTGCGCCACCCTCGCTGTCGGAGACGTAGGCGTAGCCGGCTTTCAGGCGTTTGATAGGACTTGCGGCATCTAATCGCGTAGCCAGATTTACGAATTCATTTTTGTTTTTATCGAATATCAGGCGCATACTGTTTTTCAGTCGCAATTTATGCTTTTCGATGTTCTCTTTTGCAAGTTCAAGTTTGTGTACAGGGCTGTTTGCATTCAGTCTCTCAGCCGCTCTGGCAACACGCATCCTCTCATCGCGTATGATTCCGTCCATAATTCTTCTGAATGACACTTCGTAATCATCGAGCCGGTCAAGTACATCTCTGACATCAAACACTGTCAGTTCAGCCGCAGCTGTAGGCGTCGCCGCCCTTAAGTCCGCCACAAAGTCTGATATCGAGAAATCAGTCTCGTGTCCGACAGCTGATACGATTGGAGTTTCGCATTCATATATAGCATCTGCAACAACTCTTTCATTGAATGCCCAGAGGTCTTCCATAGAGCCTCCTCCGCGCCCGATTATTATCACGTCTACGCCTTCTCTATCAAGCCTTTTTATTCCTCTTGCTATTTCTTCCGCTGCGCCCTCTCCCTGTACTGCCGACGGATACAAAAGCAGCTGTACATACGGATTTCTTCTTGCTGCAGTTGTCTGTATATCGTGAATTACAGCTCCTGTTTTTGCGGTTACTATTCCGACTGTTTTTACATACTTAGGCAGTTCTTTTTTATGCGCTTTATCAAAGTATCCCAAGCCTTCAAGTTCAGCTTTTAATTTCTCATATTTTTCTGCTATCGCACCGTCTCCGACAGACTTGATTTTCTTTGCATATAACTGAATTTTTCCGTCGCGCTCATACAGATCCATCGTTCCGCCAATGATGATTTCCATACCGTTTTCCAGATCAAAATCCAATCCTCTTGCGCGGTCTCCACGAAACATCACACAGGGCAACTGCGATTTGTCATCTTTTATGGAAAAATACATATGTCCTGAAGTTGATTTATAGTCCTTTAAGTTTGTCACTTCACCCTGAACAAAAACGACAGCAAGCTCGCCATCACGTTGGATGAGCGACTTGATATACATATTCAGTTCTGTTACAGTATAGGTTTTTCTGTTGTTCATATCATATCCTTATAAATCTCATCAATCAGTTTGTCATCAAGCGATTTATCCAAAAATATCTCGACAGCATATTTTGCCTGAGCAATAAGCATCTCCAGTCCGGTGATACCGGTCATCCCGAGTCCACGTGCCTGCTCTACAAGTTTGGTCGTTATCGGGTTATATATCACATCGACAACAGCGGTACATTTTTCAAATGGTTTTAAGTCTATCGGTGATGAATCTACGTCAGGGTACATCCCAACAGGACTTGTATTTACTATCACTTCGGCATCCGTATGCTCCGCATAAGCTTCTTCGTATGTTATCGACTCTCCGTCAGTGGTTCTTTTTACCACTACAAGCTCTTTTGCTCCAAGTGATTTCAGCGCCGCTTTAACTGCCTGCGCTGCTCCGCCGTTCCCGAGCACCATAACCTTTTTCCCGGCGACTTCTATATCATTTGCTTTCAGCATATATATGAATCCCGGATAGTCTGTATTGTAACCGTACAGATCTCCGTTTTTGTTTACTATGGTATTTACCGCACCTATCGCAGCTGCGCTTTCATCAAGCTCTTTTAGGTACGGAATCACATGTTTTTTATATGGAATTGTAACATTGATTGCCTTGAACTCTCTCGCTTCCATAAACGGGTCAAATTCTTCATCTGTCAGAGGTTTCAGTTCATATGTATAATCGGCTAATTTTTCATGAATTTCCTTTGAATAACTGTGCCCCAGTTTTCCACCTATAAGTCCATAATCCATCATTTTTCTCCGTCTTTGCAAATCGCACTCAACACTCCGTTTACAAACGCATATCCCTCATCCTGACCGTAGTCCTTCGCCAGCTCAACCGCCTCGTCTATAGCAACCGCAACCGGGATATCATCGTCATACAGAGCCTCATACACTGCAAGTCTGAGGATCGCAAGTTCCGCCTTCGCTATACGGTTTAACTTCCACCCTTTCGACGCTGAGGATATTTTTTCATCAATCGTCGGAAGCAACGGAATAATCCTCTCCATAGTTGCCGCAATCGACTCTTTCTCACTATCCTCAAGCGGGTCTTCTTTTACCAATTCATGCAGAAAAATATCCTGCTGCTCATCGTACTCGTCATTATAAAAATCCATTTGGTACAACAGCAGGAACTCGCAAGTTCTCAATTCATGTCTTGTCGCCATATCAATCAATTCCTTTACTCGTTTTAAAACTTCGGATTCATTTCCGAAATCAGCGTGTGAATATATTTATTATACTATCATACAGCCCTAAAATCAAGTAAACTCCACAAAAAAATGCCCGCGTCGAATCTACGCAGGCATATAAATAATCTGAATAATCCGAATCAATCCTTCGGCAGGGACACGCCGGTTATATTTACATCTACCTGAGCGCAGTTAAGTCCCGTCATAGAGTTTATCGCCGAAGCAACTCTGTCCTGGATTTTCGCGCAGGTCTCAGGGATGCTGTAGCCGTACTTCATCGTCACTGCAAGTGACACATACGCCTCGTCATCAACAACCTCGACTTTGACACCTTTCGAGGTATTTTTGACTCCGAATTTCCCGGCAAGCTCATTTGAAAACGAGCCATTCATTGCCTCAACTCCCTCAACCTCAGCAGCTGAAATTCCGGCTATGGAGGCAACAACCTCATTCGCAATCTGAATTTCTCCGATTTCCTGATTGTCCATTACTGACTCCTCCTAATTATGAGTTTCATAATAGTTTAGCAAAATATAAATTCTGCCTATCTTATTTTATACGATTTCACCAAAAATGTCAAATATTTCACATTTTCATCTCAAGTTCTACCGGACAATGGTCGGATCCAAGCACATCCGTATGGATTTTCGCCTCGATAATCTTGTCTTCCACATCATCTGATACCAAAAAATAATCGATACGCCATCCGGCATTTCTGCTTCTGGCATTAAACCTGTAGGACCACCAACTGTATATATCTGTCATATCCGGGTAGAGCTTTCTGAAACTGTCGACAAACCCTGCGTTCAGAAGCTCATCGAACTTGCCTCTCTCCTCATCGGTAAATCCGGCATTATGGTGGTTTGAAGACGGATTTTTCAGATCGATTTCTTTGTGCGCGACATTCATATCCCCTGTCACGATGACAGGCTTTGATTTTTTTAAGCCGACCAAATACTCTCTGAAAGCATCCTCCCAAGTCATACGATAATCAAGCCTTTTCAGCTCATTTTGGGAATTCGGCGTGTACACACATATAAAGAAAAAAGCCTCGAACTCACAGGTGATGACTCTTCCCTCGTGGTCGTGTTCCTCGACACCGATGCCATAAGTCACGTTTATCGGTTCATTTTTCGTGAAGACCGCCGTTCCTGAGTATCCCTTTTTCTCGGCGTAGTTCCAATACTGGTGATATCCCGGTGTTTCGAGATCTATCTGACCTTCCTGAAGCTTGCTCTCCTGTATGCAAAAAATATCCGCATCGAGGCGTTCGAAGTCCTCCATGAAATTTTTTCCTACGCAGGCGCGCAGCCCGTTTACGTTCCACGATATGAATCTCATATTTTCCTCCCTCGATGTTTACCATTCACGGCTGCTTTCAGCCTATAGAACAAATCGAAGTGCATATGGATGCAAGCATCCAATGCACTTCGCTTCGTTCTATAACCGTGAATGGTAACTTTTCACTTATATCCTCTTCAGATATTCTCCTGTTCTGGTATCAATCTGGATTTTGTCACCCTGATTAACGAAAAGCGGTACTGCAACCTGAGCACCTGTCTCAACTGTAGCAGGTTTTGTAACGTTTGTAGCTGTATCACCTTTGATACCCGGCTCTGTCTCTGTAACCTCGAGCTCTGCAAACATCGGCGGCTCGATAGCAAAAATATTGCCTTTATAAGAAAGCATTTTTACGTTATCATTTTCTTTAACAAATTTCATTGTATCGCCAACAGCCTCTGTTGTGAGGGCGATCTGCTCATATGTTTCATTGTCCATGAAGTTGTACATCTCACCGTCATTATACAGATACTGCATATCTTTTTTATCGATATGAGCCTGAGGGAACTTCTCTGTCGGGCGGAATGTCTTCTCAACCACACCACCGTCTACGACGTTACGAAGCTTTGTACGTACGAAAGCTGCTCCTTTTCCCGGCTTCACGTGCTGGAACTCCACGATCTGATAAACAACTCCCTCAATCTCTACTGTAAGTCCGTTTCTAAAATCACCTGCTGAAATCATTTCTATTCCTCCAATTAATTCATTCTCTCCCCTTGGGAAGGTAAATTTCACACACCTAATCATCATACACGATTTTTTACAATATTTCAAGTAGAAATTTTGATTTTCCGGTATAACTTGACAAGGTGATTCAAATTATGAGTACATAACGATACATATCCATAAACAGACAATTAGAACCGCCCGACGAAATCCAGTGTCTACGTAGACTTAGAGCGTGAGTTAAGAGCAACTCGTGCCGCGAATAACTCACGCTCTTAGTCGAAGTTGACACTTAGTTCGGCGGATAGCCGGTTCTCCATGTCTGTGTTGGATATGTATCGTTGCACTCTTAACTGTTCACCTTTTCCCATATTTCTTTGGCGATATCCTCCACATCTCTGTCATCCGTAGCCACCACGATATCTGCAGCTCTCTCATACGCATATCTTCTCTTATCCATCAGCTGCTCGATATATCCGACATTCATGTTGCCCGCAAGCAGAGGCCTTTTGTTATCCTTGTGAACTCTCTTGTACACAGTCTCAGGCTTAGCCGTAAGCAGAACAATCTTTCCGAAATTTTTGAGCTTTTTCACATTCAGATCCTTCAGCACAGTTCCGCCACCGCAGGAAACAACTGATTTATCTATCGTTCCCAAATCATCAAGAATGTTCGTCTCAACCGTCCTGAATGTTTCCTCGCCGTACTCGTCAAAAATCTCCGAAATCTGTTTTCCCGTCTTCTCAGTAATCATCTCATCGGTATCAACACATCCGATACCATACTGTTTTTCAAGAGCCCTTGATACGGTTGTTTTTCCTGTTCCCATAAATCCGATGATGATGATATGTCCCGGATTCACAAATAATTTATCAAATGTTTCCACAACTTCCTCCACACTTCTCTGTCCCGGAGCCGACGCTTTTCCGATAGTTGCAAACGTCACACTCGAGCCGTACAATCCACCATAAAGTCTGGTGATATAACCTTCTCTTCCCATAGCCATCGTAGCCACCGGATACTCAGGATAATCGTATTTAAAAAGCGATGTCGCCTTGAGCATCGTCTCCGCTTCGTTGCTGTCATTTGCAAAACAAGCTACTTTTCCGACGTCGCATCCGGCTTCTTTGATCTGTCTGAGTTTCCTGATGATAAATCCCTCTTCAGGCATCCTTTCAAAATCGTGGTACGAACCGATTATTTTTATATTTTTTTGATTGTATTTTTCAATCAATTCCTCATGCCCATCAAGAAACTTTTCAATCTCTATGTCAACATAATCAGCAGAATCCTGTGTTATCAATTCCTCGATCACATGAAAATAATCAAACTTGTCACCGTTATCCTCTCCGCCTTCATCTGAAGTTCTGAGAGTCACAATCAGTTTTTTGTCTCCGATTATTTCTTTGATTGCAACAACAGTGCTGTAAATCTGCTTCTCCTCACCGGCAAAATAATCAACTCTCCACTCCGCCATATCCACAGGCGCAGCAGCTATTTCTCTTGCCTGACTGATAATTGACGGCAACACGAGGCCGGTTATCGGCACACAAATCAATTCTCTTTTCATAGCTCTACCTCACTTATAAAATTGTTCCAACAGTTCATACTACAATCAGTTCTTTTACTGATTTTGCCAGATTATTCGCACCGGATTCTGTAACTGCCACCAAATCCTCGATACGAACACCACCTACACCCTCTACATAGATTCCGGGTTCAACAGATACAACCATACCTGCCTCTATGACAGTTTTTTCCTTGCGGGAAAAGCCGGGTCTCTCGTGTATTTCAAGTCCCACAGAGTGTCCGAGTGAATGTCCGAAATTCTTCCCGTACCCGGCTTCTTCAATTATGTCTCTCGCAAGCTTATCTATCTCTAATCCCGTCATCCCTGCCCTTAAGTTATCAAGGGCGAATTTTTGTGCTTTTTTAACTGTGTTGTATATTTCAAGCAATTTTGCATCAGGTTCACCAATCGCTATCGTCCTTGTCATATCAGAACAATACCCTTTAAAAATGCACCCAAAGTCAAGAGTCAGAAGTTCGCCTTTTTCAAGGTATTTATCCTGCGGAACTGCATGCGGCATCGCACCGTTCAAGCCGCTCGCTGCTATAGTTTCAAAACTTAACCCTTCTGCTCCCTCATCTTTCATATAGAATTCAAGCTTGGCTGCTATCTGTTTTTCCGTCGATTCAGTTGCTTTGATATATGTCGGAATGTGGTATTTTTCAACTTCTTTTCCTACTTCACCAAGCTTATCTGCTTCCACTCCCAGATCAAGCAAAAGCCTTGCAAATGCTCTGTCACCGATTGCCTCCGCAGCGGCTATTTTTTTTATTTCTTCTCCCGATTTAACCTGCCGAAGTTTGGTCACTTTGTCACCTATCGGAACAAGCTTCACATCCCTTAATTTTTTCTCCCACGTCTTGTAAGCAGACACTCTCATATATGTATCTTCAAAACCAATTTTTTTTATGTCCGCTCTTTTTGAAAGCTGCATAGCGGTTTTATATATGCCTATCTTGTCCCACTCGATAACCTCGCAGTCCGGGCATTCATTTTTCGCTGCTATGGTGTATCTGGAATCAGTTATTACAGATACTTTTTTCTTTTCCAAAAGCACATATCCCTCACCGCAAAACCCCGTCAGATATCTCATATTTGCGGGATCGGTTATCAGCGCCGCATCAGCTTTTATATCTTTTAATAATGCCTGTATTTTTGTTTTATTCATTTACTTCTTTCCGTCTTTTAAGTGTATAATATCTCTTTGCAGCTTTCTGTTGTTTGCGTTTCGCTCTGTATTCATTCAATACTATTTTTTCGAGTTTTCTTTTCAATACAATCTGAATTTCTTCTCTTGAACTTATCGGAGAAACCAGATAATTTTTCATACCTATTTTTTTTGCTCCGAATATATCAGTGAACAGCTGATCACCGACAAACACAGTATTAGTTACATTTGTATGCATAAGTTCCATCGCATAATAATACCCCTTCGATGCAGGCTTATGTGCATTAAATACAGTGTGAATACCGATGTCTTTGTTGAAAAGCAATACTCTGGCTTTTTTGTTGTTTGATATCACACAACACTCAAAGCCCATTTTTTTCAGTTTATCAAAAAGCGCTATAGCCTGTTTCGTCGCGCCCTCGCCATGCTTTACAAGTGTGTTGTCAATATCAAAAAGCAGTCCTCTGTAGCCCTGCCTGTAGAGCTTTTGATAATTGATTTCATATGTGGATGACACTGTTTCATCCGGAAAAAATCTCTCAAACATGCTCTGTTTCCTCCGATTTATACTTACTGCTGCGACAAAAGATTTGTCACATACTGTCGCGCGATACGTCCTGAATAGCCGCCGTTTCTTAGTGCCCAGACGTTTGCTCCCGCAATCAGTTCTTCATCTGTTAAGCTCACATTTTCCTGTCTCGCGATACCGATAACTATATCATCAAACAACTTTTTCTGTGGCTTATCAAAGTTTATTGATACTCCGAATCGTGCCGACAGGGAAAGCTTCTCCTGCATCGTATCCGAGCGGTGCAACTCATCATCACTCATATCCGACCTGTCAGACCATGTCTCACGTATCAGATGTCTCCTGTTTGAAGTCGCATATATCAGAACATTATCGGGACGAACTTCCATACCGCCCTCGATCACAGCCTTCAGGTATTTATAATCCGTCTCAAACTCCTCAAACGAGAGGTCATCCATATATATTATAAATCTGTAATTCCTGTTTTTTACGGTTTGCACGAGTTTCGGAAGTTCCTTGAGCTGATGTTTATACAGCTCTATAAGTCGCAAACCTCTGTCATAGTACATATTCAAGATTGCCTTGATACAGGTTGATTTTCCCGTACCCGCATCACCAAACAAAAGACAGTTATTTGCCGGCTTGCCAAGTACAAATGCTTCTGTATTTTCGACTAATTTTTCTTTCTGGATTTCATACCCGATCAAATCATCAAGCTTCACATCGGAAGTATGAGTTATCGCTTCTATCTGACTCGACTGCCCTTCTCCAACCACACGAAAAGCTTTGTTGAGCCCGAGTTTTCCGACACCGTATTTTTTGTAAAATGCTGTAACCGTATCGAAGAATGCTCCGCCGTCCGTAGCATTTTCAAGTTCTTTCATCAGAAAGTAAACTTTGTCGCTTACGCTTTTGTTGAATGTATTTACATCCTTGTGCATTGATTTATAGTTGCAAAGTATGGAAAAATACTCTCTTAACGACTCATCTTCAACTGTCGAAAAATCATAGTTAAAAATCCGGTAAAATATATCCATATCTTTTTTAACTATTATATTGGCACTCGCATCATCGGCAGCGCCGACAATCTCGCACAGAACAGAGAACGGATTCTCGTCCAGCGCAAGTAAAAATGTCACATACGACTTCCAGAGATTATCCTTGAAACCGTATCTGGTCGCAAGCTCAAGAAGCTTATGTATCTCTTTGGTAATACCGTTCACATCGTTATCGTCAAGATAATTCGCCAGGTCTATAAGTATCGTTTTTTCAGATACATGATGATACATAACTATCGCTTTAGTATATTCTGATAAAGTACCCATGTTCACTACCTGTCTTTCTTATCTTTTTGAAAACTTACACAGTTATCATAAATCATCCAAATCAATCGTAACGATATTTTCCATGTTTGTAGCCATAGCAGCGAGGTCCGTAGTGAATCCTTCTTTCGAAAACAGATAGAAGAAATCCGCCTCTCTGCCAAGCTGAGAAGTGTTGTCAAGCAGCTCCTCAAAATCTTTCATAGTCATCGGCTTCTGTGACCACTTGCAGCTTCCAACTACGATTTTTCCGTCATCACTTCTTGCAACAAGCGGGATGAAACCTGTCTTTCCGTAGAGACTTCCGAAGTTTCCGAACTTCGCAGGAAGCTTGCCGTACTTACTCATCAAATCCATAAACTCTCTGCAGACTTTGATATAAGCACGCTCCATGATACCGTTTATCTCATCTTTGATATGCTTGTTGTAGAACTCATCCGGAGTGAGTATCTCAAGGTCTGACAAATGAGGATAAATCAGCTTAAAGTAAAACTTCAAGCTTGAATCAGTGATACCATACAATCCCTTTTGAACAGCATCTGATTTATCAGGCTCAAACGAGAATATTTTTGTCGCTACATCAAGCTGAATCAAATTCTTGATATATACCGAAATCTTCGCTCTCGAAAATCCGGTTCTGTTGTACAAATAATTAAGCTTCGGAACATCCTCTGCAAGCACCGACAATATCGTGTTGTAGTACGGAAGCTCTCTAAGCACTGTTTTTAAAAATCTGGCAGGCTCTTTCCTAAACGGCGCACCTTTCTCGAGGAAAAGTCTGATGATATTTTTCCTTGCGGTCTCACGCGGATTCCAAAGTTCGAGATACTCCGGTACACCACCAAGCACCGCATAGATGGATATGCACTCCTGCGTGGTTGAATTCGGGAAGCGGTCAACCATCTCCATAAATGAAAACTCGCGAAGTTTGATAAGCGCGGACACCTCAGCGATAAGCTCTGGCGCCTCATCAGCCATTTTGTTCTCAACCCACTGTACCGATGAGCTCACAAGCAGGATCATAACCTGTCCGATTGGAAGAGTTTTTAAGTATGCCATAAAGTCAGCGAAAAATGTTTTGTAGCCTTTGAGCATCAGGTCAAACTCATCGATAACTAAGACTGCCTTCTCCCCCGACGGTTTAAGCAGGAACTTGGAGATCTCATCCTTTTTCCTGTCGAAGTGCAGATTCTGCTCCTTCTCAGAGTATTCTCTCGCCTGATAATATATGCAGTATTTCCCTTTCACAAACTCCCTGACAAGCGTAGTTTTTCCTACACCCTCACGACCATACAGAATCACAATGTCGTTCTCATTTTTCCTGTAGTTCGCTTCCAACTGTTTTTTCTCAAGTTCTCTACCGATAAACATTTTGGTTCCTCCATTTATAATTATTATTCGATAAGTCACTTATCCCCGGCTCTTCGAGCCGTGGATGTCCGTTGGACTCAACAGCATAGGTACGTATGCTTACGGATGTTCACATCCGACGCATACGTACACACGCTGTTTCGTGCCTTATCGCTCACATTTTATTTGGCGCAGAAAATCCAAGTAAATCAATTCCGGTTTCAAGCACTCTTTTCACCAAACTGATCAGTCTCAAATAGCTGTTCCTGACGTCTTCATTCTCTTCCTTAAGAATAACCGTATCGTGATAAAAATGATTAAACGCTTCACACAACGAATACACATACGAGCACACCCTATGCGGCGCAAGCTCTTTGTATGCGCCCTCTATCATCTGCGGAAACTCCGTAAGCGCCAGATACATATCCATCTCGCTTTTTTTGCCCGGCGGAAGTATCTGCTCATCCTCATCTATCTTTCCACCTTCGTCGGCGTATTTTTTAAGCATTGAGTTTATACGCACTATCGTATACAGAATATACGGTCCGGTATTTCCCTCGAATGAAGCAAATCTCTCTATATCAAAAATATAATCTTTCGATGCCTGATTTGACAGGTCGCCGTATTTGAGCGCTGCAAGCCCAACCTTTTCGGAAATCTCATTTAATTCATCTTCTCCGTAGTCGCGGTTTTCACGCATTTTTTCTTTGACTTCATCTACTATCTGTTGCAGAAGTGCCTCAAGTCTCAGCACTCCTCCGTCTCTGGTTTTAAACGGCTTTCCGTCAGGGCCGTTCATAGTTCCGAAACCGATATGCTTAAGCTCAGTTTGCTCTCCGACTATATCTGCTTTTTTTGCAACCCTGAAAACCTGTATGAAGTGAAGCGACTGTCGTTTGTCTGCCACATAGATTATCTGATTTGGTTTATAGTCTTTTTCCCTTTCAACCAAAGTTGCAAGATCCGTAGTCGCATAGAGTGTTGCGCCGTTTGACTTGACGATAATACAGGGAGGAAGCTCTTTCGAATCAGACTCTTCTGTCACATCCACAACCAGCGCTCCCTCACTCTCGTACGCCAGGCCTTTGTCCTTCAAATCCTGCACCATATCTGCTATATAACTCTCTGCATCACTCTCACCCTTCCAGAGATCGAAGTGAACATCAAGTTTGTCATAATTCTTTTTCAAATCCGCTACGGAAACACTCATTATATGATTCCATATAGCCATAAACGGCGGATATCCCTCCTGAAGCTTTCTGGTATTTTCCTCAGCTTCCAGGCGAAACTCCTCGTCTTCTTTTGAACGGGCGCTCGCTCTCGGATATATCTCTTCCAAATCGCTTATGCTAAACGGAGCCTCCTTGGGGTACTCACCGAAAAAACTCTCGTCAAAGTACGGCAACTCCGGTGACATTTTTTTGAGTTCTGCTATGATGAGTCCCATCTGCAATCCCCAGTCACCCAAGTGGACATCTCCGATAACCTCGTGCCCTGCATACTTGCAGATCCTCTTAATGCTCTCGCCTATGATAGCCGGGCGAAGGTGTCCCACATGAAGTGGCTTTGCCACATTGGCTCCACCGTAGTCAATCACAATAGTTTTTTTCTCTTCGGGTTCTACCACGCCGAGTTTTTCATCCCTGCTCATTTCTTCAACTAACTCAGCCACAAATTCAGGATTCAGGTTGATGTTTATAAATCCCGGCGCCACAGCCTCCACCGACTCGAAAGCATCATAGATATTCATAACTTCTACGACCTCACCCGCTATCTGCAGGGGAGCCTTGTGGTACTGCTTGGCTGCTGCCATAGCTCCGTTGCACTGAAATTGGCATAAATCCGGGCGATTTGACTGATTTATAACTCCGTATTTTGAATCGTATCCCGCCTTCTCAAAAGCAGAACCTGCGATGTCATTCAGACGTTCAGAAATGTTTTTCATCCTATATAACCTCTTCAAAACAAAAATATTACCAACCGTTTTTGGCAAAAATGACACCAAATCACACACGGTCGGTAATACTTATTCTAAAACTTAAATTTAGATTTGTCAAGTCAAATTTACAGTTTTCCTGTAAAAAACACCAATAATTACTACATCTGATTAACCTTCCCCTTAAATACCTCCTTATCAACCAGCCCCTCGCTGTTCGCGACGCTGAAGGTCCCGACCACGTCCCCGAGACAATTGTTTGCCGTAGAGAACATATCTATAATCGGCCACATCTCCCATCTG
>JAIKWQ010000049.1 GCA_024684535.1 Eubacterium sp. | reverse complement strand
CTGTGTTATAACTGTACTAGAATAACTAATACAGTTGTAACACACCCTGCCACACTATCCATATATGTTACTATCCATAAAGAAGCGAGAAAGAATGAGAAAGAAACGGAGGTGAGGCCATTGATACAGATTAACTACAGGGATTCAAGGCCAATCTACGAGCAGGTGAAAGACGGTTTTCGCAAGCAAATCATACAGGGGATTCTGAAAAAAGATGAAAAACTCCCCTCAGTCAGGGAGCTTGCGACGGGACTAACGATTAACCCGAACACCATCAGCAGAGCCTACAGGGAACTGGAGCACGAAGGGTACATCTACACGTCGCAGGGGCGCGGATGCTTCGTTGCGGGGGTTCCCGAGAAAAATGAAAAAAGGATTTCAGAGTTGAAAGAGAATCTGAAAAAAACAGTTGAAGAATTGAAGTTTTTAGGAGTGAGAAAGGAGGAAGTCGATGATTACTGGAACTGATTTAGTGAAAAACTTCGGTGAACTGAAAGCACTCGATGAGCTGAGTTTCACTGTACCAACCGGCAGCGTGTACGGTCTGGTCGGACCGAACGGAAGTGGAAAATCGACTTTGATACGCCACATAATGGGCATTTTTAAACCTGATAGTGGGGAAGTAAAAATAGACGGAGAGGACATTTTTGAAAATCCGGATGTCAAAGAAAAAATAGCCTATGTGCCGGATGAAATCTACTATTTATCCGATACCAACATCAAAAAAATGTCACGACTCTACGCGGGTATGTACCCGAGATTTGACAAGGAAAGGCTTTCGAAACTGATAGATCTTTTTCCGGAGTTAAACGAAAATCTGCTGTTCAGAAAAATGTCAAAAGGTATGCAAAAGCAGGCGGCTATGCTTCTGGCACTCAGCACGCACGCTGAGATTCTGGTTCTTGATGAACCAATGGACGGACTTGATCCTATGGCGCGTCATACCATGTGGCAGATTATCATGGAGAGCGTTGCCGGAGAGGGAACAACCGTATTTGTTTCATCACATAACCTGAGGGAGCTCGAGGACAAATGTGACCATATAGGAATTGTTAATCATGGAAAAATCATAGAGGAAAACTCGTTAGATGAATTGCAGGAAGGTCTGACGAAGGTCACTGTTGCCTATGAAGAAGAGATGGAACTTCCGGATTTGGGTAACGGCGTAGAGGTCATACATGATGCTGTTTCAGGACGGATGCATACGGTAATTATAAAAGGAAACAGAGATGAAATCGAAGACAGGATTCGGGAAACAAAACCGGTATTTGAGGAATATCAGCCGCTCACTCTGGAGGAAGTATTTATAAATGAGCTTGGAGGTGAAAGAGATGAAATCAAAAACATCCTTTTTTAACAAAACGCTTTTCCTTGAAGATATGCGTCGTCAAATAGCCACGATTGTTTGGACGGTGCTTATATTCGGAGTGTTTGTATTTATCCCGTCGTTGGTAAGACATGGCGGATCACTAACGCGTGATACTCTGTATTTGTTGACATTCCCATACATGATAGCCGCTGTTTGTTTGGTTATGACGTTGACGGTTTTTGCATACCTGTTTAAGAAAAAGAATTCATATATGCTTCATTCATTTGCTCCGAAAAGAATAGCTCATTTCATAAGTCACGGACTGGCAGGGCTATGCACATTGTTCATAATGACATTATTGGTTTATGTTATGGTGTTTATTATGAATAATAATAATTACAATTTAATTGTAATTATAAGATGTCTAATCAATACATTGATACAGATTTTATTTTTCTACAGCTTAGCTCTGGTGATTGTGCTCGTATGCGGAAACATGGTTATAGGAGCAATTACTTTTGCAGTTGTGAATTTTTTCTGGTATTTTATAAATATTTTTGCAGCTGTTATGCACAATGCTGTTAAGTTTTGTTTTTTGGAACCGTACAGAAACTATTCCAGTTTCGGATGGAATATGTTTGAAGACTTGGATATGCTTTTTCCAATGTACTTTTTTGCAAAAAGACAACCGGCCAGTGTTGAGGGATACGTGCAACACATTGTTGATGGTGATTTCGGAGGAATAACAAGTTTTTCCTGCCTCTGGATGTTGATACCCACAGTGCTTCTTTTCGTAGCAGCAGCATTTTTGTATAAATACAGAAAACTCGAAAACACAGGCGATATAGTAATCTTCGGTTGGAGCAAGGTTGTATGCAGAGTTATGTTTACGATTGGAGGCGCAGGAATAGTTGCGGGAGGCATAGCTGCTCCGGTAGCGTCTGAACCAATTGAAAGCATACTTGAATATCTGGGAACAGGAGGTATTGCTCTACTGATTCTTCCTATAATTATCGGCGGATTTATAGGATTCATCGTCAGTGAAATGTTACTGCAAAAAACCGTTCATATCTTTAAAGGCAAAAAAATACCACCGTTTATACAGGGAGCAATTCCGGTTGCATTGATGAGCGCATATGTTGTGATTGAAGCGGTGAAGAATACGTGATTACATCAAGTATTGAAATATAATACATAAAAATATCCCGACTGAAATCACTCAGTCGGGATATTTGTTTTCTGATATATTAAGCCTGGAAACCTCTGTTTGAACCGACGCCTACACCGATTGTCTCTCTGAGGTCCGAACCCGGACCGTAGGTCAAACCTGCGACTATCGTCTGCGAGTTCTGCATAACAGGTCCTGATGTATCCTGCTTGGCAAGTTCTTTAAATGACGGCAAGATTCCTTCGAGTATATGAAGTGTATTGTCAAGTCGCTTTGGATCACGATACGCCATCGCCTGGCACAATTCTCTGTGACCGAAGCGATAGAGTTCCATAAGATATGTAGATATATTGTAGTGCATATCCAGCGAGCGCATCAATTCACAAATCAGATTTCTCGCACGACTTATCTCTTTCCTTGCAGCAGAAACATCACCTGCTTCAAGGGCTTTTTTTCCTTCTTCTATCGAGGCGATAGCAGCCTCATATATAATCACAACCAATTCTGTTTTATTCGCCTGAGTCACTCGGGTGGCGAATCCTTGCAGCATGTCTTTGTTCATGGCTTCCTCCTTCGCTAAGCTATAAAATGAATTATTTAATAATAATTCATTTTGGTGCGTAAACAATAAATATCCAACGCAGTAATGTCAAACCGCTTAACGCCGAACTAACTGCCAACTTCGACTATGAGCGCGAGAAATTCACAGCACGATATGTTCATATCTCGCGCTCTAAGTCTGCGTAGGCAGTGGATTTCGTCGAGCGGTTTGGATAAAAATAACTGCTTATGGATTATTTATTGTTTTACGCTCCACTTGAAATTATAACTAACCTTATTAATCAGTAGGCTTCAATCGATTTTAGGTTTGCTGCTTTTAACGAGGGGAAATACTCGACCCCGGTATGAGGGTTTGGTATTTTCAACCCCCATACCGCTGGGTCGAGAGCTTTAACGCGAGTGGTCCCTCGTAAAAGCAGTAAGCTAAAATCGAATTCATGCTACTGAATAATTCATTTGCTATTGTTTTTAGCCTTGGAGCATCTGAAGAATATTCTGCGGCTGATTATTCGCCTGTGACAACATCGACACTCCAGCCTGAACCAAAACATTGTACTGGGTATATCTTGTCATCTCCTCTGACATATCCACATCCTCAATTCGTGAGCATGCCTCTGTCAGGTTTTCAGATGTTTCATCGAGGTTTGTAACCGCTGATTCAAGTCGGTTCTGATAAGCACCGAGCTTTGATCTGATATCAGTAACCTTTGTGATAGCCGCATCAAATGTCGAGATGCAATTCTGTGCGCCTGAGCGGGTACAGACATTACAATGTTCTATATCAAGTGATTTGCAGTTTACCGGTGGAACCGAAAGGTCTATAGTCTGTCCCTCGTTCGCACCGATCTGTATGGATACATAACCTGCATCAAGCATTGTTACTGTAGCATCGGCTCCCATACTCGTATTCCAATTGTCCACATCAAAAATCATCTCAAAACCGTCGCGATCAGTGACAGTAACTCTTCCGCCATCTATAAACATGCTTGCTGTATCTGAAAAACCTACTCGTTTTCCACCTTCAAGTTTGAAATCGACTTTAGCATTAGCACCTTGTCCCAAAATTTGATCTTTAGTTCCCAAATCGTTCTTTATCCCAAGTTTTTGCGCAAGGTTTGCATTAGATGCATGTATATCAATTATTCTCGAACTTCCTGTTTGTTGTGATGTAAATTTAAGCGCCACTCCATAATCAAATGACGTCTCTGTTCCTCCTGGATACGATGTCATAGGCGTCACATCTATATTCATCATCTCACAATAATCCCTAATTCTGGAGAATACTGTCTCGTAATTATCTCCAGCATTTATATCTATAGGAGTATCATTTATGATAAGCTGTCCGGCATCTGCAGGGCTTACAATCTCATTTTTTGATGCAGTTACCGGTTGTGAATGAGCTTCTGCCTGCATGGCTGCACCTGTCACCTCAAGCTCATACGCTGTCAGCTTCACATCATCCGACGCCGACACAAGTCTCACACCGACGTTTGTTGATGAAGACTGTCGTGTACAGGTTCCGTCAAGAAGTGTCATCGTGTTGAACTCTGTATCCGTACTTGTACGATCAATTTCTTTCAAAAGCTGATCAATCTCTTTCTGGATTGCCTCGCGATCCTCGATAGTTGTTGCCGCATCAGAAGCTGCCTGAACCGAAAGCTCACGACATCTCTGAAGCATATTTCCGACTTCATTGAGCGCACCCTCTGTTGTCTGGATAAATGCGATACCGTCCGAGCCATTCTCAGACGCACGCATCAAACCTCTGATTTGGGCGTGCATTTTATGAGATATCGCCATACCCGCTGCATCATCTGCAGCTTTTACGATACGATATCCGCTCGAAAGCCTATTGGTCGCTTTTGTGAGTTTATTCTGAGTAGAATTAAGATTGAAATTTGCGCGCTGCGCAGAAATATTGTTGTTTACCCTCATAACAGTCATCCTCCCATACTGAGTCTTTTGAAATTACATGTTCTGCAGGAAGCACTTCGCAACACGATACAAATCCGTATTTTTCGCGCCCTGTGGCTCTTTTCCTGCGAGTAGAGAATTCCGACTGCCTGCTACGAGGCTATTACCTTCCATTGTAAAACCGTACTCTCCCAAATCCTTTTCAAATCCATCAAGCATCTGTCTCACTACATCCATGCTCTCCGTGTTTTCGACCGTCACAAACCCGTCAACTTTCGTTCCTCTCAACTTGAAGCTCGCCATAACCTTTCCGAGCTCCTCTGAATTTAAGGATATATCAACGGTTCCCTTTTCCCTTGAAGCACCGTCTCTGATTGTGATGTTGGCAAAAGTCATTCCCTTGTCAGTCATCACTGGCACCTCATACATCTGGTGGCGTCTGGCCGCCTGATAAAAGGCGATACTTCCCGCCATTTTCATGACTTCTTTCATCCGGTCAAAAGATATATCGTCATTATTTTTGATATTCTCAAGCTTTTCAAGGTGAGTTTTTTCGATATTCTCATAAACTTCATCAAGTTTTTCCGGCTCATCGAATGCATCTACAACCGATTCTTCCTCATCCTTCTCCCAAAGCTCATCGGTTCTTGTCACTGATTTCATATAATCGGAGGCGCTTATCATGTTTTTAACAGTCTCCGGAAGATCCAAATCCTGTAAAAATGCCCTCACAGTCTCGTCCGAGTTTATCATAACTTCTCTGACTTCTTCCGCCATCCTCTCGTAGTAGGATGCCATCTCTTCATCCGATTCACTCTCTTTTTCCATAAACTCAGCAAGCTCATCAAATGAAGCATCGTCAAGTTTTTCAGCAAACTTATGAAGCGCCTCAGGCGAAAGCACTTTTTTCAACGTTCCCGATTCAGCCGTCACAAATGCGCTCATTATCTGGGCATCTATCGTTTTTCCGTTTCTGTCTTTCAGACTCACCGAACCGTTTTCATCGTCAACCTTTGCGTCTACGGAACCGGTCTTTCTCGTACGAACAGCCTCGAGCATATTTTTCATAGACAGGTCGCGTCCCTCATTTACCAACTGCCCGATCACAGCGCCGTCGCTTTTTTCAATCTTGTCAAGCAGGCGGTAGATACCGATCATACTCTCTCTTTCCTCAGCTGAGATTTCTCCCTGCTTATCAAGTTTCCACAAAAATCTCGAGAATGTCACATCATCCGCATCTACGTCATTTTCTATTCGTTTTACTTCTTTTTCAAGATTCGAAAGCGAAAGCTCGAGAGGATTGATTCCCTCTTCTATCATTTTCTGAACAACCTGAGGCTTCATTGACTTCATCAGATCATTCACCTGCGCGTCATACGTTTTCATCTCAGTTACTGATTCCACGCTGATTTCCATACGGTTGTAACTCAGAATCCTGACTGCTCTCTCATTTGCAGCCGTACGATCGAGCCCAATCTCATCAAGCATCGGTCCCATGTTGCCGAATGCTTTTCTGATTGAATCTCCGAGATCGCCTCTGACCTGAGTTCCTACTGCCTCATATGTATTCTCAAGTGCCCTGAACACATCTTTTTGAATGACAGCGCTTCCGTCAGCATATCCTTTTGCCAGCGTTTTTCCTTCATCTGATAACTCAAGAAGATTTATCTGCGCTCTTTTCTCAAAAGTAAGTGAAAGAAGTTCGACCGGCGATGCAAGCACTTGTTTTGCCGCATCAGTTGTGTCCGTCAGTATCTGAACATTTTTCTCGGTCGGCTCAAGACCGGTCTCATATATATTCTGCTTTTTCGTGCTTTCCTCTATATTTTTCAGCTCGTCAACTATCTGCTCGAGATTCTCTATGTCTATCTTTACTCCAAGCTTGGTCATCTCTCTGGCAGATGAAATAGTCATAGTGAGTCTGATTTCCTCAAGCTGTCTTCTCGCCGTCGCAAGCGATTTTTCTGTCGGGTACGCTCTTTTCAGCGTCGCATCATCCGTACTTACGAGATTATCGATAAGGTCTTTTACTTCACCGCGGCTTAAATTTGATAGGTCAGCCGCATCAGCAAGCGCGCCGTCTTCCATCTCGCTCACAATCCTTGCAAGCAGATTCTCCGGGTCCATCTCGCGAAGCTCTTTGACGGTATCCACATCAACTATCGTTTCGGGAGTCACCGGGAGGTCATTCTGATAGAGCCATCTCGCTGTGGAAAGGCTGGTCTCGTCTGCCTGAACCCCTGCAATTTCAAGTCTTTTTTCTATCTGACCGACAACCTCATCAAACCCGTCAGGGCGATCATCAAAAATGCCAAGAGCCTGATCTGCTGCTTCATATGGGTTTTCCTTGCCCATAACCACAGTCCCCGCGCCGTAGAGACTCTCCTGAATCGTCTGCGGTGTAACCTTCTCGTGGTTTGTTGCCATATATTTCAAAGATGCGTCGTCAAAAATGCGCACACCGAGAGCTTTGTCAGCGGCGTTCGCAAAATCTGTGATATTTTTTTCCGTAATCGGGAGTTCGCCTGACGCAAATGCACGACTTGCTGCCGAAGCAAGTCTGGAGTCTGCAGCAATTTCTTCGGCTTTTTCGCGGAATGCTTCCTCGACTTCGTTCAGTCTTTTG
>JAIKWQ010000032.1 GCA_024684535.1 Eubacterium sp. | reverse complement strand
GATGATCTGATTGCCACAGGCGGAACGATCAAGGCGGCTGCAACTCTGGTTGAAAAGCTTGGAGCGGAAGTCGTGAAGTGTATATTTTTACTCGAACTTGCGGGACTGAACGGAAGAGAAAAATTGAAAGATTATGAGGTTGGTTCCGTAGTTACGTACGAAGGAAAATAATGTTTATACAGGAGAATAACTATGTGGCGTAGAAAGACAAAAATAATCTGCACGATAGGACCGGCCAGCGACTCTGAGGAAATAATCGAAAAACTCTGTGAAGCTGGAATGAATGTCGCCAGACTTAACTTCTCACATGGTACTCATGAAGAACACGCCGAGAGAGTGAAAAAAATCAAAAATGTTCGCGAAAAGCTGGGGCTACCCATAGCAATTCTTCTTGATACAAAAGGACCGGAATACAGGATCGGAACATTTTTGAACGGAAAAATCGAGTTAAAAGACGGAGATGCATTCACCTTCACGACGGAGCAAATCGATGGGGATGAAAAAAGAGTTTCCGTAAACTACGACGGACTTCCGGGCGAACTTGAAAAAGGCGATACAATCCTTCTTAATGACGGCCTGATGAACTTCGAAGTGACGGACATAGACGGAAATGACATAAACTGCAAGGTGATATGCGGAGGAGTTCTCTCAAACAGGAAGAGTATGAGCTTCCCGGGAAAGTATATCAAAAAGACTTACCTGTCAGAGCAGGACAAAAAAGACTTGTTGTTTGCGATAGAGCAGGATGTGGATATCATCGCATGTTCATTTGTCTCAGTAAAGCAGGATATGCTTGATGTGAAAAATTTCCTCGCGGATAACGGCTCAACGGATATGACGCTTATTGCGAAGATTGAGAATCAGTCGGGTGTTGATAATATCGATGAGATTTGTGAAATATGTGATGGTGTTCTGGTTGCAAGGGGCGATATGGGAGTAGAGCTTGATTTCAATCGTCTGCCCGGCATACAAAAAGATTTGATATCAAAAGCCAGAATGCTTGGCAAACAGGTTATCACCGCAACCGAGATGCTTGAGTCTATGACAGTCAATCCGAGACCGACAAGAGCTGAGGTTTCAGATGTGGCAAATGCCGTCTATGATATGACTTCTGCGATAATGCTCTCAGGAGAGACGGCTGCGGGCGCGTACCCTGTGGAAGCCTGCGAGACTATGGCAAAAATAGCCGCGAGCACAGAAGAGAGAATACACTACGCTAAAAGGTTTTTCAAGGCCGAGTTTACAATCAATGATGATGTAGATGCGGTATCTCATGCGACCTGTGATATGGCGCTTGATATCGATGCAAAGGCTATAGTAGCCTGCACTCTTTCGGGTATGACTGCCAGGATGATATCGAGGTTCAGACCTCCGATGGATATACTCGGACTTACTACAGATGAGAAGCGCTGGAGACAGATTTCTCTTTCATGGGGCGTGATCCCTGTGATGACAGAGCAGATGCCATCGACCGAAGTGCTTTTCTATACGGCGAAGAACCTGTCAAAAGAAACGCTTGAGCTTGAAAGCGGCGACAAGGTCGTGATAACCGGAGGAGTCACCATAGGGCAGTCGGGAAATACTTCTATGATAAAAATAGAAACAGTATAAGTCAGATTAATCAAAAAGTCAAATAAATATTTTTGTTAAAAAAAATCACAAAAAAAATTGTGGGCGTGAGACGGCCGTTTTTGGGCGTCAGACGCCCATTTTTTCGTCTGAACAACATAAAAATGAACCTTTTTGGTTATTTTTCAAGAAATTTCTTCATGATTTTCAGTAAATTTGAACAGTTTACAAATTGGTGCCGATAGTGGTATTATTCTTCATACAAAATCAACTGTTCTGCAGATCAGTAATCGTAATTGTAATTTCGATGAAAAATTCTTTTTGGGATATTCCTGAAAATACGGTGACAACTATGAATACTAGAGAAAAAATCAGATGTTTTTTTTGTATGGTTTTATCTGTGGCGATGTTTATGAGTATGGTTTTTGGATTTGATTTCGCTGAAAAAAATGCTCAGGCAGCTGTTTCGGTTGATAGTTTAAAAGAGCTGAAGGAAGCACTTTTATCATCAAAAAAAACAGTTATTGTGGTGAAAAAAGATATATCTGTCAGAGAAACACTGGAGTCAAAAGGAAACAAAATAATCAAATCCGGTGGAGGAAAAATAAAAAGAGCCATAGCAAAAAACAGCGCTTTTGGTGGAACACTGATACGGGTAACAAGTGGATCGCTGTCGTTAAGGGGAGTAAAAATCGACGGCGGTGGTTCTGCGTCTCAGCTTAAAAACAAGTTATATGGCAGGCTGATAGATGTGGTCTCAGGACAGCTTTCCATAAGAGACGGCGTAACGCTTACCTCAAACAAAAATTCAACCAGAGCTGCTGACGGAGGAGGTGCGGTCAGAGTCAGATCAGGAGGAACATTTGTTATGTATGGTGGCAGCATAACCGCAAATACATCGGTGAGTTCAGGTGCGGGAGTCAGAGTTGAAAAGGGCGGAGTTTTCTATATGAAGGGAGGCGGTATAAGCAGAAATCGGGTAGTTGGAAAATCCAATGTCTCTGACTTTGACGGAAGTGGCGGAGGAGTATACAACGCCGGAAGTATGGTTTTATCAGATGGAACTGTTTATGCGAATTCATCGTCTGCATATGTGAAGGGAGCATCAACTTATGGGGGAGTCGGCGGAGGTATCTTTAACAAGGGTGCCTGCCTCATAAACGGAACTCGTGTGACTTCAAACAAAGCTGCTGTATACGGAGGAGGTGTGGTTACACTCGGAGGAAAAACAAAGTATGCAAATCCTACGGTGATATCAAATAATGCGAAAAAAGGCAGGGATATAGCAGTGCTTGGCGGACAAAATGTATGCGAAGGCAAACTCTCTATAGGGGAGATATGGTTGGGGTCAGGCAAGGCTCTAAAAGCAGGAAGCTGCAGCGCAGGAAAGAAAGTCAGGTTGATACCGGGCGTGTTTTCTGACAGGAGAGTTATACTATCGCATATTTCAGGCAGTTATAAAAAGGCTTTTGTTTTGGGAGGACCGTCAGATCTCACAAAAAAATATAAACTTAAAAAAAGCGGTGGAAAGGTCATTCTGAAAAAACGTAAAAATAAACCGAAACCCACGCCGACGCCCACAAGAGCTCCCGGTACAAGTCAATATTCAAGGCAACCGGCACCCACTGTAAACCCAGCGAAAACACCTGCAAGGACTTATATGCCTGTTGCTACACTTGATCCGAGTTCTGCTATCAAAACTGCTGCACCGCAAGGCTTAGGAGTTCCGATGTTTTTTCCGTCAACTTCACCATCAGTCAGCCCATTTGTAAGTCCGTTGGTAAGTCCGACTGCTACTACTTCGCCTATG
>JAIKWQ010000097.1 GCA_024684535.1 Eubacterium sp. | reverse complement strand
TGACAGAGAAAGTATAGCACATATATACTGATTTGTGAATAGAAAAACATAAATAATGATAAAAAAATGACGAATTTGTGTAGTATAATAAGACAATCCGAAGTGATATAAGGGGGATGAAAGAATGAAATGTAAAAAAAGGATAGCTGTGGCGCTGGCATTGTCGCTGTCTATGGGATGTGTGGCCTGTTCTCAGCCCGAGATTAACAACGAGACAATCAAAGATCTCGGAAAAATAACTACAAAGCAGGCAGCGGCGGCTACATCTGTACCGAAAATGACATCTGCACCGAATGCTGCTCGAGCGACTGATGAACAGCGTCAGGCAGAACTCGACAATGGAAAATGGAAGAAAAAGAAAAACAAAATATATTATTATGACTCCAACGGAAATAAAGTCAAAGGACTTGTAAAAATAAATAAAAAGAAGTATTATTTTGATTCAAAAGGTGTGCAGGCAACCGGATGGTGGAAGATAAACGGTAATTATTATTTCTTCAAAAATAAAAACAAAGCCTCCGGTTATATGGTCAAAAACAAAACGATAGATAAAATTAAACTCGGTAAATACGGAAAAGCAAAACTGAAAAAAAGCTGGAAAAAGAAAAAAATGAAAATCCTGATCAAATGCAGCAAAGTAATTCACAAGATTACAAATGCAAGCATGTCGGTAGTTCAGAAAATGAAAAAAGCGTATGATTGGGAAAGAAAGAATTATTATATTAAAGGAAGTCCCAAGTATGTTTATTCATCTCATCCGGATGTTTACTACGGATACCAGATGATGTCATCGGGACACGCAGCCTGCTACGGTTGGGGAGCGTACTACGCATACCTGGCAAATGCCTGCGGAGCAAAAAAATGTGCGTTTGTAAGTTCCGGTGGTCATGGATGGGCCGAAGTAAACGGAAGGGTATCCGACCCGAACTGGCAGTTTGAAGACAAAGGAAAAAGTTACTTCAATTTCAGTTATTCAGAAAGCGGACACGGAAGACCGAATTATAAAAAGAACCGCAAGATAGTAGCTTGGATATAGAATAGTTAAATTATTATTTTGATAAAAGAAAGGAATGAAGAAAATGAAGGAAAGAACAAACAGTTTGAAGAAAAGGAGTTTAAGCATCTGTTTGGTTTTGTGTTTGGTGTTCTCGGCAGCAGTTTGTGCGAGATCAAATACAGCAGAAGCTAAATCAACATCAGCGATTTTTAACTCAGTTAAGAGCGCTTACGGAAGTAGTTTTCCACTTTCAGACAAAAATATGATCAAGACAAAGAGAAAGAATATTTTCGGGAAATACTCAACAATTATGGGTGTGTCAGCGAAGTATTTTTCTTCATATACTGCAGCGCTTAAGTCAAACAGCAAAAAAGAATATATGTGTTTTATTTGCAAGGCAACATCAGCAAAAAAAGTTAAAACTATCAAAAACAAACTGAAAAAATATGTTGTCAGCGAGTACAAAGGAAACTTAAATTATCACTCAGCAGAGGGAAACAAAATACTTAAAAATGCAAAGGTAGGCTCCAAGGGGAAATATGTTTACCTGTTTGCACTTGATACTTCAGGAAACAAAAAGGCTATCGAAGCCTTCAAGAGTAATTTTTAAATAAATGGTATTTTCAAGCTTAGTATTTTTGTATATCTTTCTTCCCGCAGTATTATTACTGTATTATATCATTCCCCGTAAAGGGAAGAATTTTATACTTCTGATATTTAGTTTATTTTTCTATGCGTGGGGCGAACCGGTCTATGTGCTGGGAATACTGGCGTCTGTTATAGTTAACTATTTATTCGGAATTGCGCTTGAAAAACACAAAAGCAAAGTATTATTAACGGTAAATATTATACTCAATTTGGGGTATCTGGCTGTGTTTAAGTACACAGGTTTTGCTATAGGTACCCTGAATAAACTGTTTGGTCTTGATATGGAGATTTTGCAGATTGCGCTCCCTATCGGGATCAGTTTTTATACTTTCCAGGCTCTCAGCTATACGATAGATGTTTATCGAAGAACAGTTCCTGCCGGCAAAAATATAATTGATTTCGGAACATATATAACGATGTTTCCACAGCTTATCGCCGGACCTATCGTACGTTATAAAACAGTTGAAAGAGAGCTCAGAACAAGAAAAGAAACACTTGCTGATTTCACAGACGGAATCGTCAGATTCGCTTCCGGACTCGGAAAAAAAGTGCTTCTGGCAAACTCTATCGGTCAGATATGGGATGCGGTCAGAAAGGGCTCCGAGAGCGATATGACAACCGCTACAGTTTGGCTTGGAATGCTGTGTTTCACGTTTCAGATATATTTTGATTTTTCCGGATATTCTGATATGGCTATCGGTCTCGGAAGAATGTTTGGATTTCATTTCGACGAGAACTTCAATTATCCGTATATCTCTAAATCAATCACTGATTTTTGGCGCAGATGGCACATATCGCTTTCCACCTGGTTCAAAGAATATGTATATATCCCACTCGGCGGAAACCGCAAGGGAACCGGCAGGCAGCTTCGGAACATTTTTATAGTGTGGATGCTTACCGGACTTTGGCATGGCGCAGCGTGGAACTTCGTTGTTTGGGGATTGTACTACGGAATACTTCTCATCATAGAAAAGGTTTGGTTTCACAAAGTTCTTGAAAAAATACCGCGTATTTTCGGACATATATATACCTTGATAATTGTCATCGGAGGCTGGGGAATATTCGGATTTGCGGATGTACTTCCTGAGTTAAAAATGGGATTCATCAAGGGAGCATTTTTCTGCGGAAATCAGGGAATATGCGATGCGCATACGATGTATCTGCTGAGCGGAAACATCGTACTGCTTGTGGTTGCAGCGATAATAAGCACCGGTGTGATCACGAAGTTTGTGAAAAAGTTTATTGTGAAACATGAGGCGGTTTACGCGATTGGAAGTATGGTTTATGTGGCAGCGATGTTTTTCGCATCGACGGCTTGCATAGTTGCAGATACATACAATCCGTTTTTGTACTTCAGATTTTAAGATATGGAGAGAAAAATGCAGGAAGAACAGAAAAAAAATGGTGTTAAAAACACTGCAAATAATACTGACAAAAAAAGCGGCGGTTCAAAGGGACTGAAGCTTGTTCAGGTTATATTTTTCCTTCTGATACTTGCTTGCGGTTCCGGTGCTCTGGCGATGGGAGCGCTTGAAAACAAAACCACTTCAGAGCTCGAAAAAAGGGAACTTGCAGCATTTCCGGAACTGAAAAAAGATGATATACTAAGCGGTAAGTTTGGTGATGATTTCAGTGAGGCGCTGGCGGATCATATATACGGAAGAGACTTTTTTGTAACAGCAAAAACATATGCGCAAATAGCACTTGGAAAACGAGAAATTAATGGCATATATATCGATGGAGAACGACTGATAGAATTATACAAAGATGAAGATTTCGACGATAAACAGATAAGTGACAATATATCCGATTTGACAGGATTTATGGCATCAACAGCGAAGGCGGTCGGACCCGAGCACGTGAAACTGATGCTTGTTCCCGGAAAAAATACCGTATACGGTGACAGCTTGCCCTGGTATATGCCGGTGTCAAATAAGCAGGAAAAACTTGCTGCCGATATCGTGGAAGCACTGAAAAAGAAATTATCCGAGGTGGAGTCTGAATCCGATGGTGATGACGCTGAGGCAGAGGATGATTCGGAATCTGTTGATGAAGAAGCGGACGATTTGGGATTTGACTTCGGAGACGATGAGTCCGATGATGAGTCTGATTTAGAAGATGATGCCGATGACGAAACGGAAGAAGAGGCCGATGATACGGGCGAAGCCGAAGCGGAAGAGGAGGACTCTGAGGAAGAAGACTACACCGCGCTTGGATTTAACTTCGAAGAAGGCGATCCTGATGCAAACGGATATACTGAAGTTGATGAGGGCGATGAAGCCGGAGACGATGAAGAAGGCGGCGGCGGACTTTCAGAACTGTCAGGAACCGGTAACAATCCGGTAAGCCCGGAAGATGCAGAAGATATGGTGATAAACCTCAAAGAAGCATTGTTGAAACACAAGATAGAATACATTTTTTATAATACAGATCACCACTGGACTTCACTTGGAGCCAAGTATGCATTTTTGGAATATATGAAAGATAAAGTTGTATCAGAAGAGAGTTCTCTTGTTACAGATGACTTCCTCGGAACAGATTACAACAAGATACATTATTATAAAAATAAAGACGCTATAAATAAGTATTCAATTGCAGAGGCAGACGGCGCAACTATGGAGATAGATGACTCCGGAGATGTAGTTAAAAAAGACGGAATATACGACGAGAGCGCGCTGAATTCAGAGGATAAATATAACTACTTTTTGAGCGGTAATTACAGTAGAATAACAATTGATACAAAAGCAAAAACAGATAAAACATTATTGGTTGTGAAAGACTCATTTACAAACTCTCTGATACCATTTTTGTGTAGAGAATATAAAAGAATTGTAATGATTGATTTGAGGTATGTGAAATCAAGTATATTTGATTATCTCCCCGACGGTGAGATGCCAAAGGATGTGCTGATAGTCTGCAATGAGGAGAAATTTATGCAGGATACGCACCAAATGTACCTCAGATAAAAAAATATTTGACAAATTAAGCGTGTTTTGGTACAATATGACTTGCGTCAGGCGATGACTGGAATCCCCAAGCATCACCTAAACGCATAACAACTGAATATAACATAAGAATTCAGGTAATTTGGAGAAGTACTCAAGTGGCTGAAGAGGCGCCCCTGCTAAGGGTGTAGGTCGGGTGACCGGCGCGAGGGTTCAAATCCCTCCTTCTCCGTTGTTTCAAAAGCTGGCAAACATCGCTGTAAAGCGCGTTTGCCGGTTTTTTCTTTTGTTCGAAAAAGTGAGTACCAATGAGTACCAACCCCCTAATAGTAACGATTTTACGGGCTTTTCAGACAGCGTGGTAGTTGAACCCATTTTTGAACCCATATTATTAAGCTTTAGTTCTGGACACCAGATTCTCAAATACATCTGAGATGTTTCCATCCTGCTGAGAATCCCTGAGGTAGTAGAGAGTCGTTGCGATATTGCTGTGTCCCATCATCTGAAAATCAGCAGCGCCCTCCCGAGACCTACCCCCAAATGCGGTCGCTTTGGTGACCGTGAAACCGGCGCAGGAGCAACGAAAATATTTACAAACTTAAAAATATATCAATAAAATGTCGAGCAGTTCATTTTTCTTTGAAATGCTCGCTTTTATTTACTTTGGTCATTTTCAAAAATCACGGAAATCAACTATCCATTTCGAGGTGAGGTGTCATGAGCACACAAAAAGCAAAGATCAAATATATCTCTTGATTTGCCTAAATTATAATGTTCAGTTAATAAAAAACGCTTTTTCATGTAATGTTCGGGATGTATTATAAACGCATAAGGAGGAGATGAATATGAACGAATATATACTTGAAACAGACGGACTTACGAAGATATACGGGAAGCACAAAGCAGCCGACTGCTTAAGCATACACGTCAGAAAAGGTGCTATCTACGGTCTTATCGGCAGAAATGGCGCAGGCAAGACTACATTTATGAAGATGATAGCGGGTCTTTCCAATCCCACATCGGGAAGTTATACAATAAACGGTCACAGCGGAAACGAGCTGAAAGATGTGCGAAAGCTGATCGGCTGCCACATTGAAGCCCCTGGGCTGTACCCGAACATGACAGCGTATCAGAACCTGAGATGTAAATGCATACAGCGCGGTATCAAAGGCGATGAACAGATAAACGACCTGCTCGCACTTGTTAGGCTTTCCGACACAGGAAAGAAAAAAGCTGGGAAATTCTCTCTCGGTATGAAGCAGCGTCTCGGTATTGCAATGGCGCTTGCAGGAAGTCCAGACCTGCTTGTGCTTGACGAACCGATAAACGGTCTCGACCCGCAGGGCATACATGAAATAAGGGAAACGATCTTAAAGCTGAACAACCTCGGGATCACGATAATGGTCTCCAGTCACATTCTCGATGAGCTCTCAAAGATTGCAACCGACTACGGCATTATCCACGAGGGGCGGCTTCTGGAGGAGATAACCGCAGAAGAATTGCTCGCAAATTGCAAAGACAAGGTGATAATCAGAACAGCGGAAACACAGAAGGCTGCGAAGATCCTTGAAACATCCGGTATAACAGATCTCACCTTGAATGAGAACATCATCGAAATAAACGGACACATTACCGAAACGGGCAGGATCAACTCCGCACTCGTGGGCGCAGGAATAACTGTCGATGAGATATATGTGCAGTCGGAATCGCTTGAAGAGCACTATCTGAAGCTTACAGGAGGCGAAACAAAATGATCGGACTTATAAAAATGTACTGCTACAGACTGTTCAGACAGCTGGGACTTTATGTCATCTGGGCAATAATTGCGTTAATGATGTTTGTCGATTCTATGCTCGTCGTGGAAAAAACATTTTCAGCGATCATCAGCGAGACGGGTTCATTCACGTTTTT
>JAIKWQ010000079.1 GCA_024684535.1 Eubacterium sp. | reverse complement strand
CCTCACGCCCCAGCCGATCTGCCCGGACACATAACCTATCGCAGACAATCCACCGGCTGAGATGCCTACTACGGTTTTCAGATTGATATCATGCTCCATCATGGCGTCCAGAACTCCAACCGTATAGAGTCCTCTCCACGCGCCGCCTTCCAAAACCAGGCACCCTTCAGTTATATTCTCTGAAGCGGTCCCTATAGGCAGGAGATCTATATCTTTGTAAACTCTGCTCATATCGACTTTTCTTTCTCCTTTATCATCTTCTCTGTTCACCGTAACTATCATACATCATGAGTTTATCTATGTAAAATTTTTTTTGTTTGCCTTGTAGATTTTTTTAAACACCTCATAGTTTCGATCATATACTGCCTTGTTTTCAGGATCAGGGGTATATACTTGAACTACCTTTACAAGTTTTTTTGCAAGTTCGAGCACATCTGTTTTATTGATGCCCGCAGCTACGACCAGAGTTGCCCCCATCGCACCTACTTCCTGTGTGTTGGGCACCGTCTCAATAGTGCGCCCCGTGATATCCGCAAGCATCTCAAACTCCAGATTCCAACGAAGGTGATAACATATCCCCTCCAACCTTTCTCACATCGGTGAATCCTGCGCATCATTTTTTCCGCTAAACTTTTTTATCACCAAAGGCCACAAAATCAAAGCAAAAAGAGATAAGAAGCACCACTTGGTGAATCCGCCCCAATTTCTGCCAAGCAGAGGTACCACGGTCGCGCTCGCAAACCACTGATCCCATGCGAACAGGATCGCAAAACCAACGCACGAAAGAAATGCAAGATTTGGTGCACCCTTCGGGATTTCATAATGCAGATAATGCCTTTCGATATAGCTTCCCACCAAAAGACCAAAGAGTCCACCGCACCCGCTGAAGCAGTCTTTCTGCATCTGTACCGGATCTACGAGAAGCTTGCCGTCAACATAATCCATCGGATACGGCTTAAATACTATATAAAGAATCACTGCTATTATAAATATCAATCCTGCAAACGTCAGTATATCAATCGCTTTATCATTTCCGCTGATTTTTTTAGATACAAAACCTATGATAAACACGATAAGCAATGATTCTGCCAACCCCACAAGTACATCCTGAGGTGTATGGACTCCGAGGAAGTTTCTCGAAAAGCCGGTAAGCGCGATCATAACCATACAGAATATGGCGATCGCACGTCGTCTCTTCCACTGCCAGACAGCGGCTGTTCCGTACATCGAAGTCGCGCATGACGTATGACCGCTTGGGAAAGAGTAACCTGTTGCGGCTACCTTGGAGTCCCCCGCCGGCTCTATCAGGTCCGATCTTATCCACGGGCGGTATGCACACACAGTCAGCTTCACGACGCCATTTATCACTTCCCCGGTTAACAAGGTCGTGATAAATCGATAACCCCACTTTTTATCAACACACCAAAAGATGATGAATGGCAAAAAAATCAAGATCTCTACGGAAAACTTTGATATGGCATTGAACAGCTCGTCAAAGATCCCTCCTGTAGCCTCTCTGAGTCCCTGAAGTAATAATAAATAATCAATATCCATGTTATAACACCTCCATGTTTTTTTGTCTGCCTATAACCTGTCTATACTCGGAACGTGGAATGAGGTTTGTTTTCTTTCCAAAAACCATCCTATCAGATACCCCAGAGTTGCCTCGTCTATGCAGAAATCCTTTACAAACTTGTTTAATTCTGTCTTAAAGCCCCTACAACCCGCTTGAGTTCAGGGTTTGTAGGAATTTCGTGTCTTATTCCATCTCTCTCATAAACTCATACAACCGATATGTCTTCCTTGATATCTTTCCCGCATATACCATTTTAAAAATAACCTTTTCTACTCTGTTTAGTTCATCTATTAAGTACTGCGGCGTCATTTCATGTTCTTTCACAAATGACAGACCTGTAACCTCTTCAAGCAGTCTCGGATCATCTATTCCATATACGATTGCGCCACCTACATCATTAATTGGATTCCTGATCGATGACATTTTTGCGGCAAATGTCGTATAACAATCCATCAGTACCCGTACATTGGAAAAATGATCAATAACCCCGCTCAGCATTTGCTTTAACTTATCGGGATGAATATACATACTCACGCCTTCCATGACAATAATTGCTTCATGATTATCAGGCAGATTCAAAATCCACTCAGGGGCTCTTACATCTGCGGAAAGCATATGATATTCATTACTTTCGGCATAATACCTTCTACGTTCTTTGATAACATCCGGAAAATCCACATCATACCAGGAGACGTTCCTTGACTGGGTTCTATAGATTCTGCTATCCATACCGCAACCTATATGAATGACTACAGGATTATCCATTGTGGTCATCTTTTCCATCAGCCACCCATCAAAAACAGCCGAACGCATACCCATATAATAGGCAAGCCACTTTGACCTGGACTTTCCTTTAAGCGGAAATGCTTCCTTTTCCCAGATTTTCTCTGCTTTTGTGTCTTTCAGGATTATACCCTTTTTGCTTACATAAGCTTTTCCGTAAAGTGGGATATATAGTGTTTTGTTCACATTATCCATACTGATTACCGTTCCGCCATCCAATCTTCCTTCGTCATCAGGCTCACATGCCCTGTCCGTTTCTCATGCATTAGCGGCAC
>JAIKWQ010000073.1 GCA_024684535.1 Eubacterium sp. | reverse complement strand
CCTGGCGCGATATCTTCGTTCATATATTGATAATGAGTTCCTGTCATTTCAATTTTTGAATTTCTCAATTTTTGAGCATCTTCACCATCCTTTGAGTAACCGTATTTTTCGCATATTTCATCAACAAATAAATTTCTATCTTCCTCAGTAACAGATTCCTTTTCCACAAAATGAACAGAGAATTCGACGATCGTATACTTTGAATTATTTGAGAAAACTAAATCTGCATACCTATTGCTCCCTTCAATTTCCTCTTTTACTTCCCAAGGTACCTGATCAATAGTTATTGACACTTCTTCTTTAGACTTAGTTGTGTCTCCATTTAAAGAACTGTTATTCCCTTTATCACTTGCACCACAACCCGCCAAGCTAAAAACCATCATCGACAAAATCACAATCATTAACAACCTGTTTTTCATAACTCCGCCCTCCAAGAAAACTAATAAAAGCATCTGCAGTTTCATATTATACCCCTTTTGCATACTACTGTCAAGTTTTAATCCCCATTTCAAACCCTTGCACTCTCTATCTTCCTGTTATTACAATACTGACAAGCTATGCTTTTCAATAATGATAGTTGTTTCGCTTTTGGATAGGAGGAAAAGATGATACCTGAATACCCTGAAATGAATGATGCGCTTTTGAGAATCAAAACCTTGTGTGAAATCAGAAGTTGGTCTATGTACCGACTTTCCAAAGAATCTGGTGTCCCATCCTCCAGCATAAACAACATGTTTCACCGCAACACACAGCCTTCATTAGAAACTATAGA
This sequence comes from Eubacterium sp., assembly GCA_024684535.1. Taxonomy (GTDB): domain Bacteria; phylum Bacillota; class Clostridia; order Lachnospirales; family Lachnospiraceae; genus Eubacterium_F. The sequence continues at coordinate 1,518 of JAIKWQ010000073.1, read as the reverse complement.
AAGACTATGCAAAGGCTTTGGCATTTCCACAAGTGATTTTTTTAACACACCTACTGTTTCTCAGCCCAATACATACATTCTAGAAGGTGATGAAATAACCGTATTAAAGATTTATCGTTCCTTAACTGATAGAAAAAAAGAGCTTTTGCTATCTTATCTGCACGGTCTGGGTGATAAGTCACTTGTTCAAAGCTAATTCTGCCACTACAGAGTTTCATCCGGACAATCAACAAGCAACTGACTTAACATTATTACACTTTACAAAATCAGCATCCAAACTAATTTATTCTATAACTGGGCGTCTCACGCCCAAATTTGCATCTTTCCGAGCAGGCATCATTGGGCCATTTGCAGCATGCACTGGGCGTCACACGACGTTTTTTGGGCGTCTGACGCCCTGGAATTCCGGATAAACGACTCTTGACAGAAAAATTATCGCGTGATAATCTATTCTTATCTGAATTCTTCGATTTTACATTCTATCTATTTTTCGTTATCGCCAAATACACCATGTGCGGATTATTTTTATTGAACACAAGGTCTTTTTGTGTTACAATCAAAGGAGGAACAGGTATGGAAAAAAATGAATCTGATGCCATCGGAACACCTTACGATGACGTGTTCCGAACTATGATTACCGACAGTGACAGCCTTGCGATATCGCTGATAAACCTGATGTTTGGTTTACATATCAGCAAGGATGCAAAATTGGTGCGATACCAAAACGAGATCTATCTAAAAGAAAACAAAAAACGGATAACCGATTCTCAAATTGGTATGCAGGGTAGCGATGTGTATTATCACATGGAATGTGAGTCCACTGCAGGCGATAAAAACATATTATTACGACTGTATGAATACGACTCCGCTATCGCATACGATCACGCTTTGATCGAGGATAATGTACTGAAAGTGACATTTCCAAAAACAGGGATCCTGTATTTACGAGATAGCTCGTCCACGCCGGATGTACTGAAGATGGAGATAAAAGCTCCTGATTCAGCAGAATCACTGGTTTTGAAAGTCCCGACATTAAAAATATCAAAGTATTCGATTGATGAGATTTTTGAGAAAGAGCTATGGTTCCTGCTTCCGTTTTTCATATTTAACTACGAAAAACGGTTAAAGAGATCAGATGAATCTGTCGAAAATGAAATACTGGAAAAATTGGTATTCATAAAGAACCAGATCGAAAACTCGGATGCTCGCGGAGACATCGATACATATTCGCGAATTCTCATCGAGCAGATGACTGAAAAAGTAACAAAAGCATTGGCAATAAAACACAACAAACTCACGAAGGGAGTTGATGATATTATGGGTGGAAAAGTACTGGAATACGAGGCAAAGACGATACTAGACAAGGGAATCGAGCAGGGACGTAGTGAAGGTTTTAGTGATGGACGTAACGAAGAGCGTCAGCTATTAGAAGCTGCTGTAATTGGCCTGAAATCCGGCAAATCAGCCGATGATCTCATCAAAGCCGGGATAGATTCTGAAACTGTTGATCTTGCCCTG
>JAIKWQ010000189.1 GCA_024684535.1 Eubacterium sp. | reverse complement strand
ACTTGCAGGTGTTCGTCCTGAGGTTATGGGTATCGGACCTGTTGCTGCTACAAAGAAAGTTATGGAGAAGACAGGAATGAGCATCGGTGACTTCGATATCATCGAGGCAAACGAGGCGTTTGCTGCTCAGTCTGTAGCAGTTGGAAAAGATCTCGGTATCGACGTAGCTAAGCAGCTCAACCCGAATGGTGGTGCTATCGCACTCGGACATCCGGTTGGAGCTTCAGGATGTCGTATTCTCGTAACTCTTCTTCATGAGATGCAGAAGAAAGACGCTAAGAAAGGTCTTGCTACTCTGTGTATCGGTGGTGGAATGGGTTGCGCAACAATCGTTGAAAGAGACTAATTTTAAAAATGAACCGGCCGGTCTGAGGGACCGGCTGGTTTGATTTATATCAGGAGGTATAACAATGGAATTTATCAAGTATGACGTAGAGGATAAGATTGCAGTCATCACAATCAGCCGCGAGAAGGCATTGAACGCACTCAATTCTCAGGTTCTTGAGGAGCTTGACCAGACTCTGGACAGCATCGATCTTGATGCAATCCGCTGTGTCATCCTCACAGGTGCCGGTGAGAAGAGTTTTGTTGCCGGTGCTGATATCGGTGAGATGAGCACTCTTACAAAAGCTGAGGGTGAGGCATTCGGAAAGAAAGGAAATGATGTTTTCCTCAAGCTTTCAAAGCTTCCTATCCCTACAATCGCAGCTGTAAACGGTTTTGCACTTGGTGGTGGATGTGAGATTTCTATGGCTTGTGATATCCGCATCTGTTCTGACAATGCACTTTTCGGTCAGCCTGAGGTTGGTCTCGGAATTACACCGGGATTTGGCGGAACACAGAGACTTGCTCGTCTGGTTCCTATGGGTATGGCTAAACAGCTTATATTCTCAGCACGCAATATCAAAGCTGAGGAAGCATATCGTATCGGTCTTGTAAATGCAGTTTATCCACAGGCAGAACTTATGGAGCAGGCAAAGAAGATGGCAAACGGCATCGCTATGCAGGCACCTATCGCTGTTCGCAACTGCAAGAAAGCTATCAACGAGGGATATCAGCTCGACATCGATGCTGCCGTAGCTCTTGAGGAGAAGCTTTTCGGTGACTGCTTCGAGACAGAAGATCAGAAGGCAGGAATGGGCAACTTCCTTGCTCCGAAAGAGGAGAAAGTTAAGGTTGTAGAGTTCAAAAACTGCTGACGGAACATTTTTGTAATCAAAAAAAGTAATAAACATAAGGAGGAACAAACTATGGTAGTAGGAGTTATCGGCGCAGGAACTATGGGATCCGGTATCGCTCAGGCATTTGCTCAGGTTGAGGGCTTCGAGGTTCGTCTTTGCGACATCAAGGAAGAGTTTGCTGCAGGAGGTAAGGAGAAAATCAAGAAAGGTCTTGACAAGATGGTTGCCAAAGGAAAAATGGACCAGGCAGCCGCTGATGCTATTCTCGGACGCATCAAGACAGGTCTTAAAGACATCTGTTCAGACTGTGACCTAATCGTAGAGGCTGCTTTCGAGGATATGCAGGTTAAAAAAGATACTTTCACAGAGCTTCAGTCAATCGTACCGAAGGATTGTATCTTCACTTCCAACACATCTTCACTCAATATCTCAGAGATTGGAAAAGGACTTGACAGACCGCTTTCAGGTATGCATTTCTTCAATCCTGCAGCTCGTATGAAACTTATAGAGGTTATCAAGAGCGAGTCAACAACTGATGAAGTATTTGAGAAGATCATCAAAATCTCAGAGGATATCGGTAAGACACCGGTTCGTATCAACGAGGCACCGGGATTTGCCGTAAACAGAATCCTTATCCCGATGATCAACGAAGCTATCAATGTACTTGATGCTGACGTTGCTTCAGCTGAGGATATCGATATCGCTATGCAGCTCGGATGTAACCACCCGATGGGACCACTTCATCTCGGAGATTACATCGGACTTGATATCTGCCTTGCAATCATGAATGTCATCTATGAGGGAACAAACAAAGATGCTAAGTATAAGCCGGCACCGCTTCTTGAGAAGATGGTAGCCGACGGCAAGCTCGGATGCAAGTCAGGAGAGGGCTTCTTTAAATACTGATTAAAAATAAACCGAAAGGAGTTTAGCTAATGGATTTTACATTGGATAAAAAGCACGAAATGGCACGTCAGCTGTTTCAGGACTTTGCAGAAAACGAAGTAAAGCCTTTGGCACAGGAGACAGATGAGACTGAAGCTTTTCCGGCTGAAACAGTCAAGAAAATGGGCAAGTACGGTTTTCTCGGGATTCCTGTACCGAAAGAGTATGGCGGACAGGGATGTGATATCCTCACATACATCATGTGCGTTGAGGAGATGTCAAAGGTTTGCGGAACTACAGGAGTTATCGTATCAGCACATACATCACTTTGTGTTGATCCTATCCTTACATACGGAACAGAGGATCAGAAGAAAAAATATCTTCCTCCTCTTTGCAACGGCGAGAAACTCGGTGCATTCGCACTGACAGAGCCTATGGCAGGTACTGATGCTCAGGGAGCTCAGACAAAAGCTGTTCTCGATGAGAGCACACACGAGTGGGTTCTTAACGGTTCAAAGTGCTTCATCACAAACGGTAAAGTTGCAGATGTATACATCGTTATCGCTGTGACAGATATCACAGAGGATAAGCGCGGACGCAAGAAAAAGAACTTCTCAGCATTTATCGTTGATAAAGATACTCCGGGATTCTCATTCGGAACAAAAGAGAAGAAAATGGGTATTCGCGGTTCATCAACCTATGAGCTTATTTTTGAAGATGCTCGTATCCCTGAGGAGAATCTTCTTGGTGCAAGAGGAAAAGGATTCCCAATCGCGATGCACACACTTGATGGTGGTCGTATCGGTATCGCTGCTCAGGCACTTGGACTTGCTGAGGGTGCTATTGCTCGTACAATCGAGTACACTAAAGAGAGAAAGCAGTTCGGTCGTACTATAGCTCAGCAGCAGAACACACAGTTCCAGCTTGCTGATATGGCTGCAAAGACTGAGGCTGCTAAGCTTCTTGTATATAAAGCAGCAGAGAAGAAGCAGGAATTTGCAAACGGTGCAAAAGTTTCCTACTCTGTAGAGGCAGCTATGGCAAAACTTATCGCTGCAGAGACTGCTATGGAAGTTACAACTAAAGCAGTTCAGTTGTTTGGTGGTTATGGTTACATCCGCGAGTACGACGTTGAGAGAATGATGCGTGACGCGAAGATCACAGAGATCTACGAAGGTACATCAGAAGTTCAGCGTATGGTTATCTCGGGAAGTCTTTTGAGATAAGAAAGGAGGGTCACAAGTGAAAATCGTAGTATGTATCAAACAGGTACCGGATACAGCGGGCGGAGTTGTGTTCAACCCGGACGGTACACTTAACAGAGCAGCAATGCTTACAATTATGAATCCTGATGACAAAGCCGGACTTGAAGCCGCACTTCGTATCAAGGATGAAAAAGATGATGTAGAAGTTACAGTTTTGACGATGGGCCTTCCGAAAGCGGAAGATGTACTTCGCGAGGCTATGGCTATGGGAGCAGACAAAGGTATTCTCGTAACAGACAGAGTACTCGGTGGTGCAGATACATGGGCTACATCAACAACAATCGCAGGAGCTCTTCGCAATATCGATTATGACCTGATCATCACTGGTCGTCAGGCTATCGACGGAGATACAGCTCAGGTTGGACCGCAGATTGCAGAGCATCTCGGACTTCCTGTAATCTCATACGCTCAGAACATCAAAGTTGACGGAGACAGCGTAGTAGTTGAGAGACAGTATCAGGATCGTTATCATGAGCTCAAAGTAAAAATGCCATGTCTTATCACAGCGCTTCAGGAACTTAACGAGCCGCGTTATATGAGCCCGGGCGGTATCTGGGATGCTTATGAGAAAGAGATCACAACATGGGGACGCGCAGACCTCAAGGATGTAGATGATTCTAACCTTGGTCTGACAGGTTCACCGACGAAGATTGCAAAAGCTTCTGACAAGGTTCGCAAAGGCGCAGGCGAGAAGTTTGTTCCTGCTGATCCTACAGAGGGTGCAACAATCATCGTTGATAAGTTGAAAGAGAAACATATAATCTAAGGAGGCGAAACAATGGCTAATACACCAAATATTGAAGAGTTTAAAGGCGTTTACGTCTTTGCAGAGCAGGTCGATGGTGTGATCGGTGGAATCGCCTTCGAGTTGCTTGGAAAAGCAAAAGATCTTGCAGCTGACCTTTCACAGGATGTTACAGCTGTGCTTATCGGATCAGGTATCAAAGACAAAGCAGATTCACTTGCTGAGTATGGTGCAGATCACGTAATTGTAGTAGATGATCCTGAGCTTAAGGATTATCGTACAGAGCCATATGCACACGCTTTGGCATCTGTTATCAAGGAATACAAGCCTGAGGTTATGCTCGTAGGTGCTACACCTATCGGACGTGACTTGGGACCGACAGTTTCAGCTCGTGTTGCTACAGGTCTTACAGCAGACTGTACAGTACTTGAGATTGGAACATTCCACGACAACGCAGCTAATGCTGACATCGAGAAACAGCTTCTGATGACACGTCCTGCATTCGGTGGTAACACAATCGCTACCATCGCCTGCCCATACAACCGTCCTCAGATGGCTACGGTTCGTCCGGGTGTTATGCAGAAAATCGAGCCGAACAAAGGCGCAAAAGCTGACGTTATCGAGTTCAATCCGGGATTCACACCGGACAACAGATATGTTGAGATTCTCAATGTTGTTAAGAGCGTTGCTTCTACAGTTGATATCATGGATGCAAAAATCCTTGTATCAGGTGGTCGTGGCGTAGGAAGCAAAGAGAACTTCAAACTTCTCGAGGACTTCGCCGAGGTTATCGGCGGAACAGTCAGCTGCTCACGTGCAGTTGTAGAGAACGGCTGGCTTCCACAGGAGCGTCAGGTAGGACAGACAGGAAAAACTGTTCGTCCGAACGTTTACTTCGCTTTCGGAATTTCAGGAGCTATCCAGCACGTTGCAGGTATGGAGGAATCAGACCTCATCATAGCTGTGAACAAGGACGAGGATGCACCGATCTTTGATGTTGCTGACTACGGTATCGTAGGCGACCTCAACAAGATCATTCCTCAGATGACTGAGATGGTTAAGGCTGAGATGGCTAAAGCCTGATTAACAAGTTTGTAAAAATGAGCCGATGGTTATACTGTCGGCTCATTTTTTTGTTTATTGGGCATATGATAGTTGCGAAAAACTCATTTTTATGTTAGAATAACATGTAATTTTGTTATTTGCTTTTTGTGTGTTGATTGATGTATATGTCGATATTGGAGAAGTGTATGAAAAAGAAAAAAAGACTGTTTTCTGTTAAAAAGAAGATGAATCTGTTTGTTATTCTGACAGTGTTTGTCGTTGCGCTTGGCAGCTCAGCGATTGCTTTTGGTACGAGTGTATATCAGATAGATTCTTATTACAGACAGATTGCATCGGATAATGCCAAAAACTTTGCTTCGATGGTTGACGGTGATTTTTTGGGCAAGTTCAAAACTTACATAGCATCTGATGAATATCAGAAAATACGTGATGCTGCTGAAGAAGCTGAGGATGAAGCTCCTGTTGAGCAGTATTTGAAGAAAAACAATCTTTGGAATCAATATTATGATATCAGAACGAGGCTTACAAAATATATCGAGAACATCGAGAACCTGAAGTATTTATATGTCGTTGCACATGGCGGCAAGGATGCTACTCAGGATATGTATCTGATTGATGATGAGTCGACTGATATGTATGAAACCGGTTATTATGAGGGAAGAGAGACTGAACTGCTCGGAGTTGATTTGGAACATTCGACTGAACCCAGAATTTCCAACGGCGATTGGGGATGGTTGTGTTCGGCTTTTTATCCTGTGTATGATTCGCAGAATAGATGTGTCTGCGTAGTTGGATGCGATTTTGATATGGAAGAGGTTATGCAGGAACGATTCGAGATGCTTATGTATCTCGTGGGAGGTTCACTGTTAATAACGATTATCGTGGCATTTTTAGGCGTGATTATAGTAAACAAAGTAATTTCGAAACCACTGAACGCTATGACGCAGGAAATGAAAAAATTTAACCCGTCAGAGCACAGTGATTACAAGGAAGCCGGTGTGATCAATCTGGATATCAAGTCGAATGACGAGATAGGTCAGATTTACAGAGGGATTCGCTCGATGCAGACAAAGATTGTGGATTACATAGACAACCTGTCTGAATTGAAAAAAGACAAGAAAAAAGCTGAAAGTTATATAAAAGATAAAGAAGAACAGATAGATAAGTTAAGCGAAGAAAGATACAAGGATGCACTTACAAGAGTCGGTAACAAAGCTGGATACATCAAGAAAGCTGAAGAAATAAATCAGCTTGTTAAAGACGAGCATCTTGAATATGCGGTTGCTATGATTGATATGAATAACCTGAAACTGATCAATGATGATTTCGGTCACAAATCAGGTGATCTTTATATCAAGGGCTGCTGCAAGATGATATGCGAGACATTTAAGCATTCGCCGGTATACAGAATAGGTGGCGATGAGTTTGTGGCGATTCTTCTCGGTAAGGATTACAAAAACAGGATTGATTTGGTGAAAAAATTAAAAGACGCGTACAAAGAGAGTTATATACAGGAAAACACCGAGCCCTGGCTTAGATATTCAGCAGCTGTGGGGTTTGCGGAGCACGCTTCGGATGACTACACTATAGAGCTTGTATTTAAGCGAGCTGACAAGGCGATGTATGAAGACAAGGCGGCGTTCAAAGAAGTATATGGCAGCTACAGATAATTTGATTTATGGAGGTTGAACCGGACCAATATGAGCAAAGAAATTGGAGTTGTAATCTGTAATTTTAATAAAAAAGATTTCGTGCTGGACAGCGTGCAGAGCGTACTTGAGAGCAAAAATGTCAAGCCGGATATTTTTGTTGTTGACAATGCGTCTTCAGACGGAAGTGCAGAGGCTCTCAAGGAAAAATATTCCGACAGCATAACCGTCATCGAAAACAGTGAGAATCTCGGCGGCTCGGGCGGGTTTAATACCGGACTTCGCAGAGTCAGAGATGAGGGATACAAGTATTTCTTCTGTCTTGATGATGATGCTCAGGTTGATGAGAATGCGTTGTCGGTGCTGTATGAATATATGGAGGCAAACCCTGACGTCGGAATGGCCGGATGCAGGGTGTATCATATGCAGATGCCCGATCATATACAGCAGTCAGGACTTATGATAGATTTTGATCATTGTTCTGCAAAGACTATCGGGGCTGACCGGATAGAAGACGGATCTTTGCCTGATGTGATTGAGTGTGATACTGTGGCTACCTGTGCAGTTATGGTGCGCGGTGATGTTGCGAGACGTGATGATGTTGGGATTATGCCGGAGGACAACTTTATATATTGGGATGATATGGAGTGGGGACACAGGATTCACTTGGCCGGATTTCGCGTTGTGACGCATGCGGCTGCGAAGGCGCTTCACCAGATGGGTGCTATAGTAAGACGTCCGAATACGTTTATTAATTATTATATGTGGCGAAACCGTACGAATTTCTTTCTCAGGTATACTCCGGAAAAGATGCTTGACAGTATGACGTATCAGCTCTTAAGTGCATTTTTTGATGCTTTGTATGAGTGTATGTACAGAGAAGAGCACAATATAAAAACGACCATAGCGCTTGCCTATCAGGATGCATTGACAGGCGTTCGAGGCAAGGATGACGGAACCAGAATTCTTGAGAATGATGCAAATGATGATAAGCTGATTCGATTTATACGAAGTAAAAACAGCTTTTATCTGAAGGATGCAGGATTCGAGGATGATGCCGTGTATCTGAGAAATTTCTTCGAGAAGGAAGCGCCAAAGATGCAGGAAGCTGCTTCAGAGTCGGAGGCGGAAGTTGTTTTCGAATTGTGTGATAATATTTTTGCTGTTAAGGATTTTTCTCTGAAGACGATATATATTGATATTTATCGCAATGCGTTGATTGATGATGAGGATGTAGTTGCAATCAGTAACTATGATTATAACAAGATTCTCTACATCTATATGAATCAGGACATTGTTCTTGATGCGGTTAGGCGACTTAGAAGAATTGATTATTCCAGAATGTAATTCGATTTTAGTTGACTGCTTTTACGAGGGACCACTTGCGTTAAGGCTCTCGACCCAACGGTATGGGGCTTGAAAATACCAAGCCCTCAAACCGGGGTCGAGTACTTCCCCTCGTTAAAAAGCAGTCAACCTAAAATCAATTTGAACTATTCGTAAAATGAAGGAGGAACGATATGTTTAATAAAAAGATTAGAAACAGCATTGTATCAATTTTGCTGTTATCTCTGATAGTGACCGGCTGCTCGTCTGCGGCATCGGCAAACAGCGAAAACGTCTCTGCGTCGCAAAAAGGCGCGGGCGAAGCAAAAGAGCTTACTGTGGCTGATTCAGGCGATTCCGAGAATGCCGATACTGATAAGGCTGAGGGCGACGGGTTTGATGTGGGATTCAGACTGACAGGAGATCCTTGGGAAGGTGGTTTCCAGACTGAAGTTGAGCTCAAGGCAACCGGCAACAAAGATATGAACAATTGGGTGCTTGAGTTTGATTTTGATGCAAAAATAGGCGACATGTGGAATGCCAAAATAAAGGAAAATAGCGGGAAGCATTATGTGATTTCCTGTGACAATGATACTGCTTGGAACAAAGATATCAAAGTCGGTAAGAGCGTGAAATTCGGATTTATCGGTAAGAGCAATTTCAAAGGTTTTCCGAAAGATTATAAACTTACAGGTGATATAGTTGAGAGTAATTCGACACCTGATCCGAATGTGACACCTGAGCCCGATGCCACAGATGATCCGAATGGTTCAGCTACACCGGAGCCGTCTGTTAAGCCTGATGCAACAACAGATCCGGATGAGAATTTGGAGGATGCAAAGGTTACAAAAGGTGATCAGGTTAAAAAACATGGAAGACTTAAAATCAAAGGCAGATATATAGTTGATAAAAGCGGAAAAAGGTATTTGATCAAAGGAACCAGTACACATGGTATCGCGTGGTTCCCTGAGTATGTAAACAAGTCGGCGTTTAATTCGCTCAAAAAATGGGGAGCAAACACAGTTCGACTTGCCTGCTATACAAGTCCGGGCGAACAGTACAGCCCATCAAAAGACTGGAAAACTATAGACAAGGGCGTGAAAGCTGCTTCAGATTTGGGAATGTATTGCATCATAGATTGGCACATACTGAATGATAATAACCCGAAAACAACACTTAAAAGAGCAAAGAAATTCTTTAAACATTTTGCAAAAAAATACAAAAACAAAAAGAATATTATCTGGGAAATATGTAATGAACCGCATTGGTGCAGTTGGAAAAGTGATATCAAACCGTATGCGAAGAAAATATACAAGGTTATCAGAAAGTATTCGAAAAATATAATCGTTGTAGGAACCAATACCTGGTCCCAGGATGTTGATGAGGCTGCGAACTCACCGCTTAGCAAAAAGACATATAAAAATGTTTGTTATACGTTGCATTTTTATGCCGCAACACATAAGGATGATCTTCGTAAAAAGGTTAAGTATGCAGTTAAGAAAAAGCTTCCTATCCTTTGCACTGAGTACAGTATTTGTAATGAATCCGGAAGCGGATCGAAGGATACATCCAGTGCTAAAAAATGGATTAAGCTTTTGAAGAAAAACAAAATCGGTTTCATCAATTGGAGCCTGTGTAACAAAGCCGAAACAGCATCAATGCTTAAAACATCTTGCAAAAAAACAGGTAAGTTTAAAAAGAGCAATTTGACAAGTGTTGGCAAGTGGATAATTAAGCAATGGAAATAAGATTTGGAGATGGTGATGAGTAGTTTTCATGTAGAGTTAAAAAAGGTTGTTGACAATTCCTATGATGTGGAGATTGGAAACAGTCTTGTTGAAAAATTTATTGAGGATATGAAAAACGGACTTGACGGAGGGGTGAAAAAACTCGC
>JAIKWQ010000186.1 GCA_024684535.1 Eubacterium sp. | reverse complement strand
GCAAAGCGGTTTTGATTATGAGACAAAAAATGGGATGCACAAGAAAAGACATATGCGAGAAGACGGGATTGTCGGAGAAAGGGCTTATGTCCATAGAGAATCCTGAAAATTGCAATCCCAGACTTGATTCGCAGATAATATTGAGCAGGGGCCTGGGAGTTCAGCTTTCAAAAATCTACGAATTTACGGAATACATCTACATAAACAAAAATGAATCAAACGAGAAATTGCTCAAGAGAGCCGGTGCATATATGGAAGAATTGTCTTGTGCAAAGAAGGAAGTGCAAAATGCGGATAATAATATGGTCATTGACTTTGTATTTGCGGTGTTGGGAATGATTTTTTCAAATCCGTATGACGGATTGTCATCGGAGAATAAGGAGAGGTTGTTGACATTTTTGAAAAAAATCACTTGACACAAGGGACGTTGTGATATAGAATAGCAGAGTATCTGTTTTAAGTTTATCAAGAGATGGAGGTGTAGAAATTGGCTAATATTAAGTCAGCGAAAAAGCGTATTCTTGTTTCTCGCAAGCGTGCAGATCGCAACAAGTCAGTGCGTTCACGCGTTAAGACAGCTGTGAAAAAGGTTGATGCAGCTATCGAGGCAGGAGATAAGGCAGCAGCTACCGAAGCTCTTCGCGCAGCAGTTTCTGAGCTTGACAAAGCAACGAAAAAGGGTATTTATCACAAAAATACTACTGCACGCAAGGTTTCACGTATGACAAAAGCTGTAAACGCACTTAGCTAAACCCCACTGAAGTCTATTATTATATGAATCCGGGTCGTTCCCGGACTATGTGCAATGAAATTTCACCCCGAGCCTTTTGGTTCGGGGTTATTTATAGGAAAACGGGTGAGATTGTATGCAGGGAAAAATAGGTGAACTTTTAGGCAAAAATGACAGGATAGTATATCTTGACGGCGCTACGGGTACGGAGCTTAGCGCTCTTGGTATGCCGGGGGGCGTGTGCCCTGAAAGCTGGGTTTTGGAAAACGAGGATGTGTTTGTCGGTCTGCAGAAAAGATACATAGAAGCGGGCTCTGATATCCTCTATACTATGACGTTTTCCTGCAATGAGATAAAGCTTGCAGATCATGGACTTCAGGATAAGCAGGAAGAAATGGTTCACAAGCTTGTAGGATTAAGCAGAAGAGCGATAGATGAGGCAAGGCCTGACAGAAAGGTCTTGGTTTTCGGAGATATATCTATGACGGGTAAGCAGATTAAACCTGTCGGGGAACTTGAGTTTGAGGAGCTCGTTGATGTGTATTCAAAGACTGTCGGGTATATGGTGGATGCCGGAGTTGACGGATTTGCCATAGAGACGATGGTGAGTCTTGCAGAAGCGAGGGCAGCGCTTATCGCGGTAAAGGAAAACTCTGACTTGCCGGTTCTGGTCACACTTACTTTCGAAAACGATGGTCGTTCACTGTTCGGTTCAAGCCCGGCAGCTGCAGTAAGCGTTCTTCAGGCTATGGGCGCGGATGCGGTGGGGATGAACTGTTCTTTCGGCCCTGAGGAAATGAAACCACTTATCAGGGAAACTCTTGAGTATGCTGAAGTGCCTGTGGTTGTGAAACCGAATGCCGGACTTCCGAAACTTGTTGAAGGAAAAACCGTGTACAGCTTGGATGCTTTGAATTTCGGTATACAGATGAAAGAAATAGCAGAGCTGGGTGTAGGGATCATAGGCGGATGCTGCGGAACTACACCCGATCATATAAAAGAGCTGGTAAACGCCACGAAGGAATTGCCTGCAGGCGGATTTGAAAAAAGAAAAAAGAAAAACGGAATTCTCTCTACGGAGAGAAATGTCCTCGAGATAGACAGAGACGGAGCATTTATGATCATCGGTGAGAGAATCAATCCCACCGGAAAAAATGACCTGAAAGAAGCTCTTAAAAATGAAAACCTCGAGTTTGTCGCTGATATGGCCGTATCACAGGTAGAAGCCGGCGCAAAAATTCTCGATGTAAACTTGGGGATGAGCGGCATCGATGAAAAAGATCTGATGTGTAAGGTGGTTGATGAACTGACCTTAAATGTCGATGTGCCGTTGTCTATAGATTCGTCAGACCCGGATGTCATAGAAGCCGCGCTCAGGAGATATCCAGGAAGAGCTTTGATCAATTCGATCTCACTGGAACCGGGAAAAAGCGAAAAGCTTCTGCCGATAGCAAAAAAATACGGAGCTATGGTTATCCTTTTGCCGATAGGTGAATCAGGCCTGCCGAAAGATATGACAGAAAAGCATAAAAATGCAGATGAACTTATCGAGCTGTCAAAAAAAGTAGGCTTACGTGAAGAAGATCTGGTGGTGGACGGACTGGTTGCGACAGTGGGAGCAAACAAAAATGCTGCGATAGAAGTTCTGGAGACAATCAGATATATACGTGAGGAGAAAAACTGCTATACGGTATGCGGCCTGTCGAATATATCATTCGGTCTGCCGGAGAGAGCCTTTGTCAACACGGCATTTTTGACGATGGCGATAAGCAGAGGCCTGAATATGGCCATATCGAACCCGTCGCAGACATTGCTTACAAATGCTGCGCTTGCATCAGACCTGCTTTTAAATAAACCGGGCGCAGATGAAAACTATATAAACGGAGTCAGAGCAATACAGAGTCAGGCTGTCACTGTGACAAAAACAAGCGATATCACAAGTGATATGGGAGACATATCGGAGCTGACCGAAGCTGTTATCAAGGGAAGAAGCGCCAGAATAGTCGGCCTTGTTGATGATGAATTGCAACATGGAAATGCTCCGGGAAGTATCATAGACGAGCAACTGATACCGGCGATAAACAAGGTTGGTGAGTTGTTCGAAAAGAAGATATTTTTTCTGCCACAGTTGATAGCTTCTGCGGAGAGTATGGCGGCGGCAATGAATCATTTGGAGCCGATGATAGCAAATGATGCGAGCAGACAGAAACTAGAGTCGGTTGTTATGGCGACTGTAAAAGGCGATGTTCACGATATAGGAAAAAACCTAGTTGTGATGATGCTGAAAAACTACGGTTATAATGTGACTGATCTTGGAAAAGACGTGGAGACCGAGCTTATCATCCGGACGGCGAAAGAGAAAAATGCAAGGATAATAGGACTTTCTGCGCTGATGACGACAACGATGACTGAGATGGCAGAAGTTGTGAAAGCAAGAAATGCCGCCGGGCTGGATGCAAAAATAATAGTCGGCGGTGCATGCGTAACAGAGGAGTATGCAGGGGAGATTGGCGCCGATGGGTATTCGGATGATGCAGCGGAAGCAGTGAGGGTTGTCAATCGATTGCTTGGCCGTTGATTATGTAATGAAGAGGAACTACAACTGCGAAACGTGTCAATCTACTACAGTAGAATCAAGAAAAAGCGAGTTAATATATTAAATCGTTAAAAAAGTTGACATGGCATGTGTTTTATAGGAAAATATATATATAGAGCTTGCAGGCAGGATGCCGCAGGTGCGTAAAAGATATTATGTGAGGAGATAGTCGTGACACCGGCAAACAGAACAAATCAATACAACAGAAATGATCAGGGAGATCAGCAGAGAAGACCTGCGAGAAAGAAAAAAAAGACAGGCCGCATAATCAGAAGAATATTTCTTGTTTTGGGAATTATGATATCGGCCACTTTCGGAATCATAGCAGCAACTCTGGTTCACAGAGGTGAGAGAGCGCTGGGAATGATCAACTACAACAATAAGAATACATTGGCGGAGGTTGATCTTTCGAAGTACAAGCTTGCTTCCGATAAACAGGTTATAAACATTCTTCTGGTCGGCGCTGACAAAAATGAAGACGAGCAGAGCAAAAAGGGAGCGGAGAGAAGATCCGATTCTATGATGATTGCTACGTTGGACATCAAGCACAAAAAGTTGAAGCTTACTTCTATGATGAGAGATATGTATGTGCAGGTTCCGGGTTACGGAAATCAGAAACTGAACGCAGCTTATTCATATGGAGGAGTTCAGCTTCTGTATGAAACACTGGCTCAGAACTTCGGCGTGAAGATGGACGGATACGGAGAAGTGAATTTCGACTCCTTCGTAAATGTGATAGACCAGCTTGGCGGTGTGGAAGTGAACTTAACCGAGTCAGAGCAGAAGGCTATGGCTACTGCGACTTGGGTCAAGAGAAAAAAATATCGCAATTGCAAAGTCGGCAAACAGACATTTAACGGAATACAGGCACTTGGTTATTGTCGTATGAGACATGGCCAGAAGCTTGCAAACGGCAGGTATCTGGGAGCGTACACGGCAAGCGGCAAGGGCGATGATTTCGGACGTGTTGAGAGACAGAGACTTACGATTCAGGCGATTTTGAAAAAAGTCAAGAAGCTCTCTATAAACGAGGTTTTGACACTGGCTGAGAACATATTACCGGGAGTTACGACAGATATTCCAAAAGATGATCTGTATGCTTATCTGGTAAATATAGTTCAGATGGGAACGTCAAAGATTCATCAGTTCTCGTTGCCGGCTGATAATAATTATAAAAATCAGACGATAGGCGGCCAGCAGGTGCTTGTGACCGATATTGCGAGCAATAAGGCTGCATTTAAGAAGTTTTTGTACAACTCATAATCAAATCAAGACTTAATAAGGACCGTATGCTTTGGTATTCATTTCCGGGCATACGGTCTTTGCGCGGAGGTGCCTATGAAAGCAATTTGTGTGGATGATGAGAAACTGATTTTGGATGAGAATGTTTCTTTGGTTGAAGAGATTGAAGAGTTTGACAGCGTAGAGGGATTCACTTCTGCGACCAAGGCTCTCGAGTATGTGAAGAAAAATGGCACGGATATCGCGCTTTTGGATATCGATATGCCGGATATGAACGGGCTTATGCTGGCTGCGAAGATCAAAGAGGCGTCTCCTCGCACTGCGATCATTTTTCTGACCGGGTATTCTGAGTACGCGCTGAAAGCTATAGAAATGCACGCTTCGGGATACCTGATGAAACCGGTGAATAAAACAAAACTCAAAGACGAAATTGCATATGCTCTTAATTCTGTTAAAAAAGAGGCGCCGGGAGAAGAAAAGAACGGTGAGCACATTTTTATGAGGACTTTCGGAAGCTTTGATGTGTTTGTTGATGGAAACCCGGTTCATTTTTCAAGAGCAAAGAGTAAGGAACTTCTGGCTTTTCTCGTTGACAGGCAGGGTGCTTCCGTGACGAGGGCGGAGGCTTTTGCAGCTATGTATGAGGATGAGAGCTACACCAGAGACAAGCAGAAGCTCTTTGACGTGATTGTCAGGGGGCTTAAGTCTAGCCTCAAAGAGGCCGGCATTGAGGAGATTTTCGATATGCAAAGGGGCACCATGCGTGTGGTTAAGGAAAACTTTGATTGTGATCTGTACAAGTTTTTGGAGGGGGATACAGCGACTATAAACATGTATATTGGCGAGTATATGAGCTCGTATGAGTGGGCAATGTTTACTGAAGGTGCTTTGTCCATGTCTATGTATTGATTGAAGGAGATTACTGATGAGACTTACGGATGAAAATGCGCTTATGATAGCGCTTGACGCCGCACTGATACTCCAGTTGTTCGGACTTTGGATAGCGGTTATGCTTGACGAATACATACACGACAAGAGGAGACGGCTGATGCTTGCTACCATCGGCGTTGCGTGTGTTCTGCTTGTACAGGAGCACGTAAGCTGGCTTGTGGCAGATGAACTGCCGGTAGCGCTTCATAAGCTTGTGAGCGTTATCGGATACACTCTGAGACCGGTTATTATAGTGCTGTTTATAAAAATCCAGAAACCCGAAAAATCAATGAAGCTTATTTGGGGCGTGGTTTTGGGAAATGCGCTGGTTCACATGACAACATTTTTCTCGGGGATTTGTTTCACGCATACCGAAACAGGGGGATTTGTCAGAGGGCCTCTCGGCTATACAAGCTTCATCGTGAGTGGCGTGCTTTTGGTTGTTCTTGTGGTTGGAGGATTCCGAGAGTTTACTATCAAGAAAAAAAGCGATTATGTGATACCAATGTTTGCTTCGATTTTTGTGGCTTTTTCGGCGATAGCTGAGCTGATGATGGATACGTCAACGCCGATTTCATTTTTGATAGTTGCTGTCGTGAGCGCCTGCGTTTTCTACTATGTTTGGCTGCATATGGCATTCATCAGGGAACACGAGATGGAGATGGAGGCGGGACAGAGAATCAAGATTATGATGAGTCAGATTCAGCCGCATTTTTTGTTCAACACGCTTGCGACGGTGAGGGCGCTCTACCGCAAAGATCCCGATCTGGCAGATGATACGCTTGAAAAATTTGGAGTGTATTTGAGACAGAATATAGACTCGCTTGATAAACCGGATTTGATTCCGTTTTCGGAAGAACTTAAGCATACCAGAGTTTATGCTGATATAGAAAAGATCAGGTTTCCGTCTATAGAGATAAAATACGACATTGAGGAAGATGATTTTGAGGTTCCGGCACTGACGATACAACCGCTTGTTGAAAATGCTATCAGGCATGGTGTGCGTATCAGGGAACATGGGCTTATAGAGGTTGTGGTCAGGAAAAAAAGGTATGGCCACAGCATCGTGATAAAAGACAATGGGAAGGGCTTCGATACGGATGCGCCGATGTCGACAGAGCGCTCGCATATCGGGCTGTCGAATGTTAAAGACCGTATCGAGTCGATGTGTCACGGGGATATGAAGATAGACAGTAAGATTGACGAGGGGACGACGATTACTATCAGGCTGCCGTATAGCGGCGAGTCGCTGCAGTAAACATTATTCAGAAGCATTTTTGACGGTGTGTAAGAAGCGGTTATGTATTATGATTAATCAGTAGGCATCAATCGATTTTAGGTTTACTGCTTTTAACGAAGGGTGTTGCCTTGCCTCCGGTATGAGGGCTTGGTACTGTCAAGCCCCATACCGCTGAGTGCAAGGACGAGTGCAAACGCGCCCTGAGTAAAAGCAGTAAACTAAAATCGAATTATATGCTTCTGAATAATGTTTACAGTTGTATCGACGAATTATTCTTGACAGGAATGAGTGAACTGAGTTAAAATCGAAACATATAGCAACCCATAGTTATTGAAGATTTTGAGGGAGAAAAAAATGAGAAAAGAGATTAAAATAACTGATATCAAAGGAATACATATAGGCCAGGCAGAGAATAGCGAGGCTGCGACCGGACTTACGGTAATCATAAGTGAACAGGGTATGGGTGCAGGTCTCGATATACGTGGCGGTGGGCCGGCTTCACGTGACAGCGGGCTTCTTGACCCGCTTACAGCGGCTGAGATTGTTCACGCTGTTGTTTTGGGCGGCGGAAGCGCGTTTGGACTCGGTGCTGCAAACGGAGTTATGGAGTACCTCGAGAAGAAAGATATAGGCTTCGACGTCGGTGTGACGAAAGTTCCGCTGGTTGTGCAGTCGGATATTTTCGATCTGACGGTCGGTGACAAGGATGTGCGTCCGGATCCGGCAATGGGATTTGAGGCAGCGAAAAATGCAATGGAAAATCCAAACTATAAAGACGGTAACTACGGCGCAGGGTGCGGTGCTACAGTCGGAAAGATACTCGGTATGGAAACCTGTATGAAAACAGGTATCGGAAGCTATGCGATAGAGATAGGGGAGCTTCAGATAGGAGCGATTGTAGCGGTTAATTCGCTTGGAGATATCTATGACTATAAGACGGCGAAAAAGATTGCGGGACTTCTGACAGAGGACAAAAAGGCCTTTCTTGATACGCTTTCCATAATGGAAGGAAGCATCGAAGTGAAGGAGAACAAGTTTGTTGATAACACGACTATAGGTGCGATTATCACAAATGCCAAGTTTACTAAATCACAGCTTTGCAAGATTGCAGGTATGACTCACAACGGTTTTGCCAGGTCGATAAAGCCGGTTCACACCAGCGCTGACGGCGACAGTATCTACGCGCTTTCTGTAGGTGATGTGAGCGCGGATATGGATCTGGTTGGCACACTTGCGGCTGACGTGATGAGCGAAGCAATCATCCGTGCGGTAGAAGCTGCAGACAGTGCGTATGGATATCCGGCAGCGAAGGAGTTAAACTTGTGATTATGCTTTAACAGAGTTTTACAACCACCGTTTCTACGTCGGGAGCGGTGGTTATTTTTGCACTCTTGACATTTTTGGCCGTGAATGATAAAATTGTTACTGTTTATTTTTACGGTGTTTATGATTTAGACTAATAATAGGAATGGATGATTGAAATGAGCAAGGTGGTTTTGTCAATTCTTGTAAACAATACATCAGGTGTCCTCAGCCGCGTAGCAGGGCTTTTTGCAAGGCGCGGTTACAACATCGACAGTGTGACTGTCGGAGAGACTGAGGATCCCAGATTTTCGAGGATGACTGTCGCTGTGACGGGCGATGATATCGTCATCGATCAGATAAAAAAACAGGTAAACAAACTTGAGGATGTCAAGTCGGTGAAGGAGCTTGCGGGCGGCTCATCTGTATACAGAGAGCTGATCCTCGTAAAAATAGCCACAACGAAGGGAGACCTTCCTGTGATAAGTGCACTCGCCGACACGTTCAGAGCCAAAATCGATGATATGTCTGACGGCTCGATGATTCTCGAGATGACAGGAAACCAGGCCAAGGTGGATGTTCTCATCAACCGTTTGAAAGGCTACGAAATCGACATCATCGAACTCGTGCGCACCGGTATATCAGGACTCGCGCGTGGGTGACATGTAAATAAATTAATAATTTTTAACTTTTTAGGAGGTATCACCATGTCAGAAGCAAAAATCTTTTATGAAAGCGACTGCAATCTTTCCGCGCTTGACGGCAAGACAATAGCCGTAATCGGTTACGGAAGCCAGGGTCACGCTCAGGCGCTCAACGCAAAAGAGTCAGGATGCAATGTCATCATCGGACTTTATGAGGGATCAAAATCCTGGAAGAGAGCTGAGGAGCAGGGCTTCGAAGTATTCACAGCAGCAGAGGCTGCAAAAAAAGCAGATGTAATCATGATTCTTATCAATGATGAGAAACAGGCAAAACTCTACAAAGAGTCAATCGAGCCGAACCTCGAGGCAGGAAATATGCTTATGTTCTCACATGGATTCAATATTCATTTCGGACAGATCGTTCCGCCGGCAGATGTCGATGTAACAATGATTGCTCCGAAAGCACCGGGACACACAGTTAGAAGCGAGTATCAGGCAGGAAAAGGAACACCTTGTCTTATCGCAGTTCATCAGGACGCTACTGGGAAAGCTCAGGAGAAAGCACTTGCATACGCGCTTGCAATCGGTGGAGCAAGAGCCGGCGTACTTGAGACAACATTCCGTACAGAGACAGAGACAGACCTCTTCGGTGAGCAGGCAGTGCTTTGCGGTGGTGTGTGCGCGCTTATGCAGGCAGGTTTTGAGACTCTCTGCGAGGCAGGATATGATCCGAGAAATGCTTACTTTGAGTGTATCCACGAGATGAAGCTTATCGTAGACCTCATCTACCAGAGCGGATTTGCAGGAATGAGATATTCTATTTCAAATACTGCTGAGTATGGTGACTACATAACAGGACCGAAAATCATCACAGAAGACACAAAGAAGGCTATGAAGAAAGTACTTGCAGACATCCAGGACGGAACATTTGCAAAAGACTTCCTTCTCGATATGTCAGATGCAGGCGGTCAGGTTCACTTCAAGGCTATGCGCAAAAAGGCTTCAGAGCATCCTTCAGAGGTAGTTGGTGAGAGCATCCGCAAGCTTTACAGCTGGAGCAACGAAGACAAGCTGATCAACAACTGATATGGTTAAGCTTATAGTTTCTGATATTGACGGCACCCTTGTCCCTGACGGAAGTGGCGAGGGTGCTATTAATGAAGAATATTTCCGCCAGATAGAACGCCTTTATGATAAGGGCGTTCGTTTTGTTGCCTGCAGCGGAAGGCAGTTTATGAGTATGTACAGGCTTCTAAGCCCTGTGGCACACCTGATTTACTTCATTTGCGAAGGTGGAGGTTTCATCTGTGACGGAGACAGAAAAGTCCTCTATAAGCAGGTTTTGTCGCCTGAGACAGTATCTGAACTCATACACGATGCAAAAATGATCCGACAGATGGATGTAATGGTTGCCGGAATCAAGCGTTCATACTGCAGGAGCAGAGACAGTGAACTCTACAGATGGCTGGCTGACGGATATGGTTTTGATGTTGAGGCAGTGGGCGACCTCGAAGCCGGAATTGACGATGAGATAACGAAAGTGTCTCTATACCACAAAGATGCAGCCGAAGAATTGACAAAAGATGTATTCAGACCCAAATGGGAGAAAAGAGTGAAAACGATTCTTGCCGGTAAACAGTGGCTTGACTGTGTATCATTGTCGTCAGGCAAAGGAAACGGCGTGGCATTTTTGCAGGAATACTTAAACGCAACAAAAGAAGAAACCATAGTGTTCGGCGACAATCAGAATGATATAGAGATGTTTGACTACGCAGGAACGTCATACGCAGTGAAAAATGCCCGCGATGAGGTGAAGACCGCAGCGGACGTAATATGTGGGGAAATGCGTGATGATGGCGTTTTGCAGGTGCTGAAAAGCCTGTGAACAAATAACTTGAAAAAAACAGCATAATCTGCTATAATATAAATTCGGATTTTGCGAACTGCAAAAAAGAAAGCAGTTCAAAAAGAGGAGATGGAAGAAAGTATGAAAACTAAGTTTATACACGCCTTTTACGGCTCCGGAAAAGGAAAAACATCCGCAGCCATAGGACAGGCACTCAGGGGCGTGGCAGAGGGCGAGACAGTCACTATCATCCAGTTTTTGAAGGGAAAAAATGCTGATGAGTTCAGACTTATAGAAAAACTTGAGCCTGATGTGAAGATGTTTCGTTTTGATAAGTCGGAATCGTATTACCGAGATCTGACAATCGAAGAGAAAGAAGACGAAAAAATCAATATCCTGAATGGATTTAACTACG
>JAIKWQ010000067.1 GCA_024684535.1 Eubacterium sp. | reverse complement strand
CCATAAAGAAAAATAAAAAAATTCAAAATGAAAAGGAGAAAGAAACTATGAAAAAGAACATTTTTAAGAAAGCAGTAGTATCAGTTTTGGCACTTACACTTACACTCTCACTTGCAGGTTGCGGTGAGAAAAATGACGGCTCAACAGCCTCAGCAGGAACACAGAAACCTGCAGAAAATGTAACTATTAAAGTCGGAGCAAATATCACTCCTCACGCAGAAATACTTGAGAAAGCAAAACCGATTCTTGAAGAGAAAGGAATTACTCTTGATATAGTTAAGCTTGAGGATTCAATCACTCCTAACACAGGTGTAACAGACGGAAGTCTTGATGCAAACTACTTCCAGCACGTTCCGTATCTTGATCAGTACAATGAAGAGAACAAAACGGATATCGTTTCAATCGGAGCAATCCACTATGAGCCGTTCGGGGTATATGCAGGAAATACAAAGGATTTAAAAGAACTTCCTGACGGAGCAACAGTAGCTGTACCGAATAACGTTACAAATGAAGCAAGAGCACTGCTTCTTCTGGCACAGGAGGGTATACTTAAGCTCAAGGATGATGCCGGAATCGAAGCAACAGTAGAGGATATCGTAGAGAATCCGAAAAATATCAAGTTCAAAGAGCTTGCACCTGAGCAGCTTGTAGCAGCGCTTCCTGATGTTGACATAGCTGTCATCAACGGAAACTACGCTATAGAGGGTGGTCTGAAGGTAAGCGAAGCTCTCGCAGTAGAGGCAAACGACGGACTTGCAGCACAGACATATGGAAATATCATCGCGACATCTCCTGAAAAGGCGAAAGATCAGGCGCTTCTCACACTTGTTGAGGTGCTTCAGAGCAAAGAAATCAGCGATTTTATCAAATCAACATATGACGGTGCGGTAGTACCGCTCAAATGATAAATACAGGAGAAAGAGTGAAGAAAAATGAAAGGGTTTGAATACTACAATCCGGCAAAAATCGTTTTCGGAGAAGAAAGTGAAAAAAGTCTGAAAAGTCTACTGGAAAGCCAGGGGGTGAAGTCGCTGCTTCTGGTATACAGCGGAGATTTTATAAAAACACTTGGAATCTACGAAGTAATCTCGCAGGCGGTTACAGAGCTTGGAATCAAATTCAGTGAGAACGGTAATGTCGTACCGAATCCGGATATAGATCTTGTGAGAGAACTTGTCTCGCAGGGCAAAAAAGATGAAGTTGATTTCGTATTGGCTGTAGGAGGTGGAAGCTCGATAGATACAGCAAAGGCAGTGGCTATCGGAATTCCATATGACGGAGATGTTTGGGATTTCTTTGAAAAAGGAATTTCGCCTAAAGAGGTATTGGGAATAGGAGTCATAGCCACTACCGCCTCGAGCGGTTCGGAAACATCCAATGCCGCCATACTTTCAAGCGGAGAGTGGAAACTCGGTTTTGAGGATGACAGAATCATACCGAAGTTTGCAATTATGAATCCGAGATTTACTGCCGGTTTGCCGGAGTATCAAACCTTCGTCGGAGTTGCGGATGTGTATTCGCACCTGCTGGAGAGATATTTTTCAGATGAAAAATACTCCGACACTACGGATTACCTGATAGAAGGTGCTGTGAAAGCGCTCTTAGTCAATGCTGACAGACTTTTGGACAATCCGAAAAACATAAATGCAAGAGCAGAGATTCAGTGGCTTGCCAGTGTTGCGCACAACAACTTCCTCGATGCGGGAAGAAGCGCCGACTGGGGATCGCATAGGATTGAGCATGAGCTCTCAGCACAGTATGGAATAACACATGGTGAAGGAATGGCTGTCGTTTTTGTGGCCTGGACGAAGTATATGGCTGAGAAAAAGGCTTGGAGACTTGCACAACTTGCAAGCCGTGTGTACGGAGTTGATCCTTATGATTATTCCGAGAGAGAAAGAGCGTATAAACTGTCAGAAGAGCTCGAGGCATTTTTTAGAAAAATAGGTCTGAAAACCACGCTTACAGAGCTCGGAATCGATGACAGAGACTTCGAAGTGATGGCGAAGCGTGCTACGAAAAACGGAAAAGTCGGGCATTATGTGCCTCTTGATGAAAAAAGTTTCGTTGAAATACTGAAGCTTGCGCTATGAAACATAAAGTCATATTGCAGAAAAAGCAACCGCAAAGGTTGCTTTTTTTGCGTAAATATAGTATAATTAACTCTGTTAGTGTGTCCGAAGCTACGAGTGTTGCGTCGCAAATGTTGTGGACAAAAAAGAATTGTAATTCTGAAAAAGGTCATAGTGTATGAAAAAATTCGGAAAAAGAATAGACAGACAAAGTCTTGATCGCGCGCTATTTACCATTATTGGTGTGCTTGTTAATGTTGTTCTGGCTTATATCGTCCGGAAGTTTGAGCTGCCTTTGTATCTGGATACGATAGGTTCTGTTTTTGTTGCGATAGTATGTGGTCCGCTCTCCGGAATACTTGTCGGAGTGACAACAAACGTAGTTTGCGGTTTTTTTGATGACTATGCGATTTATTATACGATTGTCAGCGTTCTTACTGTGCTCTGTGTATCTGTTTTTTCGAGAGATGATCGTCTGAAAAAGAAAAAAAATATTCTCTTTATGATTCTTTCTATGGCACTTATTTCAGGTGTTACGGGAACGCTTATTCAGTGGTTTCTCCCCGGAGAATCAGATTTCAAGGAAGTCTCGGATTTGGCAAAATTCCTTGCCGGTGGCAGACAAAACAGCACCATGTTTTATTCGTTTGTTCTGAACATAGCGGTAAATGTTGTCGACAAAACAATTGCTGTTTTTGCCGGCATAGGTATAACGCTTCTTATTCCAAAAGTGAGAAGAAGAGCTATCAGAAACAGTGGCTGGCACCAGAAACCTCTGAACAGTGAGGAGATAAGGTATATAAATTCCGGGAAAAGCAGAGGCATCAGAACGACAAGAAGCAGGATAGCAATTTTGCTGACTGCGGCAACTTTGGCGCTTGCTGCAGTTTTGAGTTTTATAAATATTTCCACATATATCAATGATTTGAAAATCCAGTATACAAATAATGCTATAAAGGCAGCCGAATTTACGGCAATTATAGTCGATGCGGATAAGCGTGATGTCTACCTGCAGGAAGGGAAAAATGCCAAAGGATATTCTGAAACTGAGGAGTTGATGTATCAAATCAGGGACAGCATACCCGGAATTAAGTATCTGTATGTCGTTAAGACAGAACAGACAGGATGCAGATTCATTTTTGATCTCAAAGGGGAAAGTGAAAATACTGCAGACCCATACTATCCCGGTGATTTCGTGGGATACGAGCAGGGATTCGAGCAGGATATCCCGGCGCTTATGGCAGGTGAGGAAATAGAACCTGTGGAATCAGAGGATACATTCGGGTGGTTGCTTACTGCGTATTGCCCGATTAGAAACAATCGCGGTGAGACTACCTGTTATGCCGGAGCGGATGTATCTATGGAGGATGTTTCCGAGTATATAAAAGGTTATTTGCTAAAGACTGCTCTTGTGTTCTCAGGATTTTTTATTCTGATTCTCGGGTTCGGACTTTGGGTGTCCGGACATTATCTGGTGTACCCGATAGGAAGCATGGCTAAACTTCTTGACGGATTTATGAAGGATAGTGAAGATCAGGAAGCTTTGGATGAAAATGTGAGAAGACTCAGAGCCTTGGATATCAGAACGGATGATGAGGTTGAAGTTCTTTACAGGTCTATATGCGAGATGGCAGCGGGCACGACTGAGCAGATGAGAAGTATCAGATATTTTGCTAATTCAACTGTTCAGATGCAAAACGGTCTGATTTTCACTATGGCGGATTTGGTGGAAAACAGGGATTCGGATACCGGAGCGCATATACAAAAAACAGCGGAATACGTGAAAATCATAGCAAAAGGACTCAAGAAAAAGGGCTACTATGCAGAGAAACTCACTCCGAAGTTTATGTCCGATGTGGTGATGTCTGCGCCCCTTCACGATGTCGGAAAGATTAATATTTCAGACACAATACTAAACAAACCCGGAAAACTTACGGATGATGAGTATGAGATTATGAAGACTCATACAACGGCCGGAAAAGAAATCATAGAAAAAGCAATCTCTACCATGCATGGTGAGAACTACTTGAAAGAAGCCAGGAACATGGCTGCCTACCATCATGAGAGATGGGACGGAAAGGGGTATCCCGATGGACTTCATGGACAGGTTATCCCGCTTTCTGCCCGCATAATGGCGGTTGCGGATGTATTTGATGCACTCGTATCACCCAGAGTTTATAAACCTGCGTTCCCTATGGAAAAAGCGCTTGCCATACTTGAAGAGGGCGCGGGAACCCAGTTTGATCCGAAATGTGTAGAGGTGTTTATGGATTCGATTACAGAAGTCAGACTTGTTATGGAAAAATACCAGGGAATATAACGGAGTTGCGGCCTATGAAAAAATGTTTATGCAATACCGGAATAAAAAAAGCGGCAGGTATTATTATCTGTCTGTTTTTGCTGTTGGGAATTGGTGGGACAGTTCCTTCAGAAGCTGCGTCGGATTTGCCGGAAGAAGAAATGAAACTGGGTGGATCATATGCCGCATCCGGACAGCTTGAAGGCGTCGGATATATGTCAAAGCTCTATGACGCGACAAACGGACTTCCTACATCTGAGTCAAACTATATTCTTTGTTCGTCAGACGGATATATATGGATAGCAAGTTATGGTGGCATAGTTCGTTATGACGGAGCGAATTTCGAGAGAATGGACACTTCGGAAGGACTGACTAACGGACGCGGACTTTTTGAGGACAGCAAGGGACGAATATGGGTTGCGACCAATGACAACGGTGTTGTAGTCCTGGAAGGTCAAAAAAGGACTCATTATACTGTTGATGACGGTTTGGGATCATCATCTCTCAGAACTTTTGCTGAAGATGGGAACGGGAATATTTTTGTCGGAGGAACAGCAGGTGTTTCATACGTTGACCCTCAGATGAGCATGCACAGGCTTGACGATGAAAGAATAAATGATTCGCGTGTGCTTAAGCTGACGTCAGATGACAACGGAAGAATTTACGGTCAGATCAAAGGCGGTGATATTTTTGCTATAAATGATTGCAAAGTATCAGAGTTCTATCATAGCGCTGATCTGGGGATAGAAAACATAACGACTATACTTACGGTACCGGGGACAAAGGGGGAAATGTATTTTGGAACCGAGACTAACAAAATATATTATGGTTTGTTCGGACATAAAAAAAATGATCTGAAATCAATTTATGTAAATCCTGTTGAAAGCACACATTGGATGACCTATGCAGCTGACAGGGTGTGGGTTTCTTCGGAAAACACCGTAGGGTATCTGGATGAAAAAAACATCTTTCACAAGTTGGATTATATAGACATGAATAACTCCATAGAAATGATGACGGTTGACTATCAGGGGAATCTGTGGTTTTCTTCATCGCGTCAGGGAGTTATGAAAGTTGTTACCAACAGTTTTCAAAATATAACGGCTATGGCAGGACTTGAAGATGAGGTGGTAAATACTACCTGCCTGCATGAAGGATTGCTCTATATCGGAACCGATACCGGGTTGAGGATATTGGACGGTTCAAACAAAACAGTTAAAAATGATCTCTTGGAGCACATCGGAGATGCCAGAATCAGATGTATAAAAGATGACAGTGTGGGGAATCTTTGGGTTGCAACATACACAGATGAGTACGGTCTGGTGTGCATGGATAAGTCAAAAAAAATAACTGACTTTACCACGAAAAACGGCATGCCAAGTAATGAAGTCAGATGTATAAAATCAAATGATGACGGAAGTATAATCGCAGGAACAAGCGGAGGACTTGTCGTAATAAAAGACATGAAAATAGTCAAAAAATACGATGCAACCTCTGGACTTGATAACCCTGTCATACTTACTGTTGAAACAGGTGAGAACGGAGAAATATATGCCGGTTCCGACGGCAATGGAATGTATATAATCAAAGAATCCGAAATAAAGAAACTCGGAAGAACTGACGGACTTACAAGTGATGTTATAGTTCGAATAAAGAAAGCCGTCGGAAGAAACGGATACTGGGTTATATCATCAAATTCAATACAATATATGGATGCGAACGGCATCAGAGATTTGACAACTTTTCCGTATAAAAACAACTTTGATATATATCAGGATGAACACGACAATGTCTGGGTGCTTACCTCACATGGAGTGTATATGGTTAAGGCTGATGATTTAATAAAAAATAATGTTGAAAGCTACAGAATGTATACACTTGAAAACGGACTTACAAGTATGCCCATAGTACATGAGTACAGCGATCAGGATGATGAGGGGAATTTATATATAGCGGGAATGTCAGGTGTGAGCAAGGTTAATATCAATCACTTCACTGAAGAATCTGTCAGAGTAAAAACCGGAGTCAAATCTGTATTTGCTGACGATGTGCAGATTTATTCCGACGAGCAAGGTGATTATACTATTCCGCCGACAAACGGTCGTATCAGGATAAATCCTGCCGTACTTGATTATTCGATGGTAAATCCTCTTGTCAAAGTTTATTTTGAGGGAGAAGAGGATAAGGGAATACTTGCTTACAGAAGTGATTTGACAACTCTTGAGTATACAGGAATGTCACAGGGAGATTATGTTTTACACATACAGATTTATGACAGAAACGGTACCAATGTTTTGCAGGATAATACGGTGAATATCATCAAACAACCTGCGTTCTGGGAACTTTTGATAGTGAGAATACTGATGATTGCTGCCGTGTTGCTTGTAGGTGGTATAGCTGTATGGAGGATTCTGACGGGAACTATCATCCGCAGGCAGTACAGTGAGATACAACAGGCCAAAATAGAAGCAGAGAGTGCAAACTCTGCCAAATCAAGGTTCCTTGCAAATATGTCTCATGAGATTCGTACCCCCATCAACACCATAATGGGTATGAATGAGATGGTGTTGAGGGAGGATATCAAAGATGTTCCGAAACACTATTATATGTCTGTGATAAATTATTCACTTGATATCAGGGATGCATCTGAGACACTTCTCGGACTTATCAATGATCTTCTGGATATGTCGAAGATTGAATCGGGAAAAATGCACCTGGTTGAGCAGGAGTATGATTCTGTGGATATGCTTCGGGCTGTGGTTACTATGATCAGAGTCAGGAGCAACCAAAAAGATTTGAAGTTTGAAGTCGATATAGATGAAACCCTGCCGAAAAGAATGCATGGCGATGACGGAAAAATAAAGCAGATAATACTGAATCTTCTGACAAATGCCGTCAAGTATACCGATATGGGTGGATTTACACTGAAGGTGACAGTTGATGACAGAGATGATGAATTCTGTGATTTGAGATTTTCTGTCAGGGATACCGGAATAGGTGTGAAGCCTGAAGACCTCGAAAAACTCTTCACTGCGTATGAAAGACTTGATGAAGAAAAAAACAGCGGTATACAGGGAACCGGACTGGGGCTTGATATATCAAAGCGTTTTGCCGAATTGATGGATGGAGACCTTTGGTGTGAAAGCGAGTACGGAAAAGGTTCAGAGTTTATCTTTACTGTAAAACAAAAAATTGTTGATCCTGTGGGTATCGGAGCATTTGTTGAACATGTGGATGAGGGACAGAAAGGACCATACATACCGCAGTTTATCGCGCCGGATGCAGATATACTTGTAGTAGATGACAACCCGATGAATCTGAATGTGATAAAAGGACTTCTGAAAGCTACAAGGATGTTTGTGACTACGGCTGAGAGCGGCGAAGAGTGTCTGGAAAAAATTAAATACGGCAGCTTCAATGTGGTTTTGTTGGATCATATGATGCCTGGAATGGACGGACTTGAAACAGTAGAAAAAATCAGGGAGACAAATCCTGATTTGCCGGTATACGCGCTGACTGCCAATGCTGTCGGAGGTGAAGATTTCTATATCGAAAAAGGTTTCAATGGTTATTTGTCAAAACCTATCGACACTATGAAACTTGAGAAGTCTATCCTGAAACATCTTCCGAAGGAAATGGTTATGATACCTGAGGGGATCGATGCAACAGATGAGCAACAGGAATTGTCTGAAGATATGCTCTGGCTGAAAGATGTAGAGGGAATCAACGTGGAAGACGGCATCCGGGCTTGCGGGAACGTGCCTACATTTTTAGGAGGAATACGCGATTTCCTGGATACGATAGACTACAACATCGGTATTCTTGACGATGCGCTTGCTACAGATGATGTCAGATTGTACACAGTGAAGGTTCATGCACTGAAAACGTCTGCAAGGCTTATTGGCGCGAATAAATTGTCGAAGCTTGCGGCTGATCTTGAGGAAGCAGGAAAATCTGAAAATCGTGATTACATAGATAAATTCAGTAGCAAACTGGTTGACGAGTATGTTTCGTTTAAAGAGAGGTTGAGTAGGTTGGATTCAACACCTGAAAACGATGACAGAGAGGCTATACCGGAGAGCGAGTTGAAGGATGCTTATACCGCGCTCAAAGAAGTTGTTCCGAGCGCAGACTACGATGCTGTCGAGATGATTGTTGAGCAGGTGGGAGAGTACAGATTGCCAGAAGCTGACGCAAAAAGATTTGCAGAGATAGGGAAAAACCTGAAGCTTTTTGAATGGGAAACCATAGAAAAAATACTTGAGGAAGTATAAAAGGAGAAGGGCGTATGGAGCAGGAAATAAACGAACAACAGGAAACAGAGCAGAAGGTAATGCTTACAAGTGAAAGCGAGAGCTTTCTGACAAGGGTTATTGTCAAAAGATTGAATGATGCCGGAATCAAATGTGAATTTGTAAACTGGCACATGAAATCCATAGTTAAGGCATGGGATAACTATACACATGTAACTCTGTTTATGGATGAAGGTTCTCATCCGACGGCAGAAGTGTTGCACTTTCTGGATGACGTTTTGATGTCCAAATCTTTAAAGATGACCGTTATAGGCGAAGAAAGTGATGTGAAGTACATACGTGAGCACATAATGGGTGATGTTATTTACAGAGAATTTTTAAGACCTATGGATAATGATGAATTTGTAAACGCCATAAAAGAACTGTTCGTAAAAGCAGGTGCGGGAGAATTGAAAAAAAGCATTCTCGTCGTGGATGATGATCCGAATTATCTGGCTGTAGTCAGAAATTGGCTCAAGGACACTTACAAGGTGGCAATGGTGAATTCGGGAATTCAGGCAGTCAAGTGGCTTGGGAACAACTACGCTGATTTGATTTTGCTTGATTATGAAATGCCTGTAACTACCGGACCGCAGGTGTTTGAGATGCTCAGAAGCGAATCTGAGACCAGGGACATTCCGGTAATATTTTTGACCAGCAAAAGCGACAAAGAAAGTGTTATGGGAGTTTTGGCGCTTAAGCCGGAGGGATATATTTTGAAAAATATCTCGAAAGGTGAATTGTTACAAAAAATCAACGAGTTCTTTATTCTTCATAAATAACACCATATAATTTGAGCGAAAGGAGGCAGGCCACTATGATGAGTTTTTTGCGTTCATATCAGCTGGATATAATGCTTGCATTGATCGGTATTTGCGCATTTCTTGTTTTTTTGGTTTTGCAGACCGATTCGCTTTCAAAGAAAAGAAAAACTATTCTTATTCTGATAGAAATAAGTGAAATGTTTCTCCTTGTTTTTGATCGTTTTGCGTATATTTACAGAGGACAGACGGGCGACTACGCCGGCACGATGGTTCGCCTGTCGAATTTCATGACATTTTTGATGATACCTGTTCTTATGCTTTTGTTTAATCTTTATATCAGCGATTTGTTTTACGATACCGAAAACAGGGAGGATACGCCGAGAAGAGCAAAAGCAGCGAGCATCCTGTCGATAATCGGGATGGCTTTGGTGGTTGTCTCACAATTTACCGGATTGTACTACACCATAGATGCAAGCAATACGTATCATCGATCTTCCTTATTTTTTGTCAGTTATATCTTTCCTGTTTTTATACCTGTTATTCAGTTTACAATGGTTTTTCAAATCAGAAAAAAAATCAGCAGAATGATATACATATCTGTTCTTATGTACATCATTGTTCCGTTATTGTGCGCGGTGATACAGCTGTTTTCATACGGCGTATCGCTCACAAATATTTCGTTTGCCGTAGTTGGAATTCTTTTTTATAATTTTGCGTATTGGGATATCAATGAAAAGGTTCGCCTGGCGAACAAAACCCAGGTTGAATACTTGAGGGAAAGTCAGGAAAATGCTTTAAAGCTTTTTGATCAGACAACAACCGCATTTGTAAATGCCATAGATGCAAGAGATGAGTACGGCGGAGGGCATTCGGTAAGAGTTGCGCAGTGCTCCAAAAAGCTTGCAAAAATGAGCGGAAAAACAGGCGAAGAATGCGAAAAAATATATTATGCCGCACTTCTGCACGATGTAGGAAAAATCGGGATACCGGACAGCATTTTGCAAAAGCCCTGCGAACTGACTCCGGCTGAGAACAGGATCGCGATGCAAAATCCTCTGATCGGAGACAGGATTCTATCGGAGATTAATGTGCTTCCGTATCTGGCTGAGGTTGCAAGGCATCACAAAGAAAGATTTGATGGCACAGGATATCCTGACGGACTTTCGGGAGAGGATATTCCTGAGAGTGCAAGAATAGTTGCGATAGCAGAAGGGTACGACAGTCTGATATCGAAAAACAGAATGAGAGATGCACTTCCGAAGCAGATTGCAAGAGAGACTCTGATGAAGGAATCAGGATTTAAATATGATCCGAAGTATACAGCGATGATGCTGCAGCTTATTGATTCGGACAGCGCATTTGATATGCGAGATGACAACGAGAATGTAGATACGATGATCAGAAACGAATTTGTCTGTGATGAGTACAGGGATGTGATATCGTATGGCATAAATATAGTTTCCGATGAAACCGTAGTCAGTTTTCACTGTGAACCAAACGGAGAGGATGCGAGGTTTTCAGCGCCGTCAATCATTCTTTTTGATTCTCTTGACGGACGTGTTCATGATACGGAGCGATCCATAGAAGACACAAGCTATGTGGAATTTATGGAAGTGTGGTTTGACGGTCACGAGATAACGACGGGAGCAAGAAATTCAAAAACAGATAAAATAGCGAAGCCACAGATACAAAAGGAAAGCGGGGATTATGAAATTCGTGCGGCGCGTTACAGAGATCATGTCAGATTGAGATTATACAGCGCGGACAATGCGTTTGAAGTTACGGTTGCGTTGCCGGACAACTCCAGGTTCGTATACATCGGACTGACCGGAGAAAAATGCCGAATAAGTGATATAAAGATTGAAAAAGGCGATGAAAAAGTCTCGGAAGGCGATATACCCAGAATTGCGGAGGAAATCAGCTATATCGACAGGCTTGAAAGTGATGTTCCGAATATCCAGATTGACGGGAACAGGACAGCAACAACGCGGGGTATAAGGATAGGAGACGAAACGAGAGTTGAGTTTCATACGATGAGTCTCCCGACATCAAATCTGGTTTGGCACTGTCCGTCGGTTGTTGTTTTCAGTTCGGATGATATGACTGTAGGAGGGAAGCACTACAGAGAGTATGCGCTTGTGCGATTTGACGGCGAAGAACAGGACGAAGGAGAGTATGCGGACAATGTTTTTTTGACTGAAACAAGCGATGAGTTTGTCGGCTGGGAGGAATGGAAAAACTACAACAAAAAGGGATATGAGTGCAAGGTCACAGCGTTTAAAGCAGGGTCGAAAGTGATGGTTATCACAGAGAACTTCGGCATCAATATCAAAAATACCACGACCATAAAGGATGGGAGAAAGGATATTTACCTGGCGATAACGGGTGACCACCTGGCACTGACGGATATCAGGATTTATCAAAAAAACTAGGATGAAAAGCGACCTTATGGGTTGCTTTTTCGTTTGAAAAGCGGTATAATAATCCTCATGAGCAAAAACATACGTTAAGGCTTGGAGACGTCGGATATGAGACAGGAAGAAAAAGAGGTTATACTTAACAGAGAGTCAGTTGATGAATTATCAGCCATTATAGAAAAATGGTTCGTCAAAGCCGGAGTGAACAGAGAAAACTCTATCAGGGCAAGGCTTGCTTCGGAGACGATTCTTTTGAACCTTTTTGAGCACTATGGCGAGGGAAAGCAGATTTCGCTTGTTCTTACAAACAGATTCGGTTTCAGAAACATCAGGCTCTACTATGAAGGGGAACCGTACAATCCGCTGCAGGAAGGTGATGAAAACGACTGGACGATGAGGATGCTTTCGGATCTTTCGATGAATCCCGAATGGAAGAAAAAAAAGGAATTCAATGAAATATCCGTCAGAATACCCAGAAACAAGCTGAAAGATGAACTGATTTTGCTTATAGCGGTTATCATTGCTGTAGGTCTTGGGATTGCTTACCCGTATATTCCGTCACGAGTTTCAGGGGATATGTCGGAATACCTGCTTGAACCTATATCGGATCTGTTTATGCACGCGTTGATGACTTTTGCAGGTGTTATGGTATTTTTGTTGGTGGCTACCGGGATATACGGAATCGGAGACGTGGCCGATTTCAGCAAAATCGGAAAATACATGGTGAGGAGATTTTTGATAGGGACCTTTGTCGGCACGATTGTAAGCGCGCTGATAATGATTCCTTTTTTCACTTTTAACTTTGGTATGGCGCAAGGCGGTAATCGCTGGAAGGCGATTTTTGATATGATATTTGCAATTGTGCCGTCAAATCCGATAACTCCGTTTTTGGAAGGAAATATGCTTCAGATAGTGTTTATGGGAGTTATAGTGGGGATAACCATACTGATACTAAGCAGACAGACTTCGGAACTTCAGGTTGTGATGCTTCAGCTGAAAAGTGTTATGGTTTCAGCAGTTGAGATTATATGCAGGTTTTTGCCGATTTACATAGTAGCATCGCTTACGGTTCTGTTTTGGACAAACGGTATCGGGATTTTTGCAACTATATGGAAACCGCTTGTATTTTGTATAGTTTTGGTTCACGTATTTTTGCTTTCGATTGTTCTGATAGTTTCGCTTAAATGCAAGGTCAGTCCTTTGATGGTAGTGAAAAAGTTTATGCCTTCATACGTCATAGGGATTACGACGTCTTCATCGGCAGCGGCAATCAGCACAATACTTGATATAAACAAGAACAAATACGGCATACCTGAAAAACTCAGCAATTTCGGGATACCGATTGGAAATATACTTTGCAACGCAACACTGAGCATAGGTTTTGTAGCGATTATGTATTTCCTCGCTGAGTATAATTTTACCAGAGTAAACATAATATGGTTTATCACTGTGTGCATAGTTATCCCTATCATGACATTTGCGATGCCTCCTGTTTCGGGCGGCACGTTGGTATGTATGGGAGTTATGCTTGCGCAGTTTGGTATTCCCGATGAGTGCATCGGAATAGCAGGAACGCTGTCGCTTATCATGGACTTCATTATGACAGCAACGAGAATCGGAGTCGTTCACTGTGAATTGATACTGCAGGCTAAGCATTGGAAAACGCTTGATGAAAAGGTGCTTCTTGACAAAAACGCCTAGAGATAAAAAAGAAAGTTAAGAGGAAAACGAATGGATTATACAAATGTAGCTATGATTAAATACCAGGAGAGTATCATTAGCAGAGGTCTGGAAAAAAAGATGAAAGACCTGAATTGCAGCATTATCAACATCAACGGACAAACGCTGGAGGGATTTGACAGAAGTCTGGAAGTCGCAGCATTTTTCGTGATATACCTTCCCGGGGATGTGACCGATGACAGCATACAGGTTAGGGAGTTTGATTCCATATGCAAAAAAATACTCAGTACGAACAAGCAGGCGATAATCATAGGTGAGGAAAAACACAGGGAAGGACTTACGGAAAGAGTTCCGCTTGCTGCGACATACACCTGGATAGACAGACCTGTTGATACGGAAGAGTTTACCAGGATAATCAAAGAGGCCATAGAAGATGAGGAAATCATACCTGCGGAACTGAAAAAGATTCTGATAGTGGATGACGATCCTGCGTATGCAAAAATGGTCAAAGAATGGTTGAAAAATGATTATCAGGTTTCGATAGTTACTGCAGGAATGCAGGCGATTACATATCTGTCCAAACATGAGGCGGATTTAGTGCTGTTAGACTATGAGATGCCGATAGTAGACGGCCCGCAGGTTCTCGAGATGTTCAGAAGTGAGGATAGCCTGAAAGACATCCCGGTGGTGTTTTTGACGGGAATCGGCAAAAAAGAAAGCGTATCACGCGCTGCGGCGCTTAAACCTATGGGATACGTGCTCAAAAGTACAACAAGAAATGAGCTTTTGAAATTTCTGAAAGGACTTGATATATGAAAAAGAGGACAGCAAGAAAGCTTCTGATATTCATCATAATCTCTCTTTTAGTTTTATCAGGTGTTTTGGTCTATGCATTTTTAAACAAAGACGGAGGCGGAATCAAACTCGGAAGTCTATTCGGAGGAGATGGGGGATCTGTAAGCGGTGAGGCAACAGATGCCGAAGTAGAGCCTACACCGGAGCCGACGCCTGATCCGTATGCGATAACTGAGTTTTCTCCTACTCATACAGATCAAACCAAACCGTCAAAAATGATTAAGTTCACCAATATAATGGTAGACGGCAAGACGTTAAGCAGTAACAAAAAATATAAAAATAAAAACAAAATCGAATTCGGTGTCGGACGTGATTATACGGATGTTCAGGGAGTTATAACTTTCAGGGGAAATAACTTCAGAGACAATCCGACATACGGCAGCGCAGATATGCAAAAGTACAAAATGAAAAAACTTTGGAGCGTGCCTACGGGAAGTCTGACTATCAAAGGACAGCTCTGGAGCGGAAATGGCTGGACCGGTCAGCCTCTGCTTGTGCGTTGGCCTGCATCTGTCAAAAAACATATGAATATGAAAAAATGGGCCAAAAAGGATGACGATTTGGTAGAGGCAATATACGCAAGTCTTGATGGTAATATTTATTTCCTGGATATAAGGACAGGAAAGCAAACCAGAGATACGATGAAAACCGGATTTGTGTTCAAGGGGGCGGGAGCGCTTGATCCGAGAGGTTATCCGATTATGTATGTGGGATCTGGATACGACAGTCCGGGAGGTAAGTCAAGAGCATTTATCATCAACCTTCTTGATTGCTCTGTTATGTATGAATACGGAAGTATAGATCCGTTCTCGCTCAGGGGAGCTCTCAGCTTTTTTGATTCATCATCGTTGGTGGATGCTGAGACAGATACTTTGATACAGCCGGGAGAGAACGGGATTTTGTATCTGATCAAGTTGAATACCAAGTATGATGAAGAAGCGGGAACACTTTCCATAAATCCCGGAAAAATTGTTAAGTGGAGATATCAGGGAAAAAGAAGCGGAAGCACATTCTGGCTCGGAATGGAGGACTCAGCAGCAGTTTACAAGGGGTATCTGTATATAGCGGATAACGGCGGACACCTGATGTGCCTTGATATAAATAAACTCAAGCTTGTCTGGGTTCAGGATATACTTGATGATTCGAATTCGACTCCGGTTCTGTCAGTCGAGGACGGAAAGCTGTATCTGTATATCAGCACGTCTTTCCACAAAGGATGGAGAAGTTCGAACTCGGCGGAGATACCTATCTGGAAAATAGATGCAGAAAACGGTGAGATCATATGGCAGAAATCGTATACCTGCCATTCGCGTGAAGGAAATTCGGGCGGAGTTCAGTCAACAATTGCAGTAGGTCATAAATCACTTGATAAATACATTTATGTAACGGTATCCAAAACTGACGGACTGTATAACGGTGTATTTGTCTGCCTGAAAAAATCAAACGGCAAAGTCAAGTGGGAGCAAAAAGGTCCGTATACCTGGTCTTCACCCGTTTGTGTTTACAACTCAAATGAAGACGGCAGGGATGTCGTACTGTATGCAAGAAGTGATTCTATGTTGATGATGCTCGATGGCAAATCGGGTAAAACAAGGAGTAAACTCAACCTCGGAAGCGGAAATGTCGAAGCTTCACCGGCGGTTTTTGAGGATATACTTGTACTTGGAACCAGAGGCTGCAGAATAAACGGAGTCAAGCTCAGATAAGAAACGGAGGACAAATATGGAAACGATCATAAAACGCAACAAAAGACTTTTTGCAGTTATGCTTCTGATAGCGCTCTCGCTATCTGCGGTGGGGATTAATCCTGTGCCGAAGACGCTGGCAAAAGAAACGGTAGACGCTGAGAACGATGACGAAAACATATCGAAAAGACCTGATTTAGTGCTTGAGTCAACACCGGCTCCGACAGTACCGCCGATTGTGAACGCATATGATTTGGATTCATTTGAAAAAATGACTGCAGAGGACGCTGTAAGGTATGATATCGGTGACGTGAAAACTGAAGACGATTATGACAATCAGGGAATGGTGCTGAAGGCGACCGCGAAGGATATAGAGGCAGGAGAAATAAGCATTGTAAATGAGGTTGATTTTTCTGCAGGAAAGGTCGGTCGGGTTATTTTTGACGGACTGTGTGAGAGAAAAAAACAGGCTGTACTGAATTTGTACTTGGATGGAGATACGACTCCGTTTGCGTCTATAGATATAAATGTGCAAAACGGCAAAGATATCTGGACAAAGAAGAAAAATGCTTCAATAGATATCAGCAGCAAAAATATAACGGGCAAGCATAAACTTCGCATGAAGATTTCGTTTAAAGATTTGTCAGAATCTGATAAAAATGACAAGACAAAACTGCTTTTCAGACAGCTTGCGTTTATGGCTTTTGATATCCCTACGATCAATCTTCAAATAGATGAATCACAGGGAACCATAGCAGAGATG
Organism: Eubacterium sp.; assembly: GCA_024684535.1. Taxonomy (GTDB): domain Bacteria; phylum Bacillota; class Clostridia; order Lachnospirales; family Lachnospiraceae; genus Eubacterium_F. The sequence continues at coordinate 2,654 of JAIKWQ010000067.1, read as the reverse complement.
AACAATGATTCAGATCACAAAACAGAGTGCTACGGAAATATGAAAATCGAGGTGCCGTCAGGTTATGTAAATGAATACGGCGGTGAAAATTCCGCAGGCACATATGAGATGGAATACATCAGGGGAAGAGGAAACTCTACCTGGGGACCGAGCAAAAAACCGTACAAAATTAAACTTGACAAAAGCGCAAATCTGTTCGGTCAGGGAAAGAGTAAGCACTGGGTATTGCTTGCAAATTATTATGATTATACCATGCTCAGAAACAAGTACACATATATGCTTGGAGACCAGATGAATATGGAGTTTACACCGCAGTGTACTTTTGTGAATGTGGTGATGAACGGACAGTATCTGGGAAGTTATTATTTGAGTGACCATGTGAGAGTCGGAAAAGCTTGTGTGGATATAGACGATCTCGAAGATACGCCGGATGTTGAGTCAGGAGAGGAGCTGACTGGTGGATATCTCCTGTCTATGGACTATGGCAAAGAGCAAGAGATGGTTGCTACCCAAAGAGGAATGAATCTGTATATAGAGAGTCCTGAGATAACCGGAAAGAAGGGTACCACTGCACAGCATGATTATATACAGGATTACTGTCAGAAGGTAGAAGATGCTCTCTACGGAGACGACTTCAAAGACACTGAAGGACATTCGTATATGGAATATATGGATGTTGATTCTGCGATAGATTTTTATCTCATACAGGAGTTCAGCTTAAACGGTGACGGATTCAGTGGCGGAAGCAACTACCTGTACAAAAAAAGAGGTGATAAACTCTACTGGGGACCGCTTTGGGATTTTGATTATGTAGCCTGGGGTGCAACCGAGATTGAGAGAAATCAAACTGACGGATTCATACACAACAATACGCTTTGGTTCGACAGGATGTTCCAGGATCCTGTATTCTTTGCTAAGTTCAAGGAAAGATGGAATCAGGTCAAGACTATCATCGCACAGTCTGTAGCAGACGGTGGCGGACTGGATAAACTTGCTGAAAAACTTAACCTGTCACAGATGGCAAACTACAAGGTTGCTTCATCAACTCTGATTGATGATATGGATTATGAATATGCGGAAGACATAGAAAAACCAACTTTCTCTTCGGAGGTTGAAAGACTTAAAAGTTGGGTTAGAGAAAGACTTGATTGGTTTGATAAACATATTGACGAGGTTCAGAAAAAAACATATAAAATTACTCTGAAAGTAGGAAAGAAAAAATATAAAGTCATAAGTACTGCGAACAACTATGTTGATGCGGAGGAGTTGCCACTAAATCCGAAGAAAAAAGGATACAATTTCGTCGGATGGTATGCAAAGAAAGGTAAAAAATACGGAAAGTCGATAATTGATACAGTGATTAAAAAAGATATGACTTTCTATGCAAAATGGGAGAAAAATACAAAAGGGAAAAATGGGGATACTCTGTTTTGCCCGGTGAAAGAAGTGTACCTGCCGAATTATTATGCATCGTATGTTATTCCGGTTTATTCGTATTCAAATAGAGTTCCACAAAATATGATCAAATGGTCATCAAGTGATCCTAATACCGTATATGTGGATCAGGATGGTGCGATACAGTATAATGAGGGAATCAAAGCAACAGTGACCATAACTGCAAAATACAATAAAAAGAAAGTCAAAGTGAAGGTTCACATATTTGATGATGGGGATATTAAATATCCTAAATCGATCAAATTGAAAAAAACAAAGATTACTGTCAAAAAGAATACGTATAAAAGAATAAACTATACTATATCTCCGAAAAAATTCATACCTGAAGAAGTGTTTTACGATATGAAGTTTTGTTCATCGAAACCAAGTGTGGTATCGGTTGATGAGCATGGTGTTTTGCTTGGAAAGAAAAAAGGAAAAGCTACAGTTGCGGTTGTTTTTAAAGACATGGTTAAACTGTGTACAGTAACTGTTAAGTAAGCAAGGAGGCGTTTTTCTATGAAGAAGAACCTGAGAGGAGTTTGTAAGTCATCAAGGATAGCAAAAATAGCATGTGTTTCGCTTGCGCTTGCTTTGGTGGCTTCGTCAGTTGTGACATTGCCTGCGTTTGCGGTAAAATCTGAAAAAACTGAGGATGATACCGAAACTCTTCAGGGAGGAGGAGTTGCGGTCACAAATCAGGTGGATGATATGGGATATTCCGTTCAGTTGTATGATGGCACCAACGGATTACCGACGTCTGATGCGAATATCATACTTCCATCTGATGACGGATTTGTCTGGATAGGTGGCTACAGTGGATTGATACGCTACGACGGTACAAATTTTGAACGACTGACTGAGCCTGAGGGAATAACCAACGTAAATACTCTCTTTCAGGATAGCAAAGGCAGAATGTGGGTCGGAACCAATGATAATGGTGTAGTCGTGTTTGATGATGGTGAAAGCTGGCATTTTGACTATACCAACGGATTGCTTCCGTCAAGTATCAGATCAATTTCGGAAGACGAGGCTGGAAACGTGCTTATCGGAACCGTACAGGGTGTTTTCTACGCGGATGAAAAAATGGAAATACATCTCCTGGATGAACCCATGTTGAACAATGATTACATCCAGAAGCTTGTTTCAGACGGGAACGGTAACATATACGGAAATGCCAGAGGTGGTGCTGTGTTTTGCATAAAGGATCTGAAGGTTTC
>JAIKWQ010000137.1 GCA_024684535.1 Eubacterium sp. | reverse complement strand
GAAGCTCTCCTCGATAACAACGACTTCACCTTTTGCAACAAACTTACCGTTGACCAGAACGTCGATCGGCTCACCTGCGAGCTTATCCAGTTCTATGATCGTACCCGGAGAAAAATCAAGTATTTCTTTGATTGACTTGCTTGTTCTACCGAGTTCTACCGTAACCTCCAGAGGAACATCCATGATGAGGTCTATGTTCTCCGGGGCTATACCTGACAAATCAGGCGGTTGCATAAAGCTTTGGAACTGTGCCGGTTGTATGTTGTAGTCCATAGGCGGCATAGCATACATCGGCTGTCCGGCAGGCATCTGCTGCGGTTGCATCATCGGTGGTGGCGCTGCGGCTGCGGGTGCAGGCGCGGGTGCCGGTTCTGCTGCCGGTGGCGGTGCCGCTGCTGCGGGTGCCGGTTCCGGTGCAGCTGCAGGAGCCGGTGCAGGTGCAGGTTCAGGTTCATCTGAGATGCCTGCAAACTGTCTGTACACTCTCCTTGCAAAATCTATCGGATAGAGCTGCATAATCTGTGAATCTACCAGATCTCCAATCTCCATCCTGAATGCAACTTGCACAAACCTGTCATCTACAAGTCCTTCGAGTTCATTTTTAATATTTTCCGCAAGATCAACTCTTGTGGCCGTCGGAGGACTGATATCAACCATATCATCTATCATCGACGACATCGAAGTTGCTGCTGAACCCATCATCTGGTTCATCGCCTCACAAATCGCGCTGAGATGGAGTTCTGACAAATCCTGATCGGTATTTGTCCCGTCTCCTCCCATCATCAGATCAGTGATAACTTTTACATCGTCCTCTTTGAGGATGAGGATATTTTTACCTTCGAGTCCTTTGACATATGATATATGTATAAACACACAAGGTGTCGGTTGCTCTCTGGATAAATCATCAATGGATATCGTCGTAACCTGTGGTGTAGTGATATCCACTCTGTTATTTACCAATATGGAAAGCGTCGTTGCCGCAGTTCCCATACTTATGTTGGCGATTTCTCCGAGCGCATCAGCCTCATCACCGGTGAGACCGTCAGAGGCGCCGCCTCCGGTATCCGGAGCAGCTGCTTCTTCTGTTGCGACTGAATCACTGCCGCCGTCTTCTTCCATGCTACCCAGAAGAGCATTGATCTCTTCCTGTGAAAGCATTCCGTCCATTGCGCTACTCCTCTCTATAGATTGATTTTATCTTCACCGCATACGAGTCCTCATACGCACCCGGAATAGCAGAGAATTTTTTTATATTTCCGACATACACATCCAGCTCATCTTCTACGCGGGTATCAATCTTGATGATATCACCCGGAAGCAGATGCATAAAGTCGTTTACTGAAATCGCGCTTCTACCCATGATAGCCCTGACAGGAATCTTAGCTTTCTGCAGCGACTCTTCAATAACTTCTTTGTATGTACCGATTTCTGTAGTTTCGTTGCTCGAATACCAGTTTTTGGTATTCAGCTTGTCAACTACCGGCTCAATAACTTCATATGGAATACATATATTCATCAAACCTTCGGCATTACCTATTTTTATGTTCATCGTTATGATCGATGTCATTTCGTTCGGTGTTACAAACTGCGCGAACTGAGAGTTCGTCTCTATACGGTCGAGTATCGGTTCTATCTGTACAACCGTCTGCCAAGGTTCGACAAGCATATTGACACAGACGACCATAATCCTCTCTATGATAGTGAGCTCTATCTCCGTAAAGTCTCTGGCTTTGTCGAGCGGCTGTCCGTCTCCTCCGAGCATTCTGTCCACTATAGCATATCCGAGACTCGTTGCCATCTCCATGATAATATTGCCTTCAAGCGGTGAAAAACTCACAACACCGAGAAGCACGGGATTTGACAAAGAGTTTGAAAACTCCTGGTATGTCGCCGCCTCAGAATGCATAACTTCTACCTGGACATTTTTCCTGAGATACACAGGCAAAGTCGTTGACAGTAACCTGGCATAATGCTCATATATAAATACCAATGTTCGAAGATGCTCTTTGGAAAATTTACTCGGTCTGGCAAAGTTATAGTCTTTGACCGGCCTTTCGTCTTCTTCATCAACGGCGTTCGGATCGAATTCTCCACTGTTTAGTGCTGATAGGAGGTTGTCTATCTCGCTCTGCGACAGCACATCACTCATAACGCCTCACCTCACATATATAGGGCTTTTTTTCATGCCTAACTAACATCATAACATATTTATCAAAATATATAAAGCTTTTTTTTCATTTCATCAGCTAAGCAGCGGACTAAGGAATGTCACGTCGACGATACACTTAGTGTTGTACTGCTCCTGAAGCTTCTTGACGCACTCTGCTCTGACCTTAGCCTGATCAAACTGAGACTTAGAATACGAAGAAATAGTCTCCTTGATTGTGTCTTCAGCGTAAACCGAGCTTGTTTTGATCTGCTCGGATATATCTGCATAATCCTCAGCTTTCTTATTGAAAGAAATAACCAAACCACCAAGCTGGAAGTAATGAGCGCTGTCATCGCCCTCATCTTTCTGAAGGTTCAGGGTTTCTTTTGACTCATACGCTATCTCGAATGGATCAAGGTCAGCCATCGTGTAATCCTGATCTTCGTCCTTTGACTCTATCTCAAGATCGATAACCGACGCAACCTTGTCTATCAAATTGCTGGTTTTGTTCATGGCCGGCATAACTGAGAACACAAGCACTATCGTAAGTACAAGGTTTACGACTGTAGCTGCCATTATAACAACTGTCAAGATATTTTTCTTCATCTGCACTCGCTCCTATATCACTGATTGGTATATATCCTGAATTCAACTCTTCGGTTTTTGGCTCTGCCATCTGCTGTCGAGTTGGAAGCTATCGGATCATACTCGCCCCTGCCCGTTGTCTCCGAGCTTTTGGGATCAATCTTCTTTTTCTTTACCAGATATTCAAAAACGGTAGTCGCTCTGGCGGTTGACAACCACATATTGTTCGGATATCTTCCACCCGGCGTCGTCGGGACATTATCAGTATGTCCGATGATCCTGATCTGGTTTTTCTTGTATATCTTCAGGATATCTCCGACCTTGTCAAGCAACGGCTTGGTTGATGCTTTGATATCCGCAGAACCCGAATCAAAAAGTAGGGCTCCGTTTAACGTAATCTGGACATATTGATGCTTTTTATCCATATTTACGTTGATCTTGTCATCTATATTTTTATCTTGGGCCTGATCCATAATATCCGAGTATGTTTCCTCGTTTTTGGCCTTTTGTTTGGCAGCCTGCTTAGCTTCCACAGCCTCTTCGGTCGCCTTATCTATGTCTTGAGCATCCTTTTCACCGGGCTTTTTGTCATCCTGTTGTTGCCCGGTCTGTCCCTGCTGGTTCTGATTATCTGAATTCTCACCATTCTGAGAATTTTCTCCGGAGGGATTTGCCTGCTCGGGATCGGTGTTCTCGGTGCCGTTGTTCTGCTCCTTGCCACCCTGTTCGGTCTGCTCGCCGGTTTGATCGGCTTTCGTACCGGGTTTCAGGTTTGCCTGATTCTGATTTGCATCGTCATCCTGGCCCGAGCTTTCAAACTCGTTGAAAAATTGCGAGATAGCAACTATCTGGTTTGTTCCGCTGTCGATAAACGGTCCCTGTCCGATAGAATCTCCACCACCGTCAAAAATGTTTATACTCTCACTCATCGATGTGACGAGCTGTTCATACTTGTCTGCATCTACGGTCGACATCGAAAAGAGCAACACGAAGAAACACAAGAGCAGGTTCATCAGGTCGGCAAACGTATTTATCCAACCGCCTGTGTCGGCTGCTTCTTCCTCTTCTATATTTGCCATTAGCCCTCACCACCTTGGCCGCCGCCTTCTTCTTCACCGACTCCGCCTCTTTCAGCGGGTGAAAGGAAGGACTTAAGCTTTTCTTCGATGACACGCGGGTTTTCACCTGCCTGTATTGAGAGGATTCCTTCACTGATGATATTCATCATCATAATCTCTTTTGAGTTGATGGCACGAAGCTTGGTTGCCATCGGTATACAAAGCCAGTTCGCTATAAGTGAACCGTACAATGTCGTAATCAAGGCGACCGCCATGTTCGGTCCGATAGAACTCGGATCATCGAGAAGCTTAAGCATGTTGATAAGACCGATAAGAGTACCGATCATTCCCCATGCAGGTCCCATTCCTGCGAACGCTTCCCAGAAACCGAACTTTTGCGCGTGTCTGCTGTTTATAGCACCAATCTCTGACTCAAGTATCGATGAAACCAATTCCTGATCGGTACCATCGACTATGAGCATGATTCCTTTTTTCATGAATTCATTGTCTATATCTCCGGCAGCTTCCTCAAGCTGAAGAAGTCCCTCTTTTCTGGCAACGTTTGCCAGATCTATAACTTTGTGAATAATTTCAGCAATATCGTATGTCGGAGGCTTAACGCCTATCAAAAATGACTTGAGCGAAGCAACCCATCCGCCGATTCCGTCTGACTGAATCAACATACACATGAGCGCTCCGACAACAACGATAAGGAACGAAGGCATATCCCAGAAGTTTCCGAGTGCCGCAAATCCCTGATCACCGGATACGATACCATATATTACGGCGCCCGCACATCCGACAAGACCACCGACTGTAGCTATATCCACTACCTACACCACCTTTTATATAATATGGATCTCCCTTCTCGCCGTCAAAACGAGATCTTTGATCTCCTGTCTGCTTTCTTTTACCATAACCTTTTTGCCCGTAGTCAGAGTTATGACTGTATCAGGTGTTTCCTCGACGCTCTCAATCAGGTCGTCATTGATACTTACGATAGTTCCGTTCATACGCGTAACATCTATCATTTTCATACCTCCTGCTCACATCATCGCATAGGTCTGATAACTATACTATAGTACCACAAAA
>JAIKWQ010000055.1 GCA_024684535.1 Eubacterium sp. | reverse complement strand
GCACCCTCGCCGGCCTCAGCTCCCGAGAGCGTACCTATAACGCCTACCAGTGAAAAAACCAGCAAAAACGAAGCCGCTTCAAGCATACGCGTTCTTTTTTTGGTCTGCTCATGCTTAACTGCCTTACCACGCTTAAAGATTTCGTCCAGAGCCTCATCTCTATTGTATTTCATACGCGTTCACCTCCACCAGTTTAGTCTTTTCACTATGTTAGTTGCAGCTTGATCCGGTTTTACTCACTTTTTTTTAAAAAAATTTCCGCGCGGGAAAAACATCACGAAAATCAGTGTATCATTTCACCGTTTTGCCAAGCCTTTGCCGTTCCCTCATCCAACGAGAAAAGTATGAAACAAGGCCAAGCATTGTAGTATATCTCAATTGTCCCGAGAAATTTTCCTTTTGACAAATCAGAGTTTTCATCAGCCTTTGAAAACTGAAGATAAACTGTTTCTTTGCCCTTTAATTCAATTTCTTTTTTTTCTTCGAGCTCGATATAGTTTTCACCATCGTAGCTGTATGACTCTATATATGCCGGATTTTCAGGTATAACATCCTCTATTTCATCTTTATCGTCACACAAAGCATAGGGATTGATATCAAAATAAGTGATTCCGTTATTCTTTTTGCTTGTGATTTTTATAGTCATACTTTCTGATGATCTGTCGGTAATTTCAACTGTGTACTTCGGCTCTTTGTATACCGCGCTCCTCACAAGCACTTCCGAATATTTGGAATATTTTTTCTTGCCGTTTACTTTTCTGTAAGCACGCACTTTATAATAATACTTGTCACCGGCAGTTACATTTTTATCCTTGTATTTGAAACTGCTTTTCTTCTTGAGTGTGGCTATTTTTTTGTACTTTTTTTCTCCTTTTGCCTTTCTGTATATCATCACTCCGGTCGGCTTCAATCCACCGCTTTCTACGTATCCCTCGACATCAATTCTTTTCGGAGAACAGTACGGATCGTATTTTGCATATGGCGACCATACGGCCCTCGAAACCTTTTTGCTTGCCGCTTCAGACTTGCCTGAAATTATAAGCACACCAAGCAATAAAAAAGCAAAGACAACGGATAGTTTAATTATTTTTTTCATGATAATCACTCTCCTATCTGCTCAATTACTGTACAACATTTCGCTCTCTGTACAAAACGATATAATCCGTTTCTCCCGACTCCCACAGATATGTTCCCAGAGCATACTGAGCATCATCATATTTGATAAACTTAAGCAATTCCAATTGTCCGTTTTTATCTTTCAACTGTGTATCGGTATCATTCCATTTACAATGATATTTACCATCATCATAATCGGATTCATCAATCGTATCACCATCGCCACTCATAACCCACCAATCGAGTGTAACATCACCCTGTGATCCATCTGATTCCGAATGTATGTTGACATTCAACATTCTGTTACCTTCTGTGTGATAGACATCCTCCTTGCCGATCATATAAGCTTTCCAGCCACCTTCTGCAAGTTTTCTGTCTTGCAGCTGTTCTGCTCCGTCCTGTGAGAAAAATTTCTTGATAGCCGTTCCCGGTTTTTTTGCATAATAAAGCTCATAAAACCAAGAAAAATCGTCAACATTCGGCCTGTCATCTGTTGTATAGTTTTCATATGATTCTTCCGGTTCAGGCTCCGCCGTCGGCTCAGGCTCTGCGGTTGTCTCAGGTTCTGCCGTAACTGCCGCCTGAGTCACCGCCGATGTAGGCGATACTGCCGGTCCCTCTTTTGATTTGTTTAACAGTAATACAGCCGCTATCACACCTCCGATCAGAAGCACTCCTCCTATAGACGCTAGTGCTATGATCAGCCCGGTATTTGATTTACCTTCGCCCTGTGGCGGCATCTGCTGATATGGATTCTGTTGATATTGTTGTTGCGGTATAGGACCTGTCTGATTAAAAACCTGTTGCGGTGGTACCTGCTGATACTGCTGTTGCGGTATAGGACCTGTCTGATTGAAATTCTGTTGTGGTGCCTGGTTAAACTGCTGCTGAGGTATCGGTCCTGTCTGATTGAAATTCTGTTGTTGTGCCTGGTTAAACTGCTGCTGAGGTATCGTCCCCGTCTGATTAAAATTCTGTTGTTGTGCCTGATTGAATTCCTGCTGCACCGGTTGCGCTCCATTCTGATTAATCATGTTGCCGCATACATCGCAGAACGGCACTCCGTCCGGTAAATTTGCTCCACATATTGGACATATCATAGCATCATCCCTCCGTATAATTTTTCTTAAACATTTTTATCTGAGTAGTTTCATATTGTATCTAGCATTCGAATTCATTGCTGATGAAACACCCGAGTCATCCCCTACTGCAAATGTGATGTCCGCCACATACCAATCCTGATTCTCAAAATATGACTGAATTTTTTCATTTTTGAATCTGTATCCGTAGTATGCATAAATAGTATTTATATA
>JAIKWQ010000188.1 GCA_024684535.1 Eubacterium sp. | reverse complement strand
TATGCGTTTATTTTTATGACAATAGGTTTTTTTATCGGATATATCAAAAAAATATTTTTCACGGATGGAATTTTGCTCCCTGTAATATTGATCTCAGTTGGAGATTTCGTATACGGAATATATTATTATGCAACTGAATTCCTTTTGCGCGGACGTGTACATATGGGCTTTTTCTTTATAAAAATAATTCTTCCTGAAATGATATATACAATTCTTGTCGGAATACTTTTATTCTACCTGATAAACTTTATAGACGAAGCTTTGCTGACAAGACGAAGCCGAAGAGAGGAGGACTTTTAAATGCTCTCAAGCATATGGCAGGGTATCAAGAATGCTGTTCACTCAAAACTTTTTCCTGTTATTTTAACATACGTCCTTCTTTTCGGAATTATCATAGTTAGGATGTTTCATTTACAGATCATACAGGGTGAAAGTTATGATAAAAAAGCATCTATCAGAAACACCCGTGAACGCGCAATCAAAAGCGCAAGAGGTGAAATATATGATTGTAACGGCAAACTGCTTGCAGGAAATGAACAAAGTTATGCCGTAACACTCGAGGACACCGGTGAACTTGACAATAATATAGACAAAAACAAAATGATACTGAAGCTTTTTAAGCTTATCAAAAAAAACGGTGACAAAATAGAAATTGAATTTCCAATAAAAATAAACAAAAAAGGAAAAAAAGTCTTTCGTGTTGATAAAAACGAAGAATTGCGTTTCAAGCGTGACATTTTTTTCAAAAAAAGTGTTGATGAACTTGAAGAAGCGCAACAAAACATGTCTGCAGAACAAGTATTTAACTACTTAAGAACTACAGACAAACCAAATACTACCAGATTTTTCAGTCCTGAAAAAACCGACCCGGAAACAAATGAAAAACTCGAACCAAACTATACCGATGAAGAAGCGCTGCAGATAATGACTCTCAGATACGCTATGCTTATGAAGACTTATTCTAAGTATGAGCCTATCACAGTCAGTTCAAATGTAAACGAAAAAACAGTAGCGGCAGTGAAAGAGAGTTCAGCTGATTTGCCGGGCGTTGAAATCGCAACAGAGCTTCACAGAGTTTACTATGCCAGTGAATATTTTTCTCATATAATCGGATATACCGGACTTGTTTCATCTGAGCAGCTTGAGCAGTTCAGAGACACTGAAAAAGAAAATGAATACTCAGCATCAGATCAGATTGGTAAAACAGGAATCGAAAAAGCATACGAAGACACTCTGAAAGGCAGCAAGGGTTCTGAAACTCTTGTACTTGATTCAAGTTCGCGTATCGTAAATCAGGCAAAAACAAAAGATCCTGTAAGCGGAAATGATGTATATCTTTCAATTGATTCAAAACTACAGAAAGCCACTTATACACTTGCCGCGAAGAATATTGCAGGTATACTCTTGTCAAAACTTGTTGACAGCAAAAGTCATGGTACAAAAGGTAAAAAAGCATCCGGAATCCTTGTATCAATATATGATGTATACAAAGCAATAATCCAAAACAGCATTATAGATGTCACACGTTTTTCAGAGGACGATGCCTCAAAACTTGAAAAAAGAATATACTCTCGTTTTACCGGCATCAAAAAAAGAGTCATCAGAAAAATAAAAAAAACGATAACATATTATAATACAACGAAGAATAAATCACTTTCAAAATCCACCCGAGCTTATCTGGAGTATATTTATGATATGCTTGTTAAGTTAGGAATTCTTGATTCCAAATCAATGGATACAAGTGATTCAACATTTGAAAAATACAAAAAAGGCGATATATCACTAAGTGAATTCCTCGTGTATGCCGCGAAAAACAACTGGGTAAACCTCGAAAACCTGGATATCGACGCAAACTACTACAGTTCCGAGGAAGTGTTTGAAAAAATCAGAAATTACATCATTGATGAACTTCAGGATGATGTCGATTTTGACAAATGTATATACAAAGTAATGATTGATCAGGGATTGCTCACGGGAGATGAAATATGCCTGTTGATGTTTGATCAAAAAGTTATTAAGTATAATAAATCAGAATACACCGACCTCGAAACAGGTTCGATGTCTCCGTATAGTTTCATACGTAAAAAGATTTCTGAAATGGAACTGTCCGTTGGCGAACTGGGGCTTACTCCCTGTGCCTGTTCAGTTGTTGTAACCGATGTAAAAACAGGCAAAGTTATGTCTATGGTTTCATATCCAAGCTATGACAATAATAAATTTGCTAACTCGGTAGACAGTGATTATTATTCAAAAATCAGTACCAGCTCAGCATCACCGCTTATGAACCGGGCAACTCAACAAAAAACAGCTCCGGGATCAACTTTCAAAATGATCACCGCGACAACAGTACTGGAAGAGGGCGTTGTAGGTCTCAATGACAGGGTAAAAGACAAGGTAACATTTGATAAGATCAATCGCCCCTGGCCGAAATGTTGGAGCAGCGTAGGTCATGGAAACATCAATGTTACTCAAGCCATACAGCACTCATGTAACTATTTCTTTTACGAGATGGGATACAGGCTCGGAAACGGAAAGGAAAACGTGGTTGACAACGAGCGTGGTTTGGCGCTTCTGAAAAAATATGCCGACATGTATGGTCTGACTTCAAAATCCGGCGTGGAACTTTCCGAGGCCGAACCGACATTTTCGGATATTGATACTGTACGTTCTGCCATAGGGCAGGGTTCGCACAGTTATACTCCGGCGCAGCTTTCAAGATATGTCACAACTCTTGCCAGCGGAGGAACCTGTTATGATTTGACTTTGGTTGACAAAATCAGAAATTCACAAAATGACAAGGACAAGAAAAACAAAGCAAATATTAAAGACAAACTTGAACTTACACCATCAACACTTAATGCTGTCAAAACAGGTATGCACAAGGTGGTATCAGACGGAAGCATCACGCCGTTGTTCAAAAAACTTCCTGTAGAAGTAGCAGGAAAAACAGGTACGGCTCAGGTAAATGACAATGTGCCTAACCACGCTTTGTTTGTAAGTTTCGCGCCATACAACAATCCGGAGATTTCAGTTACCGTTCAGATACCAAACGGATTTACTTCGTCAAATGCTGCCGAGCTTGCAAGCAAGATTTACAGATATTATTTTGATGAGAAATCAAGAGATAAACTTTTGAACGAAAAAGTCAAAGTACCTTCACTCGGAAGCAACGTTGTTACAGACTGATATTTATACTATTTTATAAAGGATAAACATATGAACATTTTTGACTGGAAGATTTTCAAATGGATAGCTTTGAAAAGATACAATTGGAAAAAATATGATTTCTTTCTGATTGGTGTTATTGTTGTACTCGTAGGAATCAGCACGTTTATCCTTTCAAAAGTTGCACCGAGTTTTTCTGTGTCAAAACAGATAATAGGTTTGATATTTGGTTTTATAGTAATGGCTGTAGTTTCAGTAATTGATTATCATACTATATGCCAGTACATACCGTTCTTTTATATAATCGGTACACTTATGGTGGCCGCTACCAGGTTTTCGCCGATAGGAACTGACTTAAATACAGGGTCTTTCAGATGGCTTGATTTGAAAGTGATCAACTTTCAGCCTTCCGAGCTTGTCAAAGTAATACTTATCGTCACGCTCGCGGCATTTTTCAACAGATATATGATGCGTGAAGACAAAAAAATAAACAGCTGGAAAACATTTTTCATAGCATGTGGAATTACAATTATTCCTACAGGCTTCATTCTGGTACAGTCTGATTTGTCGTCAAGTATTGTTATCTTCATGGTGCTCGCTATTATGCTGATCAGTTCCGGAGTGGGTGCAAAAATACTCGGACCTGTTGCAGGTATCGTTATACCGTCAATCGGAGTGTTGTTCTGGTATATTCAGCAACCAAACCAGAAGCTTCTGAATGAATACCAGGTTGACCGTATACTTGGATTTCTGCATCCTGAAGAAGCAGCATTGGGAACGATGTTCCAGCAGAACAACTCAGTGTTGTCCATAGCATCAGGAAAACTCTACGGAAAAATGATAGCTGACACAGGAGATCTGACAAGAAACTACAATAACGTCAGCGTCAGAGACAGTGATTTCGTCTGGACACCTATAGGAGAGGAGTTTGGATTTATCGGTTGTCTGATAATAATTGCACTTTTATCCGTGCTTATTTTTAAATGTTTCATCGTTGCGAAGCATTCCAGGGATTATTTGGGTATGATGATTGCTATCGGCATCGGTGCGATGTACTGTTTTCAGATATTTTTCAACATCGGCGTGGCAACATCGATACTTCCGAATACAGGACTTCCGCTTCCTTTCCTAAGCAACGGTCTTACTTCATTTTGGAGTAATATGATATCTATAGGGATACTATTAAACATCGGTATTCAACCGCAACGGCGAAGAACAGCCGGTGATGCCGACCTTTATAAGGGGGATATATGAATATAGGTTTGATTGCGCATGATGCAAAAAAAATACTTATGCAGAATTTTTGTATAGCCTATCAGGGAACACTGTGTAAGCATAGCATTTTTGCGACAGGCACTACGGGAAGACTTATCGAAGAAGTAACCAACTTAAACATACACAAGTATCTGGCAGGGCATTTAGGTGGTGCCAAGCAGCTTGGCGCACAGATTGAGAACAACGAAATCGATCTGGTCATTTTTCTTCGTGACCCTGAAACACAAAAGTCACACGAGCCTACGGTTCACGATGTTTTCAGATTGTGCGATATACACAATATACCATTGGCAACCAACGTTGCAACGGCAGAACTGCTCGTCAGAGCTTTGGAACGAGGTGATCTGGATTGGCGAGATCTCGTCAGAATGTAAAAGATCATAATGTAGTAAATATGCGTCGCGGATTTCAACCCGGGATAGCTTTCTTTTTGACGCTCATTATATTTTTGTATCTTGTTATTCTTGCGTGGAACCTTTTCACAAAAAAACATATATCCATATATGAAGTAAACACTTCTGAAATATCTGACGACTCACCTTTGTATGCATATGTACTCAGGAAAGAACAAATCGTAAATTCAGATGACGAGGGATTCGTAAATTATTTTATACCTGAAGGGTATCGTGTTGGAGAGGGAGATGTTGTATATACCCTTGATTATGATGATACGCTGAGCGATATGCTCGGAACGCTTAAAAATGACGCGAAGGGCGGTGCTGAAGTATCGTCAGTCAGGGAACAGATTGAGACGTTTTACAACACCTATTCTCTGTCATCTCATTCACAGCTCGCTGATTTTCATTTTCGCATGAACAGTCTTTTATTGGAGCAGAGCAGAAGCAATCTCTACAAAGATATGAAAAAAATGTTGAAAACCAATGGGCAGGATCTCTCATACAAAAAATATAAAGCTCCACGAAGCGGAGTGGTTTCATACTACACGGACGGATATGAAAACGTATCGGAATCAGGCGTAAACAAAGACGTCCTTGACAAATCCGGAACAGTTGAGCGCAAACAGGTCGCTGCTAATGGAAAAATCGTCGTTGATGAACCCGCTTATAAACTTGTCACATCAAACGACTGGTCACTTATAGCGATGCTTGACGACAATTATTATGCTGCGCTTAAAGACCTTGATACTGTAAGAATCACAATAAATAAAGACGGAACTTCGTTTAATGCTTCAATCAAGCATTATATGAAGGACAACAAGCATTTCGTCAAGCTTTCCACATCCAGGTTTATGGAACGCTACATAAACGACAGATTTTTGCGCATAGAATTCGCGCTCAGGTCTGCCAAAGGTCTGAAAATACCGAATTCATCAATTTTGACTAAGAATTATTTCGAGATACCAAAAGATTTCTGTGTATCATCAGACGGAAAAATGACTGTCATCAAACAAAGCACGGATGAAGAAGGCAATACTTCCGTTGAAAACATAGATCTGACATCCAGCTACAGCGAAAATGAATTTTACTACATCAGAGATAACCGTTTAAACAAAGGTGATGTCATACTGGCCGGTGGCGGAGGAACATTTAAGCTGGATAAGACAAAATCTGTCGAAGGCGTCTATAATGTAAATGAAGGTTTCTGCCGATTTAAACCTGTGGAAGTCATGTATCATAACAAAGAGTACAGCATTGTATCCGACACCACAAAAGACGGATTAAATGTATTTGACCATATCGTCGTTGATCCGAAAGAATTAAATGACGATGATTTTATAGATTAAAAATTTGGAGGAAAACACAAATGGTTACTGAAAATCTGAAAGATGTCGAAGCAAAAATACAGGCTGCCTGCGACAGAGCCGGACGCGACAGAAGTGAAGTCACTCTGATAGCAGTCAGTAAGACAAAGCCTATAGAAATGATACAAGAGGCTATAGACTGCGGAATAAATATTTTTGGTGAGAACAAGGTACAAGAACTTGTTGAAAAGCATGACTCTCTGCCGGAAAGCCTTGAATGGCATATGATAGGTCATCTGCAACGAAACAAGGTAAAAATGCTTCCGGGACGTGTCAAACGCATTCACAGTGTTGATTCAATACGTCTTGCCGAGGAAATCAACAAGCAATTCGGTAACGCAGGACTGGTTGCAGAGATTTTGGTAGAGGTAAACGTAGCAGGAGAAGATACAAAATTCGGTTTGCCCATGTCAGAAGTTGAAGAATTCTTACGAAAAATATCACAATTCTCCGCTATTAAAGTTCGCGGACTGATGACAATAGCACCATATGTAGAGGTTCCGGAGCAAAATCGCACAATTTTTTGCGATTTACGTGAAAAAATGGTTGACATAAACAGCAAAAACATTGATAATATATATATGGACGAATTGTCCATGGGGATGACCGGCGATTATGAAGTTGCCATAGAGGAGGGCGCGACTTACGTCAGAGTAGGAACCGGCATCTTCGGAAGCAGAATCTACATTTAGAAAGGAAAGAAGAAAGATGGCTTTTAATTCATTGATGAACTTCTTTCGCTTAGACGGCGACGAAGACTATGAAGATGAGTACGACGAAGAATTTGAAAATGAAAACGTGAGCGAAGTGAGAAGAGAGCCTCGCAAACGTCCAAATGTTCAATCGAGAAACGATGAAACTGACGAAGAAGAAACATCAAAACGTCCAAGCTTTTTGAATTCCAAACCAAAGGTGGTGCCAATGAAACCAGCAATGCAAGTAAATATCATTTCTCCTAATTCATTTGAAGATTCACAGGAAATCTGCAACAAACTTCTTTCGGGACGTCCGGTTGTTGTAAATCTTGAAGGATTTGATCCTGATGATGCTCAGCGTATAATGGACTTTATTTCCGGATGTATTTATGCTATAAACGGTAAATACAACCAGATCTCCAAGTATATATTCATATTCTCGCCTGAGAATATCGATATAAGCAGTGATGCGATTTCCATTGAGCAGAATACGGTATCTATGATGCCGACTATAGAAAAAGAATTCTAGGAGGTAGCCGAGAATGCTCTCGCCGGTAGAATTAGAAAACAAAAAAATGTACGCCAAAGGTCGCAAATACCACAAGCTTGATGTGGATGAGTACCTGGAATTGGTGTACGCCAACTATAAAGAACTGTATACAGAGAATGAAGAGCTGAAAAAACAGATCAAGACATTGACTGAAGGAATCCAGTACTACAGATCCATAGAGTCAACTATGCAGAAGGCTCTTGTTCTCGCAGAAAAAACATCCAAAGAGACAAAGGATGCTGCAGTTCTCAAGGCAGAATCAATCGAAAAAGAAGCAAGAAATAAGGCTACGCGAATTGTTACTGAAGCAGAAGATGAATACGATCGTATCCGCAACAAGTGTATCAATCTTGTTCAGCAGTTCAATCAGTACAAACAGCAGCTTCAATCAGCCGCTTCTGAACAGCTTCGTTTGGTTACAAGTTCAAGCTTTGAGGTAGACACCCCTGATATAGAGGGACATGATGTTGCGGCTGAGACCGAGCCTCCGCTT
>JAIKWQ010000185.1 GCA_024684535.1 Eubacterium sp. | reverse complement strand
TACTCGCGGGATGACAGACAAGTGACTCCACTCCACCGAGACTCTCCGCCAGGGTTATAAGTTTTAGGTTTTCAAAAAACTTTTTGTAATCATATTCTTCTTTCAGAACAAACGATATCATCGCTCCGGCTCCGTCAGCCTGCTTTTTCTGAACCTCGTAACCGGGATCTGTTTTCAATCCGGGATAGTAAACCTTTGTAACATAACCGCTTTCCACCAACCAATTAGCTATTATTTCTGCATTTTTTTCATGTCTGTCCATCCTGACTCCAAGCGTTTTTATCCCACGTATTATCAGGAAACTGTCAAACGGTCCAAGCACACCTCCTATGGCATTTTGCAGATAATACAATTTGTCTGCAAGCTCCTTGTTGTCGACCACCACAAAGCCGGATACAGTGTCACTGTGTCCTCCCAAATACTTGGTTCCACTGTGAATCACTATATCAGCTCCAAGTGTGATTGGTCTTTGTAAATAGGGAGTTAAAAATGTGTTATCAACAATCAATAGTTTGTTGTATTTTTTTGCTATTTTTGATACTGCTTCGATGTCTGTGACCGTCAGGAGAGGGTTGGCAGGGCTCTCCACATATATCGCTTTCACATCATCATCGATTGCATCTTCAACAGCACTTGTATTTGAAGTATCAACTATTCTGTAAGTGATATCAAAATTATCAAACACGTTATCAAGTATTCTGAATGTTCCTCCGTATATGTTGTCAGATACTATCAGTTTATCTCCGGATTTAAATAGTGAAAGAACAGTGCTTATCGCTGCAAGCCCGGACGCAAATGCAAGTCCGTATTCTCCCTGTTCGAGATCGGCTATCAGCTTTTCGAGAGCCGCTCTGGTCGGATTTCCTGTTCTTGAGTATTCCCAACCTCTGTCTTTTCCCAGACCGTCCTGCTTGTATGTTGATGTCTGGTATATCGGAACATTAACCGCTCCTGTTGTTTCGTCTCCGTCTATTCCTCCATGTATCAGTAATGAATTTATGTTCAAGCTCATTTTTGTTATCCTTCTTTCGACTTAAATTTAATTCTGAATTTCTGCCATCAAAAAACCCGGCAGCTTGTAGGGTAGCTACCGGGCAAATGGCATATGGCAAACACATTTTCCTGAATCAGCAACATCGTGTCACTGCAGAGCGTACGGAACTACAATCGAACGCCCAAGCCATATGATCAGCCCGGTGAGACACCATTCGACAACACATGAGTTTATCCATGAATATCATTCGCTGGTTCAACATATTCCGTACCTCCTTTTTTCAAGATGCTCATATCATATCACAGACTTTACGTCTTGTAAATTCGTCTGTCTTTATCGTTAGCGATAACTATTGCTTATCACAAAAATGACCGCCCATCGGACGGTCATTACATACTGCAGATATTATGATATGTTTTTATACTATAATTCCTTGTATTTCAGTATTTCTTTCACATATGCCTCACCATACTCGGACATTACGCTTCCTCGCCTGGTTATATATCCTATGATAAGCGGATCCTCTTCTTTCAGTTTTATGGAAACCAAACCTTTTAACACCGCATCATCACCGGACAGCATTCCCGATCCTATAGAGTATCCCTGAAGATCAGCTATGATCTCCATAGTAGTCGCCCTGTCATCCGACTTGATCATTTTTTCAAAATCGTAGTCAGCCATCGCTTCCTCTGTCAGATAATACTCACCCTCATCTCCCTGGTCAAACGAAACACAGGGATAGTCCTTCAACTCATCCAGTGATATTTCTTTTCTTCCGGCAAATTCGTGATCTTCCCACACGTATATGTAGGTTTCTCTTTTCATCAGCGGTGTAAACTCAAGCTGATAATCCTTAAACAGCTTTTTGATTACGCTCTCATTCGCGCCTGAAAACGAGATAATCCCAACCTCGCTTTTCAAACTTCTCACATCCTCCAAAACATCTTTTGTCCTGGTCTCGTGAATCTGAAAAATATACCGCTCGGGATCAGCATCCCGTATAACGGACGTAAACGCTTTGATAGCGAAGTTATAATGCTGCGTCGAAACGGAAAACCGTTCTTTGTCACTGTTTTTCGAGAGATATCTGTCCTCGAGAATCTCATACTGACCGACTGCTTTTTTCGCATAGGTCACAAACTCTCTTCCTTCGTCAGTCAAAGATATACCCTTATTTGTTCTCTCAAAAATGAGTATCCCGAGCTCTTCCTCGAGTTCTCTGATGCTTGCCGAGAGCGCAGGTTGCGATATAAAAAGCTTAGTCGCCGCTTCTCGCATCGATGAGGAAGATGATACCTCAAGCACATATCTAATCTGATTGATATTCATATTTTAGAACTCCAATTCTTTTTTTCTGAATATAACCGTCGAAAGCCATACCGGCAATACTATATATACTATCGGTACGAGTATCCATACCACCCAGCCATAATTAAACTCGGGATTCCTATCATAAGTGGCACCATGCCGTCAAACAGACTGACAAAAGTTGTAAACTGTGTATTTTTGTCCAAAAAATGAAGCACAATCGACAGCAATGCAGCAACTATAATCAGACATACTTCAATACCAAGCAGGATAAAAAATGACTTTTTCTTTTGTACTCTTATCAAATCCGCTATTTCCAAAACCCTGTCGATATCCTTCGGGTCCTCAACACCCTTTACCCGACGAAAATAATCAAGATTAGCTCTTCCGCTTAGGTATCCGAAAAAGCTTGAGCCGACGAAGAAACCGATATTCCTTCGGTTTGCATCGTTCTCCTGTTTATTTTTCGCGCCAAGTATAGAAAGGGTTCCCTTTTGAAACTCAGACAACCCCAATACAACCTTGAAAAGTGTAGTTTTTCCTGCGCCGTTTTTTCCAACCAGACCGTATATATCACCTTTGTTTACGGTCATATTTACGCCTTTCAGAACTTCATGCTTACCATATGATTTGACAATATCAGAGAGTTCTATAACTGCTTCACTCATAATAACCAGCCTTCCTCTTGTCAAGTGTCACTTCTTTATATTGTATCAAAAAAATTATAAAAGTAGGAGCATACGAGTAAACTCGCTGCTCCTACTATTTATACTTAGTCTCAGTCTGCTAATGTACACATCAGTCGATGATGTTAGCAACACGACCTGATCCTACTGTACGACCACCCTCGCGGATAGCGAATGTAAGACCCTGGCTCATAGCGATTGGGTGGATGAGCTCGATTGTCATCTCTACGTTATCACCAGGCATGCACATCTCTGCTGCATTTCCATCGTTGTCCTTCAAATCACTAACGATACCTGTTACGTCAGTTGTACGGAAGTAGAACTGTGGACGATAGTTTGCGAAGAAAGGTGTATGACGTCCACCCTCTTCCTGCTTAAGTACGTAAACCTGAGCAGTAAACTTAGTGTGGCATGTAAGAGATCCCGGAGCTGCAAGAACCTGTCCACGCTCGATCTCTGTTTTCTGGATACCACGAAGAAGAACTCCGGCGTTGTCTCCGGCCTGAGCCTCATCAAGCTCTTTGTGGAACATCTCGATACCGGTAACGACTGTCTTCTGTGTCTCCTCTTTGATACCAACGATTTCAACCTCATCATTGAGGTGAAGTGTTCCTGCCTCTACACGTCCTGTAGCAACAGTACCACGTCCTGTGATTGAGAATACGTCCTCTACAGGCATAACGAAAGGTTTGTCTGTATCACGCTCAGGATCAGGGATATACTCATCGATTGTATCCATAAGCTCCATGATCTTGTCTCCCCACTCACCTGAAGGATCTTCAAGAGCCTTAAGAGCTGATCCTTTGATGATCGGGCAATCATTGAATCCGTACTCCTCAAGCTTCTCAACAACTTCCATCTCAACGAGCTCAAGAAGCTCATCATCGATGTCAGGGCTGTCGCACTTGTTCAGGAATACAACGATCTTCGGCACACCTACCTGACGAGACAGAAGGATGTGCTCTTTTGTCTGTGCCATAACACCATCAGTAGCTGCAACAACAAGGATAGCTCCATCCATCTGTGCTGCACCAGTGATCATGTTCTTTACATAGTCAGCATGTCCCGGGCAGTCTACGTGAGCAGAGTGACGTTTGTCTGTCTCGTACTCAACGTGAGCTGTAGAGATTGTGATTCCACGCTCTCTCTCTTCCGGTGCTTTGTCGATATTCTCGAAGTCAGTAGCCTCGTTTCCTGCTACACGCTCTGAAAGAACCTTTGTGATTGCAGCAGTAAGAGTTGTCTTACCATGGTCTACGTGACCGATAGTACCGATGTTTACGTGTGGCTTACTTCTTACATACTTTTCCTTAGCCATTTTTAAATTCCTCCTAAAAAATAATTAGATACAAATTCCATAAGCTACATTATATGAGATTTTCCCGAAAAATGCAAGCATTTTCTTTGTTTTCTTTAATTACTGACCATTTTTCTGGGAAAGAACCTTTTCCTGTACGTTCTTCGGGCACTGCTCGTACTTCTCAAAGAACATTGAGTAGTTACCACGTCCCTGAGTTGAAGAACGAAGCTCTGTTGCATATCCGAACATCTCTGCAAGAGGTACGAATGCGCGAACGATTTTTCCACCGCCGACATCGTCCATTCCTTCGATCTGTCCACGTTTTGCGTTGAGCGAACCGATAACGTCACCCATATACTCCTCAGGCATCGTTACCTCGACCTTCATGATAGGCTCAAGAAGAACTGCATTTCCTTTCTGCATAGCCTCTTTGAAAGCCATAGATCCGGCGATATGGAACGCCATCTCTGAAGAGTCGACTTCGTGGTATGATCCATGGTAGCAGTTTGCATGAACACCGAGTACCGGGAATCCTGCGAGGATACCTGCCTGCATAGCTTCCTGGATACCGCCGTCTACTGCCGGGATATACTCTTTCGGAATCGCTCCACCGACTACAGTTGACTCGAACTCGTATGTTGTCTCTCCGTTCGGATTGATCGGTGTGAACTTCACGCAGCAGTGTCCGTACTGACCACGACCACCTGACTGCTTAGCATATTTGGAGTCGATATCGACTTCTTTTGTAAATGCTTCTTTGTATGCAACCTGAGGTGCTCCGACATTAGCCTCAACCTTGAACTCACGGAGAAGACGATCTACGATAATCTCCAGGTGAAGCTCGCCCATTCCGGCGATGATTGTCTGACCTGTTTCTGAATTAGTATGAGCACGGAATGTAGGATCCTCTTCAGCAAGTTTAGCCAAAGCCTCACCCATCTTACCCTGGTCATTTTTCGTTTTCGGCTCAATAGCGAGCTCGATAACAGGCTCAGGGAATTCCATAGACTCGAGGATAACAGGGTTCTGCTCGTCACAGATTGTATCACCTGTTGCAGTAGTCTTGAATCCGACTGCCGCTGCGATATCTCCTGAGTAAACCTTGTCAAGCTCTGATCTTGAGTTAGCGTGCATCTGAAGGATACGTCCGACACGCTCTTTCTTGCCCTTTGTTGCATTAAGCACGTATGAACCTGAGTTCAATGTTCCTGAATACACACGGAAAAATGCAAGCTTTCCTACGAACGGGTCAGCCATGATCTTGAATGCAAGAGCTGAGAACGGCTCCTCATCTGATGAGTGACGTACTGTCTCATTTCCTTCAAGGTCTGTTCCTGTGATATCAGGGATATCTGTCGGTGCCGGCATATACTCGATGACACCGTCAAGGAGTTTCTGCACACCTTTGTTTTTGTATGCTGAACCACAGTAAACAGGTACTGCAGTACAAGCAATTGTTCCTTTACGAAGCGCAGCCTTCATCTCGTCGATAGTAGGCTCCTCTCCACCATCCAGGAACTCAAGGTATTTCATTTCGAGATCCTCATCGAGCTCGCATACTTTCTCGATCAGGTTTTCTCTCCACTCGTTTGCGAGGTCTTTCAAATCATCAGGAATCTCTTTGATCTCGATATCTTTTCCCTCGTCATCTTTGTAGTAGTATGCTTCCATCTCAAACAGGTCGATAAGTCCGATGAAATCATCTTCTTTACCAATCGGAATCTGAACCGGGATGGCATTTTTGCCAAGACGGTCAATGATTGTCTGTACTGAGTAGAAGAAGTCTGCTCCCAGCTTATCCATCTTGTTGATGAACGCCATACGGGGTACATTGTATGTGTCTGCCTGACGCCATACGTTTTCAGACTGTGGCTCAACTCCGGCTTTTGCATCGAACACACCTACTGCTCCGTCAAGTACACGAAGTGATCTCTCCACCTCTACAGTGAAGTCAACGTGTCCCGGAGTATCGATGATGTTGATACGATGCTCAAGAGCACCGTCTTTTGCCTTGTGATGATCTTCGAGTGTCCAGTGGCAGGTTGTAGCAGCAGAAGTAATTGTGATACCTCTCTCCTTCTCCTGATCCATCCAGTCCATCGTAGATGCACCGTCATGAGTCTCACCTATTTTGTAGTTGACACCGGTATAATAAAGGATACGCTCTGTAAGCGTAGTCTTGCCGGCATCAATATGAGCCATAATACCAATATTTCTGGTACGCTCCAATGGATATTCTCTTCCAGCCATTGACTTTTCCTCCTAAATTACCAGCGATAGTGTGCAAAGGCTTTGTTTGCCTCTGCCATCTTGTGCATGTCTTCTTTTCTCTTCACAGCTGCGCCTGTGTTGTTAGCCGCATCCATGATTTCTCCCGCAAGTCTCTCTTTCATAGTTTTCTCGCCTCTTGCGCGTGAAAACGTAGTGAGCCAGCGAAGAGCCAGAGCCTGTCTACGATCCGGACGAACCTCAATCGGTACCTGATATGTAGAACCACCGATTCGTCTTGCCTTAACCTCAAGCTCAGGCATAACATTTTTGAGAGCCTCATCGAAAACCTCAAGCGCGTCCTTGCCGGTCTTCTCTGCAACTTCCTCAAATGCTCCGTAAACGATCTTCTGGGCTACGCCCTTTTTGCCGTCGAGCATAATGTTGTTGATGAGCTTAGTTACGACTTTGTTTTTGTAGACGGGATCTGCCAATACATCTCTTTTCTGAATATGTCCTTTACGTGGCACGATTCTTCCCTCCTTAATAATAATATTAAATCATAGGTACTCACATTAAATCTTCTTAATATAGAAGATTACACATTGTGATACGCACCAGATCTTTCTCCCATTGAATATAAAAATATAAAAACGTGAAAATTAATCCGGTACATTACCCTGCAGCGCGACAGTATCGTGTAACCTGTCTTGCTTTCGCATCACTTGGATGCCTTAGGTCTTTTCGCTCCGTATTTGGAACGAGCCTGCTTTCTGTCAGCAACACCGGCTGTATCGAGTGTTCCACGGATGATGTGGTATCTGGTACCCGGAAGGTCCTTGACACGTCCGCCACGAATCATAACCACGCTATGCTCCTGAAGGTTGTGACCTTCGCCCGGAATATAACTTGTTACCTCGATGCCGTTTGAAAGACGAACTCTGGCGATTTTACGAAGTGCTGAATTCGGCTTCTTCGGTGTAGCAGTACGAACTACAGTACAAACACCTCTCTTCTGAGGAGAGCTGGCTTTGACCGGCTTTTTCTTCAGTGAGTTGTAAGTTGACTGCAGAGCGGGAGAATTCGATTTCTTTGCAACCGATTTTCTTCCCTGCTTGACAAGCTGGTTAAATGTTGGCATTAATTTTCACCTCCTGTTCTTTTTAATCTGTATCTGTGCGCACCAAAAAAGGGCGTCCGCACAGACACGCCCTAACATAATACCGCATAAATCGGTTCTTGTCAACTTATTTTTGGAAAAATGTCCCGATTTTTCTTATTTGAAAAGGTCAAACGGTGTGAACATCTGAAGCTTGGACAGAACAAAGCTCTGAGATACGGCTTCAGACACACTTCGACACCAGGCCACCTCACTGAGATACCCAATTACAAGGATAGCCACCCAGACGGTGATAACTCCGAGCACAAGCCCGACCAGCGCGCCACCTATTCTGTTGATTGTTTTAAGCACAGGAATTTTGTCCACTATCTTCAAAATATGCTCTATCAAGCCGAGCGCAACAGCCGATACGATAAGCGCCAGCAAAAATGCTACGCCCTCTCTGGTCCCCGGATCAAGCGGCAACACATACCAGAATCCTATCGCAAGAACTATCGTCAGTATGATAAGCACGATAAACTTGACCAAACCGTACAGTTTTCGCAAGAATCCCCTGTGCCAGCCGTCCACCACAGACAGTATAAGAATCACCAATGCTATGATCTCAATTATGATCGGACTCAATTTTTAACCTTCTTTCTTCTATATAAATACTCTATCGATAATCTCTCTATCGTTTGATGCGAACTTTTTTTATTGTGTTGTAGTCAACCAGGATGTACTCGACATTATTCCCTCCCGGGAACACACCGTCAGTCTCCACATCGAAATCGCAGGCAAATTTTTCTTTTCCGTTCATACGAACTATATCAACCCTGTGGGGCGCATAGAAGAATATCTCCTCACCGTAAATCCTGAACTCTTTGTACTCATAATCAATCGGTTTTTCCAAAACATCCTTACCGTTGATATCATAAACATGAAGAGTTTTATTCTTTGAAGAGGCATCTGTCGTAACCACACCCAGATATTCTTCACTGTAAGCTATACTCTGCACCGTATCTTTGAACTCTTTCGTGTACAAAAGTTCAGGTTTCTTCATATTTTTGTAAACATCCACTCCTTTTTCCCTGAAGATGGCCACCGTATCTTCTGATAAAAATGATATCTGCGAGACAATCTCTTTGTCATATTCCTTTCCACCGACAAGCATGTTGTTGTCCTTGCCGACTTCTGAAAAATTGTAGAAGTTCACCTGGCTTTTTGCTTCATTTCCGGCTGTAGTCATATATGATGCAACTACAGTCGCTCCATCCGGAGATATATCATAATCCATCGGATAACCGTCATCTGCCACAACCGTCGGTATCTCAGCAATCAGGTTGCTCGAATTGCTGTACGGATTGTAAAGCTTAAGCGTATTCGATTCCGATTCCTGCTCCAACACCGCTGCCACACCCTGTGCTGATACCCTGGCTCTGACTATGGGATATGACGTGTCCATCCCAACTCCTTCATCTTCTCCGTTGTATACGTGAAACGAAGTTCCTCCTACATCAGCTGCAATAACCCTTTTTTCGCAGGTATCGACCTGAACCTGTTTCATCTCATATCCGCCGTTCCAGACAGGTCTTCCCGCCCAGTCAATCAGACTTATTCCGTTATTTGAGAACTTCAGGATATTTTTCTGAAAATATCTATATTCTACATTGTTTGAATCGCTTCTCTCCACTTCGCTTACAACAGAATAATGCATATAACACCTGTTCCCGAACTGCAGAGACAACAAAAGGAGACTTCCCACTCCAAAAACAATTACAGCAAGTGTGAAAGCCCAGATAAAGTAGATTGATTTCTTTTCATTTACGGGTTTACTCTTTATATCAAAGCGGTTCCACATAATGTGCTCAGATGCACCCTCTTTTTCCAAACCACTTTTCAATCTTTCTGATATCATAACTCTGTCCTGCCCTCCAGCGCACGATACAATGTCATCTCGTCTACGTACTCAAGGGCTCCACCAACCGGAACTCCACTGGCTATACGTGTCACTTTTATCCCTGCCTGCTTGACATACTTGCTAATCCAGAGAGCGGTTGCCTCTCCCTCAACGGTCGAGTTTGTGGCAACTATAACCTCCGTCACATCTTCTTTTGTAAGCCTTACCAAAAGTTCCTTGAGTTTGAGATTCTCAGGTTGCACTCCTATCATCGGGTTCACTGCGCCATGAAGCACGTGATAAACCCCCTCATACTGACCTGTTTTCTCATACGCAACCAAATCAGAAGGCTCCTCAACTACCATTATGATTTTGTGATCTCTTTTTGTGTCAGCGCATATCGGACAAACCTCGCTGTCCGAAAGGTTGAAACACTCCTTGCACAATCTGATCTTCGACTTCGCGTCCAATATGCTTTTGCTCAGCCTCTCAGCTCTTTCTTTCGGCATTTCAAGTATGTGAAACGCCAGTCTTTGCGCAGACTTAGGACCGATTCCCGGTAGCGCCGACATTTCTTCTATGAGCTGATTGATCGAATCACTGTAGTAGTTCATCAGAATGGAAATCCTCCGAGATTCATGCCACCCGTCAACGCTTCCATCGACTTGGCACTGTCTTCATCAATCTGTCTGCTTGCTTCATTGACCGCAGCCACAATCAGATCTTCAAGCATTTCGATATCATCCGGATCCACAACTTCCTCAGAAAGCTTAACCGAGAGCACTTCTCTGTTTCCTGACATGGTGACTTTCACTGCACCACCGCCCACAGATGCCTCGTATTCTTTTTCCTGCATCTCCTTCTGGTTCTGCTCCATCTGACGCTGCATCCTCTGCGCCTGCTTCATCAGATTGTTCATGTTGCCGGGCATTCCGCCTCCCGGTATTCCTCCGCCTCTTCTAGCCATTTAAAAAATTACCTCCATCTACGAAAAATATTCTGATACTAATCTATAGTCTCGATCTCTACATTCTTAATTATTTTTCTGAGATCGGTTGTAGCCAGTCTGTCCCCTGCTTCAGAGATGTCTTTCGTGACTACCCGCACTTCTTTTTCTATCGTCTCTGCTATCGTGTCTCTGATCAGTTTCATATTCTCACCATCAACAGTATCAACATACTGTCTGGCAAATGCATCGCTAAACGCAAGTACCAAGCGTCCCTCATCATCCGTCGACGGAACCGCCTGCTTCAGATACGGTCCAAGCATTCCTCTGGCAGGGATTGCTGAAACTTTTCCAAGTATGTGATCCCAATTCTGTATAACACTTTTTATATCATCCGGAACCGCCTCGGGTCTGATAACCTTTGGTTCGGGCTTGGGTGCCTGTTTTGCAGCTTCTTTTCCCGCAGGAGCTGCAACACTGTATACGCCTGCATCGAGTTTATCTTTCAGTAATTCGATTTCGGTTTCAAGTGTCTGTATCTGGTCTATGAGCGAATCATAGTCTGTCTGCATCTGAGGTTTGCTGAGTCGTATCATAGCAACTTCAAATATCACACGACGGTCTGTAGCCGACCTCAATTCAGTGATAAGAGATGAAACCACATGAATATACCTGATAATCTGCTCGGTTTCCAGTTCCTCCGCAAAACCTTTGAGCGTATCGATATTCTCCTCAGACATATCTATAAGTCCGGTTACATCTTTTGCAGTCTTTACTATAAGAAGGTTTCTCAAATACCATACATACGATCTGGCAAACTGCAGATAATCTTTTCCCTGTATGGTGATTTGTTCAGTAGTGTCGACAACTTTTTCCACGTCAGCTTTGATAATCGATGAAGTCAACTCGTGAAATGCCGTCTGATCAACCGCGCCGAGAGCCGCCAGGACCTTGTCAAATGTGAGCTTTTCTCCAAAGTAGTACGAGATACACTCTTCCAAAAGACTTAATGCATCCCTGAGCGCACCGTCTGCAGTCCTTGCAATATAGTTAAGCGCTCTGTCTTCCGCCTCAATCCCTTCTTTTTCAAGAAGTTCCTTCATCCTGTCTATCATCACTTCCATCGGTATACGTTTGAAGTCATACCTCTGGCATCTGGACAATATGGTCGGAAGAACCTTCTGCGGATCGGTTGTTGCCAGAATAAATGTCATATACTCAGGCGGTTCTTCAAGCGTTTTCAAAAGCGCATTGAACGCCTGCGGGGTGACCATATGCACCTCGTCGATGATATATATCTTTCGTCCGCCGTCAGCGGGTGAATATTGGATTTCATCTATGATCTGCCTGATATCCTCAACTTTGTTGTTGGAAGCACCATCTATCTCAACAACATTCATTGATGATCCGTCTTCAATAGACATGCATCTCGAGCACTGACAACAAGGACCGTTTTCTCCGGGATTCTCACAATTGAGCGCTTTCGCAAAAATTTTTGCTACGGTCGTTTTTCCTGTTCCCCTGGTACCTGTAAACAGATATGCGTGTCCCACATGCCCTGATGAAATCTGATTTTTCAGTGTTTTTACTATAGCGTCCTGCCCGCGTACATCCGAAAAATCCTTCGGTCTGTACTTGCGGTATAAAGCCTGATAAGCCATTTTAAATCCATTCCTTAATACTTAGTTTCCAAAAGATATACCGAGACTGCGAGTCTCTTTGATGATATCACTCTCGGGATCTACGTATTTGAGTTTTCCTGCAACCTCTTCAAGAGGTACGGGAACGATATCATCTCCCTTGAATCCCATCATATATCCATATTTCCCCTGTATGATAAGCTCTGCCGCAGCAGCGCCGAGTCTGCTCGATATCACTCTGTCGTATGCACAGGGGCTTCCTCCACGCTGTGTATGTCCCGGAACAGTGATACGTATTTCCTGACCGGTACGCTCCTCTATCTCTGCACCAATCTTGTACGAAACACTTGGATACGGGTTATTTTTAAGCTTTGCTTTTCTCTCTTTTTTGGTCAGAAGCGCATCTTCTTTTGAAATAGCGCCCTCAGCGACCGCAAGTATCGAAAAACGTTTGCCGTCTTTTTCTCTTTTTTCCACAGCTGCCACAACCTTGTCGATATCATACGGTATCTCGGGGATCAGTATGACATCTGCTCCTCCTGCGATTCCTGCGTAGAGCGTCATCCATCCTACCTTGTGTCCCATAACCTCCACTATGAACACGCGTCCATGTGAGAACGCCGTTGTGTGGATACAGTCTATGGCATTGGTTGCAACCTCTATAGCAGAGTGGAATCCGAAAGTCAAATCGGTTCCCCATATATCATTATCTATAGTCTTCGGAAGTCCGACAACATTCAACCCCTCTTCTCGAAGAAGATTGGCCGTTTTTTGTGTTCCGTTTCCTCCGAGGATAACCAGACAGTCAAGACCGAGCTTTTTGTACGTTTTTTTCATAGCTTCGACTTTGTCCATACCGTTTTCATCGGGCTTTCTCATATATTTAAACGGCTGTCTCGACGAGCCGAGTATAGTTCCTCCCTCAGTTAATATCCCCGAAAAATCCGAAGGGGTCATTTTTTTATAGTTTTCATACATAAGTCCTTTGTAGCCTTCAAGTATTCCTATGATTTCCGTATTCGGATCATGGTTATACAATGCTTTTGCCACTCCGCGCATCGTAGCATTGAGCGCCTGGCAATCGCCACCACTCGTCAAAAACCCTACTCTTTTCATTTCCGCAATCCTTTCTGCCGGCCACTGTATGCACCAACTTACGTTTACAATTTACAGTTTCTGATTTAGATTTTTGGTCACACAAAATCATTATACTATAGAAAAGAATTTATCGCAAGCAAAAATACTTCTTGACTTATTTAACAGTTTTATGCTACAATTGAACTCCGTGATGTAATCAATATCCTTGTTCTCCCCGAAAAATGGGAGAGCCGGAGACCAAAAGGAGGTGCAAGCAACTATGAATAAGTATGAATTAGCTCTGGTTGTTAGTGCTAAAGTTGATGAAGAAGTACGCACTGCCACTGTTGATAAGGCAAAAGAGGCTGTGACTTCTCTCGGCGGACAGATCACAAACGTCGATGAGTGGGGACTCAAGCAGCTCGCGTATGAAATCCAGAAGATGACAGAAGGATTTTACTACTTCATTCAGTTTGATGCAGAGCCTGAAATTCCGGGCCAGCTCGAACAAAAACTTCGCATTATGGACAACGTGCTTCGCTACTTAGTTGTACGAGCAGAAGCTGAAGATTGATAAGACGTAGCCGGTCCGAAACCGGAGCCAACCATCAGACAACAGTATGGAAGGAGTCTTAAATATGAATAAAGTAATTTTATTGGGTAATATTACTCGTGACCCTGAGATCAGATATTCACAGGGTTCAAATACGGCCATCGCAAGATTTTCACTGGCCGTAAACCGCAGGTTCACTCGTGAAGGCGAGCCTGACAGCGATTTTTTTAACTGTACGGCCTTTGGCAAGACGGCAGAATTTGTGGAAAAATACTTCCACAAAGGATCACGGATGTCTCTTGTCGGACGTATACAAAACGATAACTATACGAATAAGAACGGTGAAAAAGTCTACAGCGTTCAGATAATCGCAGAAGAAATAGAGTTTGCTGAGCGCAAGAGCGCTGCCGATGCCGCTACAGGCGGAAACTTCGGTGGTTCAGACGGAGCTGGCGCTCCACCTTCACCTTCGGGAGCTGATGCAGGTGATGATTTCATGCCTGTACCCGAGGGAGTCGATGATGACATACCGTTCTTCAACTCTTGATATTCGAAATGGAGGAACTAAACCATGGCATTTCAGAAGGAGCATGGTGGTGACGCAGCAGGACGTCGTCGCGCACCACGTAGAAGAAAAAAGGTTTGCGCATTTTGTGCAGAGAAAGATTTCAAGTATATCGACTACAAGGATACAGCCAAACTCAAGAGATTTCTCTCTGAGAGAGGAAAAATCCTTCCAAGACGTGTTACAGGAACATGCGCTAAACATCAGAGAGCGCTTACATCAGCCATCAAACGTGCTCGCCACGTGGCATTGATGCCTTACACAGTAGATTGATAAAATTTGAATCAATTATTAAAGGTCATGTGAAACGATGTTTCGCATGACCTTTTTAAATTCTTGTTATACCTTCAATTCAAACAATCATCCCAAAATTCTCGGGTTTGGATCGTCATTTCTGAGAATCTTGTGTATTGGCAAATAATCAAGAAGCATCTGCTTGAGTTCAGCCTGACGAATCGGTTTCGTGATATAGTCAGTGAAACCTTCACTCAGATAGTTCTCACGCGCACCCGCAACGACGTTTGCGGTAAGCATAATTATCGGTGTCTCCTGGTTGATATCGTCCACTCTCTCACGCATATGGTGAAGAGTTTCGACTCCGTCCATCTCAGGCATTCTGTGATCAAGGAAAATTACATCATATCCGTTGGTCTCTGTGAGATCCAAACACTCTTGTCCGCTTGTTGCCGTTTCTATTCTTATATATGTGTCTTTCAGAAGATTTTTCATAACCTTCAGGTTTGTCTCAACATCATCAACAACAAGAATTTTCGCCTCGGGAGCCGTAAACGTAGCAATATGCTCAGCTATGGCATCCTCTATCTGTGTCGCTTTCGGCGTAAATTCTCCCATTCCATGCTCTGAAACAATCATCTGCGGGAACTCAACGAAGAACTCAGAACCTTCTCCAAGTTTACTCTTGACCCAAATTCTTCCGCCCATAAGCTCAACCAACTGCTTACAGATAACCAAACCAAGTCCGGTACCCTCGATATTTCTGTTTCTTTTCTCATCAACCCTCTGGAACGAACGGAACAGCTTTTCCTGATCTTCTTCACTTATTCCGACACCGGTATCTTCAATGGATATACGTATGAGCGCCGTTTCAATACTGTTTTTTCTCCAGTGGAGTTTAAGTGTGATTCGTCCCTCATTGGTATACTTAACGGCGTTCGTAAGAAGATTCGTGACAATCTGTCTGACGCGGGTTTCATCACCGTACAGCTGCTCAGGAGTCCGCGGATCAGCCTCAACCTTGACCTCAATTCCCTTTTCCTCAGCTCTGCCTGCTATCAGGTTGTAACTGTCGGTAAGCAAAAATGCTGTCCAGTACTTAACCGGTGTGATATCAACTTTGCCGGCCTCTATTCTCGAGAAGTCCAGAATATCATTTATTAGGCCGAGAAGCGCTTTACTAGCGCCTTTGATATCACTGGAATACTCCTTGATATGACTTTCTGAGGTTTCTTTCATAATCATCTCATTGAGACCGATAATCGCATTGAGCGGTGTTCTGATCTCGTGAGACATATTTGCGAGGAATTCTTCCTGCATTTTGTTGGCGCGCTGCGCCTCGAGTTTTTCGTTCTCGGAATTGACCGCATTTTTGATAAGTCTGATAACCGCCATAGCCAACATAAAGATAAATCCGATACACAGCGGAATTCCTCCAAATGTCATATACTGATTGATATATGTCACCATCTGAACAACTCCGGAGATACATACTCCGGCAAGTCCAACCGCTATGAGGCTGTACCGGTTTATACGTTTTTTGACCACATCAATGATATTTGTAATTATGAAAGAAAGAATCGTGATTCCTATCAATGCAAACATAGCAAAAACAGAACGATGGAAATCCACCAGGTTTGTAAACTGCAAAATCATACAAACCAGCGTATCAAGAACCGTCGCGGCTATGATTACGGAGTACAGCTTTTTATATCTGTACTCCTGAACCTCATTCATATAGATAAGGAACGGAATCGGCATAAGCATCAGCGCGAAAAATGTCATGTCCGATGCAGATGATATGTTTGAATACATCATCTGTCTGAACGGAGATCTGAACACAACCCACATTCCCGCCAAAAGGATGCCTATTCCCAGATATATGATGTCTCCGCCTCTGAACATCGCACCTTTGTGCATTATCCTGATAAAAATACCTGCAAAGATACTCAACAGCGCCAAAAGTACCATGATAACACCGATGAACATCTCGACACCATCGGATTTGATGAATTTCATCCAAATACCGGTCTGGGTTCCGTAGTACATCTCTTCAACAAGTCCGGCATATCTGGTGTTTGTCTCATACTCTACGCGGAGTACTTTTCCTTCATCATTCGAATAAAACTTAGCGAAAACATAGTAACTCGCGCTCGAACGCCCGTATGGCCTGGTGTTTTTCGTAGAGTATGAAGCACGCAACTTATCCCCTACGTAAATATTGATGTCCTGTCTTTCGGATCTGATAGCAAGGTACCCTGCAAGCGCAAGTCTGGATGTGATTTCAGTTTCTATCACAACCTTTCCTTCGCCATCCGTTTCGAGTCTGCCGGGTACATCAACAGGTGTTTTGCTTCCATCTTCCTTAACCTGAGTCCACTGAGGGTCAAACTCCTCACAGGCATACTCAACACTGTCTGTCTCATTCGGAAGAACAATCTCAGATATAACAAATCCGATTATTCCCGCCAAAAGAGCCAGAATCAGTATTATCTTCATCACCTTGAAGTATTTGCTTTCAGTGTTCATCATCCCTATAAGTACCTCATTTTTTTATAAAAATATTCCGAAAGATGCTTCAGGCCTACTGTATCAGTCTACTTTAATCTCGTGAATCCATCCTTCAGGAGCTTCAAGATGTCC